>JBPPMH010000171.1:0-89163 GCA_051305945.1 Gemmatimonadaceae bacterium
CGCCTGGGTCTAAAAGCTGGCGCGCAGTTCGTCGTAGTGGCGGATCGCGACGTCGTGATCTTCAAGGTCCTTGACCCACCGGCGCTCAGTGAGTTTGCGCCCTTGGTGGCGCGAGCGCGCCAAGCCGCCAAGCGTAGCGGACTGCGTCGCACAGACGTCGCGAGCGCGATCGCAAGGGTCCGTCGGGCACGGTGAGAGTCGTGCTGGACACAAACGTCGTCGTCTCCGCGGTGTTTTTCGGTGGGACGCCGGGCCGCGTGCTCGCTGCATGGTCTGCCGGCCGATTCGTCTTGATCCTCTCTCCCGCCATCCTTGAAGAGTACCGCCGTGTTGGCCACGAACTCGGCCTCCGGCATCCAGACGTCAATGCGGCGTTCGAACCCGTCCTCGCGCTAATCGCCATGAACGCGATAATCGTCGATGCACCGGCACTCGTGGCACCGGTCAGCGCGGATCCCGACGATGACAAGTTTCTCGCAGCTGCGGCCGCAGCACAGGCGCCCGTGATCGTGTCAGGCGACCGAGACCTACTTGAGGTATCCGGTTGGCGTGGGATTGAAGTGCTGTCTCCTCGCCAGTTCCTGGATCAACACCTCGGCGCCTGACAGCTAATCGATGAAGAGACCAAAGAAGATCGTCCTTGCCTCTCAGAATCGGCTCTTGGCCGTCGAAGAGCTCGCCCCGCGCTTCTTCGCCGAGGTTCTGGAGATGGACTACTGGGAGTGCCTGATTACAGATGAATCCGATCTTCGTGACTTCACCGGGTTTGGCACAGACGCGGGCCCGTCGGTGGAGAGGATGCTGGACCGCCTTGAGGCGCACTATTTGGTGGACGCACGCGTCATTGGCTCGACTCGGATCGTGCAGCTGCTCGAGTTCCTGCAGTCCCGCGGTGTGACCCGCTAACGATGGGCATAGGGCGAAAGACACCCAGTCGAGCGCGTGACTCGGGATGGGCTGTGACAGCCGGTACCAGCTGGACACAGGCAGATTGCCTGTAACTCTCAGGCGAACCCGGAAGCTGGCCTCGGTGCTCGCGCTCACCACGGAAGACGCCCCGCCCTCCAGCATCGCGCTCGGCGACTGGTACGCCAATCGGCTCGTGGTGGACCGAAAGCCGTTGCTGCTCCTCGTAAGCTCGCGATCGCTCCTCCCAATCCTGCTGCCCGCGCGTGATCTGCGCACGCTACCGTCGCGGCTCGGGGACGTCGTCGCGCAGCGCCTGCGACGTTTCGGTATCGAAAGGCACTTGATCGACGCGGAGGTGGGAGAAATGACGCCGGTGCACGTCACGAAAACCGCCGATCGTGCGGTGGTAGGCATCATGGTGGATTTCGCATTTGCGGCTGCATATCACCTGCCAAGGGGTGCATGGGACGACACGACCCTTCCGTTCGTCGAAGCGGCGCTGGCCGAGACTCCATGTTTCTGTAGCAGTAAGGTGCGAGAATCGCTGATTCCCGAGCGCGCCACGCGCGAATTGCTTGAAGCGCGTTGGGGGGCTGGCGGATAGGGATGAAGAAGCCGAAGAAGATCGCGGTTTAACGGCCGCATACCCGTCAGCCCCGTCTGCTGCGGTATCAGCCGGCCGGCTCTCGATGATCCCTTCATTACTGGATCATCAGAACCAAGCGGGTCGTATGTCCGGGCTCCTTTAAATTCCCGGCATCAAATTGAAGTAACTAGCCCGATATTTCAATTTGATGCTCGGAAACGCCTTGGCCACGCACTTAATGGCCTTCTGGACAAAGTGGCGCCCGTCGCGGTGGCCGCGCTCGATCGTCTGCCGAAGGCCGGGATCTCGCTGGGTTGTCAGACCGTGCTGCTGCGCGGCGTGAACGACGATCCCAAGGTGATGATGAAGCTGATGCACGAGCTGCTGAAGGCGCGGGTGCGGCCGTACTACATATATATGGCCGACCAGGTCGCCGGCGGCGAGCACTTCAGGACGACCGTGCAGAAGGGATTGGAGATCATCCAGGCGCTGCGCGGGTGGACGAGCGGCTTGGCGGTTCCGCAGTTCGTGATCGACGCGCCGGGTGGCGGGGGCAAGGTGCCGCTGCTGCCGGAGTACGTCGAGGAGATCAATGATGATGAAGTGATCTTCCGGAACTTCCAGGGCCAGCGGTTCACGTACAAGCAGCCCAAGCCGTACGACGGATCGGGCACGCCGGACATCGTGCCGATCGAGATCGCGGCCAAGAAGCAGCGTACGGCGGCGAAGAAGGCGGGTCGGCCGAGGAGGAAGACCTCGGGTGTTCCGCCCCTATACCGAGTCGCTTTCACGACGGCCGATAGGCAGCCGCACTCCTCCGAACACGGCTCGGTTGACGAACGAGCCGCAGCACCATAAGTTCACTCCGTCCTCATCGCAGTCGCTCAGGGCAATTCGGCCTTGGCCAGTGCGTTGTAGGACGCCATTCCGGCGACGTGCTCATTGCGAGTCGTTTGCCAAGGAGACTTTATGGCGACCTTGCGTTTCCCTACCAAGCAGTTCCGTTCGTTGCCTTCGCCGACGGGCACCTCCAAGTTCGGCATTTACTTCACGCCTGCGGCATCTCTGCCGCGCGACCTCTGGGACTGGCGCGAGGTGAATCCTCGCGAAGTCAATCGCCGAAGCAAAGTCTACAAGGACATCGTCGGGACGCTCACCGGCGAGCCCGCGCGCTTTCACGAGCGCAATCGCGGTCTCACAATCGTCGCGAAGGACCTCTCGTTCGACGACAAGCGTCAGGAGGCCATTCTACAGCTTGAAAACTCAAGCGTCCACGGCGTGGTGGACGGCGGGCACACTCTCGACGCCATCCTGGAGGCGCAGAAATCTCCGCCCGAGAACGGGTGGCCAGCATCCGTGTTCGTAAAGGTGATCACCGGAGTCGATGAGAATCAGATCGCTGAGATTGCCGGCGGACTCAATACGAGTCAACAGGTCGACCTCAAGAGCCTCGAGAACCTCAAGGATCACTTCGCGTTCTTGCAGGAGACGCTCAAGGGCGAGCCGTACGCCGACGACATCGCGTACAAAATGAACGAGGATAAGTCGATTGATGTTCGCGAAGTTCTTTATTATCTGGCTGTGTTCGACTGCACCGAGTACGACGAGGGTCGTCATCCGGTCGCACTTTTCGGACGCAAGGAAGGGATTGTCCGGCGCTTCGCGGAACAGGCAAAGGACCCGAAAGACGACAGTTCCTTCCGCATTCTGATCTCGAGAGCGCCCGAGATCCTTCGACTGCGCGACACACTCGAGAAGCGGGCACTCTCACTTCCCATCGGACGCTACAAGGCCGGCAAGAACACGCGCGTTCGTAGTCAGTCAAACAAAGAGAATCAACTTGTCTTCCTGAGCGAGAGCGTAAATGGTCGAATCCCGCTGGGTTGGATCATGCCTATGCTTGGCGCTTTTCGTGCAAATGTAGAGTGGGATACGCCTAGCGGTACGTTTACCTGGATCATTCCAATCGACGAACTGATCGACGATTGCATTGAGAAGCTCGTACGCGGTATCCAGGATGTCCACGAGCAGGAGGGCAGCCGACCGGAATACGTCGGACGTAACTCGCTGGCTTGGCGAATGAGCTACGAGGTCGTCTCTAAGGCCATCCTTGAGCGACGTTATGAGGAAGCCACTCGAGCGCGGTAAACCTTTTCTTGCGCCGTTGGCACGGTCAAACAAGGCTTGGCGCTGACGGTCGGCTTGGGAAGGTGGGGCTGGGGCGCCCGCGTGACATGATGGGCTGGTCTCGCGGGCCCCAGTTCCGCAATTGCTTTCTCCGTAGGTGTAACGAATCCACGTTGGACACTACCGGAGACTATCGGAGACACGACGATGGATCTTTCTGAGGCGCGCGAACGACTCGAAGCTGCCGGCTTGGAGACCAAGACTGAGGATCGCAAGAACAAGGCTGCGGTGGAAACGGCGCTCGGAAGGGTCTCTCGTGTTGCCGAGGAACCAGCCAAGTACTTGGCCAAACGCAAAGTGTTCGTTGTCTACGGTCACGATGAGACGAGCCGTACTCAGCTCGAGGCAATGCTGCGACGGTGGGGGCTGGAGCCGCTGATTCTTGACCAGTTACCCACGGAGGGACAGACGGTTATTGAGAAACTGGAAGGAGCCATCGCCGAGGCAAGCTTTGGTGTCGTCCTCGCCACTCCAGATGACGAAGGGTATCGGGCAAATCGGCCCGATGAGAAAGCATACCGCGCACGCCAGAATGTAGTTCTTGAGTTGGGCATGCTGCTCGCCAAGCTGGGGCGCCAAAATGTCGCGGTCTTGCTCAAAACGCAGGAAAACATGGAGCGACCTTCCGACATCCAAGGGCTGATCTATATCCCTTTTAAGGATGACATCGCGAAGGAAGCCGGGTTGAACATCGCGAAAACTATGGCGGCTCGTGGCTATCAGATCGACGTCAAGAAACTGTAGTTCCGTGGACGGTGAGTTAAGCTGCCGCCGTCGACTGCTCGAACGCGATGGGACTGATGTTGCAACTGAGGAGCTCTAAATGCCGGACTTCGCGAACCGAGAGCTTGCCGTCTACGTTCTCAGCCTTTTAGGAGGAGAATCAAGGCGTGTACACACGGAGGACATCGCTGCAAAATGCCACGAATTGTTCCCGGCATCGTTCTCTTGGACGAGGTACACACACTTCCCGGACAAGGACATCGTTCGCGTAGCCCTCATCGACGCGCGCAAAGAACAGTGGGGGGCTTTGGTGGAGGGACGCTCGGGAGAGGGGCGCGGCCACGCGACGAAGACTAACCGCGGGCCGCTGCTTGATGGCTGGATGCTCACCGAAAATGGCGTTCAATGGGTGCGCGACAGCGCGAGGAGGTTTGAGTCGCTGGGCGGAAAACCGCAGGCTAAACCACACCGCCAAAAAATCCTGAAGGAGTTGGCGCGGCTACGCTCCCATCCGCTCTTCAGCAGATACTCATCGGACCCGACCGCGTTCACCCCATCACTCGGTGAGATCGCAGAGTTCCTCCGTTGCCGCGTTGACGCTCCGGACGAGATTTGGGCGAATCGGTTCGACGCCCTTCGTGGAAAAGCCACCGTTGCCGATCAAACCGACATCCAGGAGTTTCTGCTTGAATGTCGGCAAGCTTACCGGGCGTCGCAGTAGCGGCAGGAGACATGATGACGATGCCGAAGCATGAGAAACACGTGGTGGGAGATCGCCGCTCGGTGATGCAGCAGGCACGGCTCGCCATCAGGGACATTTACGACGCAATCGTTGAACTCGTCACAAACGCAGATGACCGCTACCAGAGCCTAGGAACGGAAGGACGAATTGAGATAATAATTGAGAGAGGTAAGTCAGGACGCATGCTGCGGGTGCGCGATTTCGCCGATGGCATGACCTTAGTGGATATGGATAGTAAGCTCTCTAAAACAGGAGGGCGGGTGAGCGGTCTTGAAGAAGGGTTGAGCGTTCGAGGTACGAATTCACGCGGAGCAAAAGATATCGCGGCGCTCGGCTCGGTACGATTCGAATCAATCGCCGCCGCCGACGGCAAGCTGCATATTTGTGAAATCACTGACGGCTTTGTATTCAGAACCCACGGGACCTACGAAGCTACGCCCGCCCGCCGTTCAAGCATTGGGATTGACAATGGATCGGGAACTCTCGTCTCGGTGAGCGTTGGACCGAATCACTCCTTCCCCCAGCACGAGAGTTTGCGTGCTCGCATTCAGCACATGGTGGCGCTCCGAGATATCTTGGCCGATCCGCGGCGCACCGTCATTCTTCGAGACTCAAGTCGTCAAAAACCCGTGCGGTTGAGCGCACCGCAGTTCGGCAGCAGTGATCGCGTCAAGGAGACGTTCTCGATACCTGGTTACGCAGGGGCGCAAGCCAAGCTTGTGATCGCCCGAGCACCGACGCCGTTTGAACGTGAATCCAATCGTTTTCGACTCGGTGGGATCTTGGTCAAATCCCGACACGGGGTGCACGAAGCGACGTACTTTGATCCCGAACTCGAGACTGATCCACATGCGCTCTGGTTTCACGGGAGGCTTACCTGCGCATATATCGACGACCTTTGGAACGCATTCGACGACCGCTTCGAGCAGGGCCTTCAGGCGGAAAGCACTAACGCAATACCAATACTGGATCCGTCCCGGCAATCCGGACTCACGCGGCAACATCCGTTCGTCCAGGCTCTCTTCCGCGAGGCGTTGAAACGGCTGCGCCCGCTTGTCGAAGACGAGCGACAACGAGAAGAGCGTCAACGGGCCACCATAGAAAGCGACGCCACTCGCCGGCGTCTGAACGCGTTGGAGAAAGCCGCCGCAAAGTTCATGCAAGACTATGCCGACGACGAGGACCTCGCCCGAGATCCTGAAGGCTACCAAGCAGGGAGTCAATTCAAGACGCGTGGATACTTGCTTAGTCCGCCCTTCGCCCAGATGGTCCTCGGACATTCGCAGCGGTTCTGGTTGACCGTAAATCAAGAGGTGTTTCCAGAGATCGAGAGCGGCGCAAGTGTGCAGATAGAATGCCTCACGCCAGACATTTCGTCGGAACAACGGTTGGTCACGCTGCAACCGCACCCTCAACAGGAAAGTGTTTTGAGGGCTATCTGGAGTGTTAAGGCAGTCAGCGCGACACCAGCAACCGCTGTGCGGGCGCGAATCGGACCGATTGTGGTTGAAAGCACGATCGAAGTGTTCACAGAAGAGTCCGACAAATTCAAGGAAGTCGACACTCTTTGTTTCGCGAACAGGCGTTACCGTATCCACACAGATGGAGCGCGAAAGCGACTTCGCGTCCTCGCACCCATTGGGGCCTTCCCACAACCGACGGAATTGCAAGTACTAGTTTCAAGCCGACACTTCAAGTTGTCCGGTCCACGAATCATTCGTCCGAACGAAAAGCTGCGTATCGCACAGGGTGAGCTCGTGCTCGCATCTGATGGTGTTCCCGCTGGCGGCACAATCACGATTTCGGCAGCAGGACGCGAAGCCACGGCTGAACTGCAGGCCGTGCCGCCGCCCGGCGCTGAGCTGTCAATCCAGCTCGAGGATATCGACTTGAAACACCAGCGCTCTCGCTGGCGGAACAACGTTTTGGAAATCGCGGCACGCCACCCGTCGCTATCAAGGTACCTTGGTTCGAAAGCAGCGGGTTTCCCAGGTCAGGAGTTGAAGCACTTCCGAGTTTTGGTCGCTGAGATTGTCGCTGATGCTGTGTGTTACCGACTGGTCGCGCAGAATATCAGAGCCAATCCAGAGGATTATGAAAATGCCGACTGGGACCTCTATTACGCTGATTACACAAAGTTTTTCTCCCTCTTTCTTCCCATTGCACACAAGCTCCAGTGCCCCGAGGAGTCGTGAGCACGTCGTCGAGTGCGGCGGGATCGGCGGCCCTAACAGCCGCCGTTGCGTGAGACGTTCCGGACCGATTGAAAGCGAATGACCTCGCCCAGATCCCGCCGACGACAGTATCTTGGTAGGTCAGCTCCGAGAGCAGAATCCTGATGGCCGGACTCATTTCAGCCTGACGTCGAACACGTAATGAAAGGCTACGCCCTCACACCGCCCGCGGTCGTCGATCTGATGGTCGAGAAGCTGTTTCGAAACGGAGCGTCGCCCGCCGACGCCGCCGTCCTCGATCCAGGCTGTGGCACGGGCGTCTTTCTCGATGGCGTCGTCCGCTGGTGCGCGCATCGCAATGTCCCGCTTCCCCGTCTCATCGGCGTCGACTCGGACCCCGCGCGGGTTGCCTTTTGCCAGGACCGATTCGCCGGCGTTGACCGGATCGAAATTCGCGAGGCTGATTTTCTTCTGACAGCATCGGATCATTTCGACTACGTCATTGGGAATCCTCCGTACGTGTCGATCACCGGCCTGTCGCCCGTCGAGCGCGCCGAGTACCGCAAGCGATACGGCTCGGCACAGGGGCGGTTCGATCTCTATATGCTCTTTTTTGAGCGGGCATTGAGTCTGCTGAAACCTGGCGGCCGTCTGGTCTTCATCACCCCCGAGAAATTCCTCTACGTCAGGACGGCGGTGCCTCTTCGAAATCTTCTCCAGGCAGATACTACTATAGAAGAGCTGCACTTCCTGGACGAGGCGACCTTTGGTGACCTAGTGACGTATCCGCTGGTATCAACCATCACAAAGGAACGGCCGCGGGGCGAGACGCTGGTTCGCCTTCGCGACGACACCACTAGAACGGTTCGGTTGCCGGCCGACTCGAGTTCGTGGCTCCCTTCTGTTCTTGGTGCCGGCCACGACACGGAGACGCTCACCCTGGACGACATCTGTCTCCGTGTAAGCTGTGGCGTCGCTACGGGCGCGGATTCCGTTTTCGTCGTGCGGAACACGGAGCTCGACGAAAGACTCAGGGAGTTCGCTTATCCCACGATCGCTGGGCGCCACCTCGAGCCCGATCGCCGGCCCATCGAAAGCCATTCGATGCTCGTGCCGTACGATCGGAGCGGCCGTCTGATTCCCGAGGGGAAACTCGGTGAGCTTGGGCGATACCTCTCGGAGCCGGCTCGCCGAGCGAAGCTACTCGCGCGCACTTGCGTCGAACGCAAGCCGTGGTACGCGTTCCACGAAACGCCGCCGCTCGATGACCTGCTGCGCCCCAAGCTTCTCTGCAAGGACATCGGCGTCGCGCCGTACTTCGTGCCCGACGAGCAAGGGCGGATCGTCCCGCGGCATTCGGTCTATTACATAGTTCCTTCCGATCCGAGCCGGATGACCGAGCTCGCGGCCTACCTCAACGCGGCGCCGGCGCAGCAGTGGCTCCGCGATCATTGCCAGCGGGCCGCGAAAGACTACCTCCGGATGCAATCGCACGTCCTCAAGCGCCTGCCTCTTCCGGAGACGTTCGCGTCGGCGATCCAGGACGATCTCTTCGACGCCGCCCTCGCCCACAAGCTGACCGCGTGACCACGCCGTTCGACGAGGCGATAGCCGCGGTCGCGAAGGCCGGCTATCACAATCACCGGCTTGAAGGACATTCCGACGTCGTCAGCAACGCGCTCTACACGGATCTGCTCGAACGCTGCCCGCCGCTCAAATCCGACGTGGATGCCGGGATCGTTAAGGTCTGGATCAACGTTCGCTCGCCCGGAGACAGGCTGCGGAAGATCGATCTCTTCGTCGGAGAGCCGGGACCGGCGGGAGAGCTTCACATCCCCGGCGTACGGATCGCGGTAGAACACAAGTCGGTGATCACCGCGCACCGCAATCGGACGAATCGGTTCGACGATCTGAGCAAGGTACTCTCGGCAATTCACTCGGCTCGGCCCGAAGCGCTCCTTGTCGCGACTGTCTTGGTCGGCCTGGCGCAACGAGTCCTGAACATCCCGGACCAAGTCCATCCGTTCTTCAGGGACCGCGAAGATGAGTTCGTAGCCAAGGTTCTTCCCCGTCTTTCCTCGGGCGACGAAAGCCTTTGGACTGAGTTTTCCTGGGCGATCAGTCGGAATTCCGCGACCGATCCAGGACGGACCATAGCCCTCCTTCAAACTCTCCCTACACGCAAACCCGGACACACGCACGTTACCGGTTACGACTTCGTGCTGCTCGTGCCGGTGAACATTGATAACGTCAGTCCTCCATCTCTCCCGCGCCCCAACACCTGCGGAATCAACGTGGATGCTGAATACCAGCGGATGCTCGATCAGCTCTGCGCGGCGTACACGGCCCGATGGCACATGTAGAGCGTATAGGTAACGGCTCCCTCCTTCAGCGAACTAGACCTATGGAAGACGATCAGCCCGGATCTGCGTCGCACTGCCTTCAACACTTTGGCCATCAGGACTTTGACTTGACCGGGTTCGACGTGCGTAGTCCGGCGCGCTGTCCGGTACGCGGATGCAGTGAGACGCTCGGCGAGGTGAACTATAGGAAATCGCTCCAGCCGTTCTGTGCCGCTCACGGGATTCGACTTCATTCGAACACTTTCGTCTATTGGAACGGTGATTCGATGAAGGACGAGGCGCGGCTTCGTAACTTTCCGATACGCCGCGACCTCGCAGAGCGAATTGCACTCAGCTCCGTTGGAAAGGCTGAAACCCATCGGCTGGGATACGAGATGTCCGAAGATGCGCTCACCTGGAACGTGCTTGTCGCCATCGCTCAAGCCGGAAAGCTGGCGGATCTTGCCCGCTTTTTGACGGGGCGCCCGATCGACGTTGAGCCCCAGCTGTACCTGTGGGGAAAGCTCGTCGATGTCAGTGGTTCGAGAATCGGGCGATACACGCGCCTCGACGAAATTCGCCGTCAGCTGGAAAGCGACATCGTGAAGTTTCAGACCGAGCCAGACGCGATGCTAGTCGCGGACGGGCAGATCGTAATCTCGATTGAGGCAAAGTTCGGGTCCGCGAACCCCGTCGCACACGAGGGCGAAGCCAAGCCTGGCGAGAAGCCTACCAACCGACCCGACATCTTGCGCCGCTACCTCGACCCGTCGACCTCCGCCACCAAGGCAGCCATTAAGCGCGAAGCAATGGGCGATATCCTTCACACGCAACTTTTCCGGAATGTTGTTTTCGCTTCCGAAATGGCCGATGGCTGCGATTGGCATGTCGTGAATCTTGTCAGCACTACTCAATGGGCACGCCTACCCGTTGCCGGCGCAAAAGGATACTCCTCCGCTAATCCGGAACCGGAGGTTAGTTCGTATCTCCACGAGGACTTTAAGCACTGTTTCACTTTCAGAAGTTGGGAGCAGCTTCACGGAAGGCTTGTAGCCGGTGACGCCGCGCTCCATGATTTAGACGATTACATGCGCTCGAAAAGCGCGCATTACCTACGAGCATTCGACCTCGTGTGACTGCCGTTTTTCATGTTGAATTCCGACGCCCAAGCCCTGCCCTCTCTTTGCCGGGTAGTGCCAGCTAAAGAGCTCGAAGGCACACTAGGGCCAATCTCGCCATTCCCGGCCACGTTCGTGGACAGATTGGCACACGCCGTCCCGGATCTTCTCGCGCGCATCCGCCCACTCCCCCACGATACAGATTCGGAGTTCGGTATTTCCATAACTGTGCCGATGCCTGCAGGCGGAACCGGCCCGCTTTGCATCGAAGTCTTAGATCACCAAATAGATATCGCTTTTGATTTGTGGCAAATGACCTTTGGTGTCGCTTTCGGAGAAGATTCAGATGAGCACGCCCTTACAGAGGCCTCCACCGTAGTTGCGGGACTTTTGTGCGAAAGGCTCGTAGTAGCATTGGCCTCGAATGAAGCCGACAACTGCGTGGCCGCATGCACATTTAAACCCGAGGAGCCCCATCCCTTTGGGAATTGGGATCGACGACCGTGCGTTCGTTCCTGGCTTGGAACGTACAACTATGGGTGGACGCTGCCATGGCCCGGGCTGTAACGGGCTGCGCACCATGAGCAGAGGCACGCAGGGGTGACGGACAAAGCTGAGGCCATAGCTTCCGTTTGCGCGTTGCTATCGAACGGCGATGGTGGAGCCGCCTCGTCACTCCTAAAACGTGATTACCCTTTTGCGCCAGATTCAATCACTAAGCGTCAATATGGCGCAGTGGAATCCACGCGAATCTTCGTCCGCGATGGTTTTCGTGACCGATACACCGGTGAGCGACTAATATTTCCGCCAGTTTTCCGAGTTCTGTCTCACGTCCTTCCGGGGGACTTCCCGTTTCACCCAAACTGGAAGACCGACCTGACCCACCCCGCATACTGGGAACTCGGCGCTACCGTCGATCACCTCGTGCCGGTAACCCGCGGAGGCGCCGACGATGACACAAACTGGGTCACCGCGTCAATGGCTCGAAACAGCGCAAAAATGAACTGGACCCTGGACGAGCTGGGTTGGACACTGCATCCACCTGGCAATTTTGCGGAGTGGGATGGGCTGCTGAATTGGTTCCTTCGGTTCACCGCAGCGCACCCCGGGTGCCTAACCAGTGGCTCGATGCGCCAATGGCACCGAGCCGGGAAACTCGCCGTCGCGGCACCCTAGCGCCGTTGGACAGCCATACTTGTCTCGAGGCAATGCCTGAATCTCCGCTTCCGAATCCGTCTTACGCATCCCTTGTCACCCGTATCAGCGACGATTCGCGAGGGCGCACGTGGACTGGCAATGACGATGACGCCGGGCATTACCACAACCTGGTCGACGCCAACGAAGTTCCATGCGTGATATCGCTGTACTGGAAGTCGAAACGCGCAGGCCGCACAGTCCACGTGGGCACCTACAAGCTTTCCTTGACCGGCTTGGCGAGAGCGGGATTCGCGCAGAAAAAACCCGGAGGCAAGGTTCGGTTGCGATTTGTCCGAAACGGGAGCGGCATCGTGGAGATCCGTCCGAATGCGTCCAGTCCCGGGATCCCTGTCGGTCGAGCGGACTTCACTCACCCCATGAGCCAGCCTCGAGAAGATCTGCAGAAGCCAATCACCCTGGCTGAGGTGCCTGATCCTCGAGAAGCTCAAAGACAAAGTCCCGCGGACACCGGCAGTTCCATTCGGAGCAGGCTAGTTAATGCCGCCCTCGATTGGGAGCAGCGCTTTGGCGTTGCACCAGCTATCACGAGCGCATTGTCTGAGTACGACGCGGCTCGCCTGGTCGGCCATTCCGACGATTCATTCTCAAGTGACTGTGTAGGTCGCACCGCGGTCACGCGAGGAACAGACTTTACGCACAACGGGATCCGATACCAAGTAAAGGCCAATCGTCCGAGCGGTAAACGCGGGTCATTCGTCACGCTCGTAGCGAAGTGTTCAAACTTCGATTGGGACCGCTTACTTTGGCTTTTATATGATCGGCATTATGTGTTGCAGGAAGCCTGGGAATGGGATATCGCAAGCTACCGCGCCGCCTTCGAAGGCAAACCGCGGCTCTCGCCCGCCGACATGCGGGGAGGGATTCAGCGCTATCCACCGACTGTCGAGGCGGCGCTCGAGAACGAGTAAAATGTCGTGCGCGATCGATCCGGGACCTATTTGAGGCCGTCTGCGCTATGACTCACCGTCGTACACCGCGCGGACATCGGTATCGCGCCAGACCCCGTTCGCATCGCGCCTTCCACGCTGACCGACCTTCCGGCGTCGGGTCAGGTGACCCGCGACGGCCGCGTACGAGGACGTGAACCGGCCCAATTGCATGTCGCTGTCGCCGAGAACAGTCGGAACAGGGTCTATGCTCGCGCTGACGACTCGGCTCCGTGCAAGTAGCCGCTCGAGCCGGCCTCTATCGCGGCTCAGGACTTTCGCCGCGGGGCTTTCCTGGCGCAATCCGTTTCATCTCAGCCTTCGCATGGTCCGAATACGGATAGGCTGAGGCAGACCCGGACGCGGCTCTCCGCAACAGGGTCAGTGCTAAGTCTGTCGATTGTCCAAGACGCAGAAGTGCACGGCCAACCTCTAAGTCGCGCTTTACTCTCACGCGTTCGCGCACGGAATCAGTCATAGCCTTGCTTAGTGCAAGGTCGTAGAGTTTTGTACCCTCTTGAATCCGCCCCTCCCAAAGCGCTAGCAAGCCTCGCGTGGCTGTCAGCGCCACATTTTCATTGGGATCTTCAACGACCTCAGATAAGAGACGTCGCGCAGACTCTCTATCTCCTGCCAGCAAAAATGCATAAGCGAGATTGTTCGCGAGCATCGGGTCATCCGGAAACCGTTCGCGCCCTTCCGCGGCTACTGAAACAGCCTGTTTTAAATCACCAATGCCGTCGGAGAACGCAGCGCTCATCGTTCCGTACAAGTCGGCGTCGGCATGCTCATCCGCTAACAGCGGCAGCCCGAGCTCAACAGCTCTCTCATACTGGTGATCTGCAACAAAAGCCTTTACTAAAAGTTTTCCGGCTTCGGCCCCATTCTCCCCTTCCATAACGGGGATGGAGGCGAACCACTCTATGACCTTTTCAGGTCTGCCCGCCGACAGAAGCTGTCGCGCCTTGTTTAGCGCATAGAGCGGTGCTGGATAGCGCATGAACGCCTGCTCAAACTTCTGGATCGCCCGGTCGCCCATGGACATCCGGCTATATGCAACCCCAGCGTCATTGAGAAGTCCTGCGCGCACCGCGTCGTTCTCGGTCTTACTGGCCGCTGCCTCCAACCACTCTCGCGCCTCGTTCCACCGCTCTTCCTCGAGGGACGCGCGACCAGCGATACGCGCTGTATGCGGAGGCGCCGTTGCAACTTTGTAACGGGCCGCAACAAGTTGACGAATCTCCGAGAAACGCTTTTCGAAGAGGTATATGCGCAGAAGGTTCTCGAAACTCTCTTGGTGCAGGGGGCCAAGACGCATTGCCTCCCGGAACCGCTGAGCCGCGCTATCCCACCTACCCAATTTGAATTCAGCAATCCCAAGCACGTTACGGGCATTGATGAACTCCGGTTTCATACGAACGGCCTTCCGGAGATCCGAGATACCTTCACGGTATTCCGCGCGAAATACCTTCAACGTTCCACGCGCTGCAAGAAAGCCTGCGGTCTGCGGGGTAGTCGGAACTTCCCGGTCCAGCAAAGCGACTGCGTCCTCAACCCTCGACAAGTCGAGAAGCACCACGGCGCCGGCAACGAGTAACTCCAAGTCGTTTGGATACTCAGTTCTAAGTGACTCTAAAAGCGGAAGTGCCTTTTCTGCGCGACGAGTTTGCTGCATGACGCGCACCAACCCAAGGCGCGCGCTCCGGTGTTTCGGAGAGAGCGCGAGTGCTTGGTTGAAACTAGTTTCGGCACTAGCGTGGTCACCTGAGGCCAAGGACGCGAATCCGGACTGGACCCATGCCTCCGGAGAATTCGGGAAACGAAGGGCTCTTTTACCGAATACCGCCGCGCCATCCGCTAACAGATTCTGCGCCTCGGTTCCTGCCATTTGATCATCAATGGCTGCAAATCGCGTTGCATCATTTTGGCCCTGATCCATGACCAGCTCAGATCCTGATTTGGGACCCAAGACCGACCCCTCACCGAGAACTATCAGCGAGCTGGGCCTTCTCTTGGCAAGCTCCACTTGTTCTGCGATTTTCTCTGCGATCACGGATTCACCCCGAAATACCGCCTGTGGTCGCGTCTAGCCAAGGCGATCGTGACATCGAGCCGGCGAAGTATGGTCGGGAAACTCACCAACCTCCGGCGATAATCGAAATTGCAAAGAGACCGGATGAGCGCAGTCAGAGAACCGTGGGTTCGCTCCGAAACAGGCCTTAGCCACTCCTCGTTAGCATAATCCATAGTCGCGGGAATTGGAAACATGCTCGCGGCGCGCCCCACCTGTGCCAGATAGGACTGAAGGCCCATCGCCGCCGCAACCGTCCTTTTTATCTGGAGAGGGCTAGTAAGCCCAATCGCGATCCACACGTTCTGGTTCGTCGCCGCTTCGAATAAAATGGCGCCTACCCCGAACCAGTCGGCTCCGACGAAGAGCTCAGGAGTAAAGCCCCCGCCGGAGAACATCTCTGGCGCAGCATATAGCATGTGTCCCTGCGGCAAGAAATAGTCATGCGTCAAACGATCGGAGCCGTCGATGCGCCGAGCCGTACCGAGATCTGCGAGTTTCGCCCTTCCACCACTAAAGAGAAGAACGTTGTCAGGCTTCAGATCGCGGTGACAGAAGCCTAATGCATGAAGGCGGTTGACTCCCTTAACTACATCCCGAACAACTTCGAGCCGGCGGTAGAGCGGCTTTGGCCGGCGTCGCCCCACAAGAAACGCCTCTAGTGTCTCCCTTCCGCGTTCCAGCGCGAAATAAGGGCACGGTAGAACCAGCGGTAATCCGAAAGTGCTCTGGCCCGTGATCACTAAAACATCGCGTTCCGAGACCAACTGCGTAATATTCTCCCGGCCTACCAACGCCTTCGAGACTTCTACTTCTCGGTTGAAGCAATCCGTTCGATAAGAATCCGCTCCTGGCTTCAGGAATTTGAGGATTGCGATCGAGTTGGTTCTAAGATCGCGCGCCGAAAACATCACAGAAAAATTCCCGCCCACACGAGTCCCGTCCGCGCGGCGCAGGAGCTCGACATCCGTAAAACGACCCCCCAGCGGCGCAGCGGCGCTCGCCGCGCGGATGTTGTTGGCGAAAGCTTCGTCTGGATCTATAGCCGGCGTGGTCAAAATAGGTCCCGCTTGTCCGGACGTTCAATGCACGGTTCTACAGCACGGGCGGTAAGAGCTGTCCCCGAACTGTGGCACTGACGGAAATCTAGGGGTCAAGCAGTAGCCACGCATCGCTCTGGCCGACACGCTGGAGCGCGAGGCTTGTTACTCTCGATCCGCCGCGTCGCGGGCTAGGATCCACTGCGTCACGCTTGATAACGGCAGCTCAACGCAGGTCGTGTGGAAGCCCTTCGGTGCTCGCGCGCGACCGCGTCATTGCTGACGGAGAGCTCAGTTGCCGGGAGCAGCCTACTCCGACATCACGGAGCGGACTCAGAACCTCGACCCCGCCAGCACCACATCTGCGCCACGCCACGTCCTGACCAACCGCGCGTCCGCGGCGTCCGCCGCATCTGGCTTCCCCTGCGCTCGCAGGCTCGCCGCGAGTCCGTGCAGCGCCCATCCATTCTCCGGGAAACGCAGCAAGTCCTCCATGTAAACCCGCTCCGCGTCCGCTGGCCGGCCAGACTTTAGCAGCGCCGCGCCCAATGCTCGGCGGATCGGCGTCGCCCACTGCGGCGGCTCTACATAGTTGAAGCTGTCTTCCAGCTCCGCCGCCATCGTGAAGTGCGCAACCGCGCCCGCGAAATCTCCACGCTGGTAGGCGATCTCCGCGACGAGCGCGTGCATCGCGATGTCCATGATGATCTTGTTCTCGCCCGTGCCCGACGACATCGCGGTTCGGTCCGCCGGAGACGTGCCGCGCGCGATCGCCGTCACGGTGTCGAGCGCAGTGGCGGCGGCGGTCCAGTCTCGCTTCGCGGCGAACGCGACTCCGCGCGCGTACTGGGCGAGTCCGAATGCGAGCCGCAGATCGGACGGCGGTACAGGCTCGCGCAGCACATCGTCCCACATCCCGAACGCGGCCAGCATCTGGTGCGTGTACGGAATCAGCGACTCCAGCGGCGGCACCGCGCGCGCGACGTCCACCGGCACCCGCTCGCGGAGATTGCGCGCCGCCTCGATGGCCTGCGCGCTCCGCCCCGCCATCATCGCCGCCATGGCGAGGAAATGATAGTTGTGCGGGTAGTACCCCACCGGGTAAATGCCCGACGGCTTCTCGCCGGCGATGTACGTCTCGTCGGCGTGCGTCGCGTGGATGTTGCTCTCGATCGCGTCGTTGTAGCGACCCACTCTGATATAGATGTGCGCGGGCATGTGCACGATGTGCCCCGCGCCCGGCATCAACGACGCGAGCCGCTCCGCGCACTGCACGGCCTTCTCCGGCGCGACGGCCTCGACGGCATGTATATAGTAGTGGCACGCGCCCGGATGATCGGGATTCGCGGCCATCACGCGCTCGAGCTCCGCGAGGATCGTCGTCGTTCCTGGATACGGCTCACGGTCTTTCGCCCAGTACGCCCACGGGCGCAGGTTCATCAGCGCCTCCGCGTACAGCGTCGCGACGTCGAGATCGTCCGGGTAGCGAGCAGTCACATCCGCCATCGCGGTTGCATACGCCGAGTCGAGCGCGCCGCGATCCGCGAGCGGGGTTAATCCGTACCGCTTCGCCAGCGCGTGTATCAGCGCGCGCTCGCGCGGAGACGCTTTGTCCCGGAGCCCGATCGCCATTTGAAGATGCGCCCACGCCGCGGCGCCCCCCGCGGAATCCATCGGCGCGTTGATGTTCGGACCGTAAGCGAGCGCGGAGCCCCAGTGGCAGATCGCGCAGTCGGGATCCAGCCGGGCCGCCTCCTCGAACGCGCGGATGGCCTCTGCGTGGTTGAAGCCGTACACCAGCCGCATCCCCTGATCGAAGTACCGCTGCGCCGCGGGCACCTGCGTGCTGATAGGCATGTGGTGCGCGCCGAGGTCGGTGTACAGCGGGACCGAGTCGGGCTGGGGAGTCGTTGCGAGGACGGCGGGGAGCAGCAGCGGCCAGATCGCGATCGTAATCATGACGCTCTTCCAGGTGGACGGAGGGGGCCATCTCTTCCGGGGAACGCGACGAGACTATTGCTTTCCGGTTTCCCGGTCAACCCGCCGAACCGCGGAACGAGGGTTGCAATCGTTCGCTTATGCCCGCCCATTGCGCCCTTGTTTCATGCGACCGCCCCTGACACCTTAGAGGCATGACCCGGCCCGCCCTGCTGAATGAGATCCTGGATCTCCCACCCGAAGACCCGTCTACAGCTGGTCGAGAAGATCTGGGACAGTCTTGCCGTCTCGGCAGCAAGTATCCCCGTGCCGGGCTGGCATCAGGCCGAGCTCGATCGCGTTCACTTCGCGAGCGGCCACCGACATCGAAGAGGCTTACACCTGGTACGAAGGACAGCGCGCCGGTCTCGGCACAGATTTCCAGAATGAGATGAGCTTAAACCTTAAGTACCGCTACGAAATTGTTCTCTCCTGGTCCGAGCTTGACCAGGCGTTCATCGCCGAGGTGCCTGAGCTGTCCGGTTGCGCAGCTGATGGGCCGACCTACGAAGCTGCCCTTGAGGCCGCCGGCGTCGCGATCCATGAGTGGATCGAGACAGCGCGCGAGTTGGGCCGCCCTGTCCCGCAGCCCAAGGGCCGACTCCTCTTCGCCTAGCCTACTAGGGCGCCCGGTCTGCCATTACGGGTATTGCGCTTTTTGGCAAGTAATGGCAACATTATTGGCAATGACCTGTGTGGTATTGGCCATTAATGGCAACATTAATGGCAACTGACCTCCCCGCCCCGCCTGAGGACTTCTTCCCCGATCTCGACCGCGAGCAATCGCGGGCGGTCATTCAGCTCGTCGGCGAGCTGGACGAGTTCAAGGGACGATGGCGCCGCCTCAAAGAGATCCAGGCCGAAAAGCTCGAGACACTGCGGCAAGTTGCTACCATAGAAAGCGCGGGCAGCTCCACGCGCATCGAAGGTGCCGAGCTGGGGGACGCCGAAGTGGCTGCCGTCCTTGGCGGCCTGAAGGTGGATTCTTTCCGCTCGCGTGACGAAGCAGAGGTACGCGGCTACGGCGAGCTGCACACGCTCATCTATGAGAGCTGGGCGGACATTCCACTGACGGAGAACCACCTGAAGCAGCTGCACGCGCTGCTTCTGCGGCACGTCGAAAAGGACGAACGGCACCGCGGCGAATACAAGAAACTCTCGAATGACGTTACCGCGACCCACGCGGACGGTCGCACGGAAGTGGTATTTCAGACCGCGACGCCCTTCGATACGCCGCGGCTGCTGTCCGAGCTGATCGCGCAGACGGACGCCGCGCTGGCCGATCCCAAGCTTCACCCGCTATTCGCGGTCGCGCGGTTCGTGGTGAGCTTCCTCGCCATTCATCCTTTTCAGGACGGCAACGGGCGACTGTCCCGCGCGTTGACCACGCTGCTGCTTCTGCGAACCGGATACGAGTACGTCCCATACGCGTCGCTCGAACGGGTCATCGAAGACAACAAGGTCCGGTACTACGCTGCGCTTCGCGAGTCTCAGCTGCAAATGCGCGAAGATCCCGCACGGTTCGGCGCTTGGCTGCTGTTCTTTCTCGGGTCGCTCGCCTCGCAGAAGCGCGCGCTCGACGCGAAGCTGGGAGTGGAGCGCGGTATCCTGCAGCTTTCGGCGATCCAGGAGCGCATCGTCGCTGCGGTCCGCGAGCGCAGCGGTGGCCGCGCCACCTCCCCGCAGATTGCGAAGGAGCTGAAGCTGGCTGGCAGGACGCTGCGCTATCATCTGGCCCTGCTCGTGAAACGAGGACTTTTGGCAGCGCACGGGCAGAAGCGCGGCCGGTACTACACGATTGCCACTTCCGAGGCGACCACGCCCGAGCTGTCGGACGGTGGCACCAACGTTATCATCGCCGATGTCCTGCGTCTGGGCGGACGGGTCAGCCGGCGCGACCTGTCGGCACTGGTGAAGAAGCACGGCTACAAGCCGCAAACCGCGGGACTGCTGCACGGACGCCGCCTGGCGCATCTGCGACGCGATCCGCGCACGCGGGAAAGCATCCTGACTGCCCGCGGCGAGGAAGTGGCGAAACAATATCTATTCGCGGAGCGCCTTGCACGTGGGGCGAAGGATTCACTCGAGTTAATGCCAAAGACATCGGAACCGACCTGATCATGGTGAAACAACTTCGGTTAGCACGTCTCGTCGCCTTCGCATTCTGCGCGGCTACATCCGTGCCAGTCCTGGCTCAGACACAGCAACGCCCACTGATGCCGATCGAGCACGGCGTCTCCGCCGAAGCCGCCTGGCTTCGGAAGCCGGTCCTCGCGTCGCGGACTCTCGACGACATGACGCGGCCGGACACGTGGCGCTTCTCAGGCACGGGCGCGGTCACCTTCCCCACCGAGCCACGCCGCGACGGCATGCGCGTCCTCCGCGTGGACATGCAGCTGTTCCGCGACGCGCCCGCGCCGACGCGCGGCAGGCTGTCGTCCGTCAACCTCCGGCGCGCGTTCGACGGCGAGGACTGGCGCGCGTACAACCGCCTCTCGCTCTGGATCAGGCCCGAGGTCCGTGGCTTCCCGATGCTGCCGCTGGCGATCGTCCTGCGGAACGACGGCGCGGAGAAAGTGCCGGACCGCTACGGCCGCGAAGGGACCCACTACGTCACGCTCGAGAACAACAAGTGGACGAACGTCGTGTGGGAGATCGAGCCGCTCGCGCGGGACCGCGTCACGGCGATCGAGATCGGTTACTGGGTGAACAAGATGCTCGCGCTGCCGGGCGACACGGTCGCGTTCGAGATCGGCCGCATGGAGCTGCAGCAGGTCACGCCGGATCATCACACGGGCTGGAGCGTGGCGCCGGGGAAGATCGCGTTCAGCCACACGGGCTATCTCCCCCACTCCCGCAAAACGGCGATCGCGAGCGATCTCACGGCGTCCACAGTCGAGGTCGTCCGCGTGCAGAGGGGCCTCGGCGGCCCGCGTCAAACCGTGCCGGTACGGACCGTCGAGTCGCGCCTCGGGACATTTCAGGAGCTGGATTTCTCCAGCTTGACCACGACGGGGAACTACGAGATCCGCGTGGGCGACACGGAGACGCGCCACTTTCGCATCGCCGATAACGCGTGGGACGGCACGATCTGGAAAACGCTCAACTTCTTCTACGGCAATCGCTGCGGCTTCGACGTCCCGGGCTCGCACCCGGTGGACCACCTCGATTGGTTTGCGACGCACGGCAGCGACAGCATTGTCATGAGCGGCGGCTGGCACGACGCGGGCGACTTGTCGCAGGGCACGGTCAACACCGGCGAAGCGGTGTACGCGATGTTCGCGCTCGCCGAGCGGTTGCGAGAGCGCGGCGGCGATCCCGCGCTGATCGCGCGCGTGCTCGAAGAGGCGAAGTGGGGGCTCGACTGGGTAATGCGCGTACGCTTCCCAGGCGGCTACCGCCTGTACTTCGCCAGCCACAACCTGTGGACCAACAACATCGTCGGCGACGAGGACGACCGTACGCGCGCCGCGCGCAACAATCCCAACGTCAACTACATCGCCGCCAGCGCCGGCGCGATCGCGTACCGCGTGCTCAAGGACAGCGAGCCGGAGCTGGCTGCGCGCGCGCTCGCGATAGCCGAGGACGACTGGAATCACGCGATCGTGGGAGTGGAGTCGGCCGGGACGCGTGATACGCCGGCGTTCGCCGCGACGCCGATGGAGCTCGCCGGCATCGGCGCCACCGCGTCGCTCGAGCTGTACCGCGCGACTGGCAATCAGAGGTACGCGGACAAGGCAGTCGAGCTGGCGCGCGTGATCGTCGCGTCGCAGCAGAAGACTCCTGTCGGCTCGGCGTTTCCGCTCGCGGGCTTCTTCTGGACGGGACCGGATCGCGACACGCTCTTCCACCAGTTCCACCGCGGCAACGATCAGGCTCCGGTCGTGGCACTCGTTCAGCTCGTCGAGGCGCTGCCGGATCACGCGGACTGGATGAGCTGGTATTCCACGGTCGCGCTGTACGCGGAGTACCAGAAGCGGAGCGCGACGACGACCGCGCCGTACAACGTGCTCCCCGCGTACGTGTATCGCCTGGGCGACGAGCTGCGCGAGGTGCCCGATTCGGGCGCGATCCACGGCGCGACGCGCGAAGCGTTCCGCGCGCAGGTGCTGCAGGGGATGCCGATGGGCGGAGAGTGGTATCTGCGCGCGTTCCCGGTCTGGTTCGCGCGCCGCGGGAATTACGGCGTGCTGCTGTCGCAGGCCAAGGCGTTGTCCGCGGTATCGCGTCTCCGGGGTGACAGCGCGGGTCTGGATCTCGCCTCCAACCAAGCGCAGTGGATTGTGGGGCGCAACCCGTTCACGCAGAGCACGATGTACGGTGAGGGGTACGACTGGGCGCAGCAGTACAGCGTGTCGTCGGGCGATTTCGTGGGCTCGCTGCCGGTGGGGATGCAGAGCCGCGACACGACCGACCTTCCCTACTGGCCGTCGCAGAACATGTACGTATATAAGGAAGTGTGGGTGCACCCGAGCAGCCGGTGGCTGTGGCTGATGTCGGATTTGTTGGGCGGGCCGGTGCCGTCACCTGCGCGTTCCGGGTTTGACGTCAGTGTGACGTCACATACGCGTCATCAGATGACGATTCGGGCGACGGTGAGAGATGCGGGGGTGCGCAGCCTCACGCTACGCTCGGAAAACCTGGTAGTCGCCCAGCCGACGCAGCGTGTGAGACCCAGCGGGCAGGCGCCGAGCATGGTGGAATGGCGTGTCCGGCGGTCCGATTCGGCCGCGCCCTGGCTAGCCGTCGTGATTTCGAACGGCGACGTCTCCCGGCGGCGTGAGGTGCCCGCCCCTGCGCCTGCACCGTAACCACGTCCCCGCGTCAGCGAGTTGCTTGCTGAGCTTGCATTGCGATGGCGCTTTTCTCGCGATCGAGGGAAGGGCCGGCTACTCCTGGCCTAAGCCTGCGATTTGACGCTCGAGCTTTTCTTCGTCGCAGGATCGTTCGTCGTCGGCGTCTCCAAGATGGCCGAAGCCTGGATCCTCATACGCGAGCAGGGCCGGCCGATCGCGTCGGTCGCCGCTACCTCGACAATCGAGTTTGCGTGGGCGGTGTTCTGCGTGTACCTGCTCGTCACCGGTCGTCTGGAGTTCGCGCGCTGGCTCGCGATCATGTACCTCGCCTACATCCCCGTTGAGATCGCCGTCGGGTTTCGCGCCGACCCGGACGTGCACACACGCACGCCCGATACATTTCGCGTCCCGGGAAGTGTCGCTTGGCTCGGCGGCGTGTTTGGGGGCGCGTACGCCGCGGCCGCGCTGCTTTTTCTGGCGGCGTAACGGGATGTCCGCTTCCGAGGCTACTTGCCGCGTTCACTATAGAGGTGGCGCGCCGCGCTGCCCTCGTGACGCTCATCGGTGCCTCCGTGATCGGTGGAACTCCGTACCACACATACGCTTGCATACGTAATCGACGGTCTCCAGGAGCCGGGCAATGACCTTTTCGATTGCCAGGCCCCAGCGGCGGAGTCATCTTGGCGGGCTGCAGCACACTCGGAGGCACCCGCGGATGGACCGCGAAGCGGACGTCACCAACCAATTGCTGGCGTGGCGCGCCGGTGAAGCCTCGGCACGCGAGAGTCTTTTCCCGCTCGTCTACGACGAGCTGCATCGCATCGCCCATCGCCAGATGTCGGCCGAACGCGCGGGCCACACTCTCGATACTACCGGGCTGGTCCACGAAGCGTACCTGAAGCTCGTGGACCAGACACGGGTCGAATGGACGGACCGCTCGCATTTTTTCGCGATCGCGTCCAACGCGATGCGCAGGATTCTGGTGGACTACGCGCGCCGCTACCGAACCGACAAGCGCGGCGCGGCGCCACGGCGCGTCAGTCTGACCGACGACATGCTGGTAGCGGAGGAGCGCGCGGACACGCTACTGGCCGTGGACGAAGCGTTGATCGAGCTCGCCAAAATCGACGAGCGGCTCAGCCGCGTCGTCGAATACCGCTTCTTCGCCGGACTTACAGAAGAGGAGACAGCGGAAGTACTCGGCGTTACCGCGCGAACCGTACGGCGCGACTGGACCAAGGCAAAAGGCTGGCTGCACAAGGCGCTTGAATGACGTCCCGCGCCGGCGCTGATCTGACGGCATCACAGCGTACGGAGCTGTGGCGCGAAGTTTTTCGGCTTGCCGACCACGTGCTGGACCTCGACGCGGCGGAGCAGCAGGCCTTCGTTCAGCGCTGCATCGCCGACAATCCGGCGGTCGGCGCCGAGCTCCAGGCGCTTATTGAGAGCTCAACCGCGGAGTCCGTCCTGGAGAGCTCGGCGTCCAGCTTCGCCGCGTCCATCATCGAAGAGGGGGGCGCGGGGCCGGAAATACCCGGCGGCGGCCAGTCGATGTTCGGTCCATACAGGGTGTGCCGCGAGATCGGCCGCGGCGGAATGGGAGCGGTGTACCTGGCCGAACGATCGGACGACCAGTATCAAAAGCAGGTAGCGCTCAAAGTTCTTCCGCCGAGGCGTGGCGGCGACGGGCGGGGGCTACAGCGCTTCCTCGACGAGCGGCAGATTCTCGCCGCACTCGATCACCCGGGCATAGCGCGCCTGCTGGACGGCGGGATCACGGACGACGGAGTCCCATGGTTCGCGATGGAGTACATCGACGGCAAGCCGATCGACATGTACTGCGATGACCTCCGGTTACCGGTCGAAAAGCGGCTCGAACTGTTCTGCCAGGTCTGCGCCGCGGTGCAGTACGCGCATCGTAACCTGGTGGTCCACCGCGATCTCAAGCCGTCGAACATTCTCGTCTCTGCCACCGGACGAGTCGCGCTGCTCGATTTCGGCATCGCGCGGCTGATTGCTGAAGACGCGGCCACGCTCGCGGCGGCTACGGCTACGGGCGACCGACTGCTGACGCCGCTATACGCGAGCCCGGAGCAGATGCGTGGCGAGCCCGCTTCGACCGCCGTCGATGTGTACGCGCTGGGCCTCCTGCTGCACGCGCTGCTCACCGGCAACTACCCGTACCGGCTGTCGAATCTCGAGAGCTACGAAGTTGCGCGCGCCGTCCTCGAGCAGGAGCCCGAGCGCCCGTCCCTATCGATCGCGCGTGAGGGTGGACCGGTGTCGAGCCGCACGGCGCATCGCACTCCTGAAGAGCGCGCGCTGGCCCGCGGCACCACTCCGGTGAAGCTTGCGCGCCGGCTGCGCGGCGACCTGGATGCCATCGTTCTCATGGCGATCGACAAGGAGCCGGGACGCCGGTATGCGACAGCCGAGCAGCTCGAGACCGACGTCGGGCGACATCTCGCGCGGCTGCCGGTGCTCGCCACCGCGCAAAGCGGCGTTTACGTGCTGCGGAAGTTCGTCCGCCGCCACCGCGCAGGCGTCGCCATGGCGGTCGCCGCGGCGATCGTGGTTGTAAGCTTCGCCGCCGCGATGACCGTGCAACGCTCGCGCATCGCGAGGGAGCGCGACCAGGCGGAGCAGCTCAGCGGATTCTTCATCAACACGTTCCGACGCATCACTCCGGGCGACAGCGGCATCGCTGCTCGCGATATTCTCGACAGCGCCACCGCTCACATCGATGAGGATTTATCCGCAAGCCCGGAGCAGAGAGCCAGGATCACGTACGAGATGGCCCGGGCATATCACGGTCTCGACGTAAACGGTCGCGCGCGCGAGCTGCTCGACGCATCGCTCACGCTCCAGCGTGGTTTCGACCCACGACCGAATCTCGCCATTGCCGAAACGCAGAACCTGCGGGGAGCAGTACTGCTCGCCGAAGGCCAAGCGGACCTGGCGGAACAGGCATACTCGGAAGCGTTGACGCTACGCCGGCGCGAGTTGGGCGCCGATCACGCCGACGTGGCCCGCTCTCTTGTGGGCATTTCGTCCGTGTTGCTCGCCCAACGCCGCTTCGCCGAATCGGTGCAGGCAGCGCGGGAAGCGGTGGCCATCGATCGATCGCGCGGCCCGGGCGGGCGCGCGGACCTCGGACGAAGCTCCGGCGCGCTCGGCCATGCATTGATGGGAGTGGGCGACGCGGCCGGCGCGGCAGCGCACTTTCGGCGCGCGCTGTCGCTGGTGCGGGAAACGCTCTCCGAGGAACATTCCGCAGTCGCCGCCGCCCTGTTCGATCTCGCACTGGCACTGCACGCCACCGGCGACGTTCGCGGCGCGGACTCCCTCAACAGGCATGCGGTCCGCGTGCAGCAGCGCGCGCTCACCAGCGCCGCGCTGCGAGGTACAGCCGTCGCCCTGCCTGCCGGTGCGCGCGCGCCCGGCGATATCAGCGCGATCGTGGAGCGCTCCCTCGCCTCTCAGCCGGTCTCCGTCACGCCGGCGTCCGGGGTCGCGTCTCCGAACGGGCGCATCGCATTTACGAGCGACCGCGACGGTCCCGATCCGCTGGGTGATCGGGGCAATCAGGAGATATACGTCATGAACGTGGATGGCAGCGGCCAGCAGCGACTGACGCATGAAAAGGCGGCAGACAGTGGGCCCGCGTGGTCGCCGGATGGCAGCAAGCTCGCGTTCACCAGCCAGCGCGCCGGCGGCTTCGACATCTTCGTGATGGACGCCCGAGGCGGTCCCGCCAGGCGGCTCACGCACTTCACGGAACGCGGACTTGGCGCAGCCGAGCCCGCGTGGTCACCCGACGGGAAGCGGATCGTCTTCCGGAGTCGCACGAAGCAGCTGGACATATGGGTGATCAACGCCGACGGCACCGGGGCCGTCCAGCTCACCAACGACGCAGCCGCAGACGGGGCGCCCGCGTGGTCCCCCGACGGGCGGCGAATTGCGTTCAGCAGTCGACGCGGGGGACCGGCCGAGATCATGGTGATGGATGCCGACGGAAAGAACGTCAAGCGGCTGACGACCAACGCCGTACTGGACAGTCGCCCGAATTGGTCCCCGGATAGTCGTCGCATCGTGTTCCACAGCGAGCGTGACGGCAATCGCGAGATCTACGTCATGAATGCCGACGGCACTAACGTTGATCGGCTCACTGACGATCCGGTGGAGGACGGGCATCCGTCGTTCTCGCCGGACGGACGACACATCGTATTTCACAAGCGAGTCCTCGGCCACGTACAGATACATGTGATGAACGCTGATGGGTCCGGGCTGAGGCGGCTGACGGCCCTCTCGCCAGTCGCGTTCAGCGGCTTTCCCACGTGGGGGCCGGCACCCCGACGATGAAAGGGATTCTCGCGGCTACGATCGCGGTGCTGATGGCAACGGCATCGGGGGGATCGGCGCAGCAGATCATCACGCTCGCGGGTCAGGTGCGCAACGACGTGCGCGGAATCCCCGGTGCGCACGTTACGGCGTATGACAGTCTCACCAACGAACGGCGCAGCGCCGTGGCCGACGAGCGCGGGTTCTTCCGAATGATCGAGCTTGCTCCCGGGCGATACGCGGTCTCCGCGCGCGCGATCGGGCATGCCCCGACTACGGAGTTCGTGCACCTCGGTATCGGAGAGCGCGCGCAGGTGGATCTCATGCTCGAGCGGACGGCCACCGTTCTGGAGACCGTGCACGTGGCGGGGCAGCAGGGTCAAATCCTCGAAGTACAACGAATGTCGGTGTCAACCGCGGTTGCGGAAACGGAGATCCGCAACCTGCCGCTCAACAATCGCAACATCATGGAGCTCGCCGCGGTGGCACCTGGTATTCGCTCGTTCCGAACGGCGACCAGCCGGTCCATTCCAGCCTCAGGCCCCCTGCGGGACGAGCGTTTCATCAACCTGTATCTCGATGGCGTCGAGATGAAGAATTTGAACTCGACCAACGTCGTCGGCTCTCCGCAAACCGGGTCGCCGGTGCCGGCCGACGCGCTGCAGGAGTTCCGCGTCATGCTGAACACTTACGACGCCGAATTCACGCGCGGCTCCGCCTTCATCATCAGCGCCGCCACGCACCGCGGCACCAATCAGCGGCATGGCTCTGCGTTCGGCTTCTTCCAGAACAAGAGCCTGATCTCGGTTACTGATTTCCAGCGGCGCATACCGAACTTCGAGCAACCGGATTTCAGCCGCAGTCAGGCGGGCTTCAGCCTGCGCGGACCGTTTGTGCGTGACCGGCTTTTCTACGCGGTCAGCTACGAGGTGTCGGACACGAAAAATTTCATCGCCGTCGTTCCCGGCCGGCCGCCGGCCGATCCGACGCTCTGGGACTCCTACGCCGGCGTGTTCAAAGCGCCCAGCCGCAACCAGACCGCGCTATCACGGCTGACGTTCGCTCCCAATACGGCGAACTTGTTCGACGGCATCTGGTCTTTGCGATACACCACCGGGGAAGCTCTCTTCGGCGGGCAGGACTCATACGCGTCCGCCGTCGCGCAGAAGTACCTGGTCAACACTGTGAAGCTGCGGCATCGGTGGCTGCCCTCACCGAGGCTGGCCAACGAGCTCAGCTTTCAGTTCGTCGGCTGGTCTCACCAGGATCGCGCAGTGAAGCCCGGCCCGGAGCTGCGTTATCCCACGCTGCGGATCGGCCGCACCACCGCGAGCTTCGACATCGACGAGACCCAGCTGCGGCTGGAGGACCGGCTGACCTACAGTCTGGGCAGCGGGCCGGGTAGTCACCTCCTCAAGACAGGGCTGTCGCTCGCGCGAGTCACCCACGAGACGTTCAACCCGATCAATGCGCTCGGATCATTCATCTTCCGTACCGAGACAGCGACTCCTCATGAGGGCACCATCGCGGTCGGGCTCCTCCACCCCGATTTCGAGCGCGATGCTCACGCCGGTGTGCGCGCATGGATCGTGGGCGGCTACCTGAGCGACGAGTGGCAGCTCAACTCGCGCGTCGTGCTGAACCTGGGTCTGCGGTACGACGTCGAGCTCGGCCTCCTGAACAACGACTTTACCGTTCCATGGGCGAGCGACTCGGCGTTGAGCTCGAAGCCCGAGCTGAAGGGTTTGTTGAGCCGCGGCGATCGCAGAAACGATCTGAATAATTTCTCGCCCCGCGCCTCGTTTTCCTGGGACGTCTCGGGAAACCGTCGTACGTTCGTTCGCGGTGGCTTCGGCATCATGTACGATCGGGTGCCGGGAAACCCCGTGCTCAACGAGCAGCGGACCGCACTGTGGCGCTCCTACACGTTCCCCAATCCGGGAACAACCGACCCGTCCGTCCTGCGGGCCCGCGTGCTCGCGGGCGGCAACAGTGCCGCTCCTTCGATCGTACTGCTACCCAACAAAATGGAGTCGCCCGAGAACCGGCAATGGTCCGTCGGCATCGGTACGCAGCCGGGTCGCGCGTGGGCGATCAACATGGACTTCGTGTATCACGACGTGAGCAAGGTGCTCGCCTCCGTCAACCTGAACTGGGTGGACGTCGCACAGACTCCGCGCCGGCGCGCGCTGTCGTCGAGCTACGGCAACATCATCGCGTGGGGCGACTTCACTCGCGGCCGGTATCGCTCATTGCTGACCAGCATCAGGTACAGCCCCGACACGAGCACGCGAATAACCCTCGCGCACACGCTTGCCTCCGCTCGAGCGGAGTGGGACGAAGAAAACGTCCAGGTGCCGGCTGGCGCGGCGGGCGACTTCTATTCGATGCAGCGCATCAGCGGCGACGAGCGGCATCGGTTCGTGTTGTCCGCGATATGGATGCTCCGCTACGGAGTGGGGATTTCCACCGTCGCGACGCTGGGCAGTCCGCGGCCATACCGCACCTATGCCGGACAGGACGCGAACCAGAACAACTTCACCGACGACGATTGGATCGATGGACGCCGCTATGCGCTGCCGTCGAGTGGCTGGAAGAGCTGGTACCGCATGGTGGACCTGCGGCTCGCGAAGGCCTTTGCTATGCGCGGAGGAACACGCCTCTCGGTCACCGCCGAAGCGTTCAATCTGTTCAATACGGAGAACTACTCCGGTTACTTCGGAGTGCAGAAGGATGCGACCGGTCAGCTGCGCGAGGACTTCGGCACGCCCAGCGGGATCTTCGCGACACGGCAACTGCAGATCGGGAGCCGGCTGGAGTTTTAGCCGGCTCCCGGTAAATGATTCAACTCAGCGAAGGTGGCCGTTGCCCCAGTTGCCCCACTCGCTGCGTCCCGGCGGGCTGGTCACGGCGCGTTTGCCCGAGCCATCGGCGTTCATGACATGCATCTGCGGGTTCCCGCCGCCGCTGTGATAAGAGATCTGCTTCCCGTCCGGTGACCATGACGGCGTCGCATCCAGCGTTTCGTTGAACGTCAGACGCGTGAGCTCGCTGCCGTCGACCTTCACCGTGTAAATCTCGTAGGTCATGTGTGCGGGGACTCGGCGCCTCGCGAACACGATGCTTTTGCCGTCGGGCGACCAGTCCGGCGCCGCGTCTTCGCCGACCGGATTGTTGAGGAAATGCCTGACGTTGCTGCCATCGGCGTCCATGAGGTGCAGATTGATCGTGCCGGTGCTGCGCTTGCTGGTGAACACGATCGTCCTGCCGTCGGGCGACCAGTCTGCGTCCGCGTCCATGCCTGGATAGTCGGTGAGGCGCGTTCTGCCGGTGCCGTCCGCATTGATGACGAACACGTTGGTGTCTCCGGCCACGGCGCTCGTCGCGTCCGCGTCATGGAACGCGAGCTTCTGGCCGTTGTGCAGCCACGTGGCGGCCGTTCCTGAAGTGAGCAGACGCCGCCCACTGCCGTCCCCGTTCATGATGTACAGCCTTTTTACGTTCGCCGGCGCGAATCCTTCGTTGCTGTCGAACACGATCTCGCGTCCGTTCGGCGACCAGGTCGGGAAGAATTCTCCAAACGAGTTGTTCGACAGTCGCACGGGGTTCGTCCCGTCCGAGTTCGAGGCGTACAGCTCGAACGACACGAGCGGAATCACGCCGGGGTTGTCGCGAGTACTGACGAACACGAGCTTGGAGCCGAGGCCGCCCTCGCGACTGGCGTGAGCCGCCGGAGATGTGATTCGTGACGGGCCGTTTTCGGCTCCACCGTCGCCGCAGGCAAGTATGAGCGTCGCGCTGGTGATCAGCGCAATCGCGGAGCGTGATCGCGTCATGGGATCCTCATTGTGTCGGCTGCCACATGTCGGAACTCGAGTGGCCTCCGTCCTTAGAGGCAGCCACCCGGAAGTACGAGGCGCCAGCGCAGTTCTCACACCGGTATGCGGTCGAGTTGGCCGGGAGGGTCGCGAGCAGTTCTTCGCCCTCCGAATATCCGGCTTCGCACACCTCTCCGGTGCAGTACGGGGGATAGGAGAAGTAGCCCCAGACCTCGTAGCCGTTCTCTACCGCGGAGTTGTCGGTCCACGAAAGGTCATAACCCGTGCTGTCTACCGGCGTACCGGTCAGATTCGTCGGCGCGGCCGGCGGAGTTGTGCAGGCCGTTGCCGACACGGCCTCGCCACCTGCATTGACGGCCACGACGCGGTAGCAGACCTGCACCTCGGCCGCGCGCCCACCTTCCGCGAAGGTGGAGTTGTTCGCCGGGACCGTCCCTGCCACCGCCCATGTCGCTCCGGCGTCCGTCGAACGGTCGATCCGGAACCCGTCTTCGTTGGACGTGTTGTCCGTCCAGTTGAGGCGCACTTCAGTGCTTGCAAGTGGCTTTGGGCGCAGCTCCGACGGAGCCGCCGGCGCGGGCGGCGGTGGTGGGGGCGGGGTAACGGGAGTCGTTGCGCAGGCAGCGTTCGTGAATGCCGAGTACGTCGTCTTGACTCCCTTTACCACGACTGAGCGAACCTTATAGCAGTATTGTGTCCCCTCGGTCAGCGACTCGTTGACGTAAACGACGGTGTTTGCATCGGCCGTTGCCCACTGTGCATACGTGCCGCTCTGGCCGGTGGTGGACCGATATATCTCGAAGGCGGCTTCATTCGTTGAGTTGTCATGCCAGTCGACTCTGATCTCGGTCGGCGACATCGCCGCCGCGGTGAGATTGGACGGCGCGGTGGCGTCGCCGCCCGCCCTTGCCATTGACGCCTCTGTGAACGAAGGGTCCAGCAGCGTGCTGCTGTCGCAGCCGGTGACCAGCACTGCTAAGGCTGTGAAAGCCAGAACAGCAAAGTTGCATCGTCGCATGTGCGCCTCGTGGAGATTTGGAGTTGGTGCGGACGCGGCTGATGTTGCCGGTCCCGTTACCAATAGACGCGACAGGAGCCTCGGAAACCGGACAGCGCCGGAGCGGGCGCGAAAAAAAAGCGGGCGGCGAATCGCTCGCCGCCCGCTGTTTGTGCTCCGACGGCTGGCCGTAACTCCTACTGTGTGCGCACCAGCCAGACCGCGGCACTGGTTCCCGCCATGCCCACTACGAGGCGCGTGCCGTCCGCCCGCACGTCGCTCATCCCGCGTGCGCCACCATCGCTCCCTTTGACCGCGAGATCGCGCGCGCCGAGTGCCTCCGACCAGATGAACGCGGTGCTGCGCCCGCTCAAGGTTTTTACACCGGCGACCTCACCTGCTGAGTTGATGTCGTTCGCCCAGCTGCTCTCGGCGCCGGTGCTGATCGTTCGTGAATTCCCGCCGACGTACCAGATGACGGGACCAGCACAGCCGTCGGTGAGAGCGCATGCATTCACGACGTGACCGGCCAGGTCGCCGCCGCCGTTAGCGCCGGACGCGCGACCGCGGCGGCTGTCGAGCTGTTCGATAGCCCACTGCCCGGCCGACTGTCTCCAACGCACGGGGACTGAGAGCGCTCCGTCGTATGCGCTGCCGCCGATTATCGTGCCATCGGCATTCGTCGCTGCGCCCGAAGCCATGGTGCCGGCGGGAAGATTCGGCAGCAGCTCCCTGCAGCCGCCAGCGCGCCAGATCGCGGCTCCGCCCGGAGCGTTGCCCACGGCTAGCTCCCCTCCACCGCTGATGGCGTTTGCGATCGACGCTCCCTCATCGGTGGCGCAGTCGAGATCTGTCGCGACGTTCGCCGTCGACCACCGAACCGCGCGACGCGGGGAGCTGGCATAATAGCCCGCCACGTCCGCGTGGTCGTTTACCCCCATCGCACGCGCGCTTCCCGCGTATGGGAGCGTGGTGATCTTCCACGAGCCGGCCTGCAGCGTCCATTTCACGGCGTACAGCATTCCCGCCCGGTCGAAGCTGTGCCCGACGATAACGGTGCCCGCGTCATTAACCCCGAGCGCCTCGCTGTTGCTGCCGAGCGACGGGAGCTTGGTGAGCGTCGCGAACTGCGTTTGACTCTGGGCCCTCGCGGCGCTGGGCGAATCCGGCGATCCAGTCGGCGGATCGAGCAGCTTGCTGCCGTCGCACGCGAGTAGAATGACCGACGCCGTGAGCTTCGCGAAAAGTGAGGCGTGTCTTTGCATGATTTCTCCGGGGAGCTACAGGATTTGAGCGCACGGCAAGGCCGTTCTTGGGCTCAACCCAATAAGCGTGAAACTCCGGACAAACCGGACAAACGAAACGGCGCGGGAGGACTCGGAGAGTCAGCGGTCTCCGCGTTGAAGGGATCGAGCACGTAGCGATCCGGGTCCGCGACGTCTCCATTCGAGTCGCGGCTATATCGCGATCGCCACCCCGGCGGTTATGAGCAGCACGCCCGCCATTCGCGCGATCAGGGCTCCGCGCGGCACGACCTTCTCCAGCAGAACCATCACCGACAGCACCGCGATCCAGAGCAGGTTCATCACGCCCGCCACGAACAGCAGCGCCATCAGCAGCCAGCAGCAGCCCACGCAGAACATGCCGTGCTCGAGACCCATCCGCACGGCGCCAAGCTTGCCCTCCCGCCAGGACGTGGCCAGAAAGCCCAGCGGGCTGCGGCAGTGGCTGAGGCAGCTCTCCTTGATCGGAAGCCACTGATATACCCCGGCGGCGATCAGTATCGCGCCGCCGACGAGCGGGCTCACGGCGCGCATCTCCGGCGACAGGACGGCGGCGGAATGCAGCTGCCACTGAACGGCGGCGGCGACGGCGCTGAACACCCACCACACCGTCAGGTAGCCGGCAGCGAAAAACAGCACGGACGTGCCGTGGCGCCCGTGCGCGGCCCTGCTCGCGCCGACCCGGGAGAAAAGCAGAATCATCGGCGCGGCCGAAGGAAGCATCATCGCTACCATCATCACCGCCCACATCGCGAACAGCAGCAGCGCTTCCCTCCAGCTCCACGCCGCGAGTGCGGTGGCCGCGTCCATCCCCGCCATCCCCGCCATCCCCGCCATGCCTTCACTGCCGGCAGCGCCGGACATCCCCGGCATCGGCGCCACCAGCAGGTAAACCCACGCCGTCGCGACCGTGAAGACGAGCGCGACGAGCGACACCAGCTCCGGCCGCCGCGCTACGCGGCCGACGAGATCGGACGCCGCGGAGACCGGCGGCCCTAAGTCTGTCCCCGCCATGGATTCGCGCTCTGCGTCAGCTCTGGTTCGTCCAGTTCACCTCGGCCACGGCGGCGAACTTTCCCTGATACTCGAAGCTGAGCTCGCCAAAGGAGATCTTCGTGACGTCGGTCGTCACGATGTTGCCGTCGTTCCAGAAGAAGCCGCCCGAGGGGTAGGTGATGTGCACGTCCTGTTCGTCCCCGGTCGCCGGGTTTTTCATGGCCGTCGCGCGGCACTCGAGCACGTCGGCTATCCGGTAGAAGGAATTCTTGCCGTCGAGCTTCATCTCGATCGGCTTCTGGATGGGCCCCTCCAGCTTCGTGACCGTCGCCGCGATCGCCTCCCACGGCATCCCGCCCTGCGCGCCGGTGCAGATGGTCGCGATCGCGCTCACCTGATCCGCCGTCGCCTTTTCGTCAATGAACAGCGCGACGTGCCCGTTGCCTTCGTGAATCGCGTTGGGGTACTTCGCGGCGATGATGAACTTTACGCCGTTGAGATCCACGTCGCCGAACTTGCCGTCGCGGATGTCGTAGCCGATCAGGAAGTGGCACTTCCCCTCGTTGGGGAATCCGCCGAACTGGCAGTTGCATCCGTGCGCGCAATTGCACGCCTCCAGACTCATCGCCTTCACCTTGAATTTGGTTCGCGTGCCTGCTTCCGCGGTCGCTGCGCCCATCGCTACCTCCTCGGCTCTGTCGCCGTGGAATGTGGTTCGGAATGCTTCATCATAGCAGTAATAGCCCGCTGGAGCCGGAAACGGAAGGAACGTTCGCACTATCTTTACTGAATGGCCACCGACGTCCTAAAGCGCAACAACGTCAAATCCTTCGGCCGCGGCACCCAGCCCATGCTGTTCGCCCATGGATTCGGCTGCGACCAGAACATGTGGCGATTCGTGACGGGTGAATTCGAGGACGACTATCGCGTCGTCCTCTTCGACTACGTGGGCGCGGGACAGTCGAACGCCGCTGCCTACGACCCGGACAAGTACGCGACGCTCGACGGGTACACCCGGGATCTGCTCGACGTCATCCACGCGCTCGACCTGCGCGACATCATCTTCGTCGGCCACTCGGTCAGCTGCATGATCGGGGTGCTCGCGGCCAACGCCGAGCCCGACCGGTTTGACCGGCTGATTCTCATCGGGCCCTCGCCACGCTACATCAATGAAGACACGTACGTCGGCGGCTTCGACCGGAAGGACATTGACGGCCTCTTCGAGATGATGGACCGCAACTTCATCGGCTGGGCGAATTTCCTCGCGCCTGCGGTCATGAAGAACCCGGACCGCCCGGAGCTCGGCGAGGAGCTCGTCGCGAGCTTCTGCTCTACCGATCCGGTCATCGCGCGGAACTTTGCCGGCGCGACTTTTCTCGCAGACAACCGCGCCGACCTCGAGCGGGTCACGGTCCCGTCGCTCGTGCTGCAATGCTCCGACGACACGATCGCGCCGCAGGCGGTGGGCGAGTTCGTGAGCGCGCGGCTGGCGAACAGCTCGCTGCGATTGATGCGCGCGACCGGCCACTGCCCGCACATGAGCCACCCGGAGGAGACCGTGGAGCTGATCAAGCAGTACCTGGAGATGGTGCCGGCCGCGTGAGGGCGCCCGCGCGGCAGCTATGACTGAGACGCCCGCTGACCTGCTCGACCGCGCGCCGTGCGGCTTCATCTCCTTCGGCGACGACGGCGAGGTTCGGTACATCAACAGCACGCTGCTCGAGCGGCTCGGCTACGCCCGCGACGAGGTCGTCGGCCGGCACGTGGAGACGCTCTTCACCGTGGCCGGCAGGGTTTTTCTCCAGACCCATTTTCTCCCGCTCGTCAGGCTGCACGGGCGCGCGCGGGAAGTGTTCATGCTCCTGCGCACCCGCGACGGAAAAGACGTCGGAGTTTTGTGCAACGCCGCGCGCCGGGAACGGGACGGCGAAGGCGTGGCGGACTGCGTCTTCATGGAAGTGATCGAGCGGCGGAAATTCGAGGACGCGCTGCTCCGGGCGCGGAGCGACGCCGAGGAAGCCAACAAGGCCAAAAGTGACTTCCTCGCGGTCATGAGCCACGAGCTGCGCACGCCGCTGAACGCCATCGGGGGCTACACCCAGCTGCTCGAGATGGAAGTGCACGGGCCCGTGACCGACGCGCAGCGCGATGCGCTCGGGAGAATCGACCGGGCCCAGCGCGTGCTGCTTCGCCTGATCAACGACGTGCTCAACCTCGCGCGTATCGAGGCGGGACGAGTGGACTACGATGTCGCGCCGTTCGCTTTCGCGGAGATCGTGGACGCCACGTCGCCGATGATCGAGCCGCAGGTTGCGGCGAAAAAGCTGCGGCTCGAGTTTGCCGTGCCGCGTGAGGTGCGCGCGAGCGCGGACCGCGAGAAGACGCAGCAGATACTGCTGAACCTGCTGACGAACGCCGTGAAGTTCACCGGCGAGGGCGGCCTCATTTGTGTCGAAGCGGGAGAGCGCTCTTCGGCGCAGGTTTTCCTGCGCGTCACCGATTCGGGGATGGGGATTCCGCCGGAGATGGTGCGGCGGATCTTCGAGCCGTTCGTCCAGGTGGAGCTGGAGAGCGCCAAGGCCAGGGAAGGAACGGGGCTCGGGCTCGCGATCAGCCGCGACCTCGCGCGCGGGATGGGTGGAGACCTCTCGGCGGAAAGCAGGCCCGGTGTCGGGAGCAGCTTCGAGCTTCTGTTGCCCAAGCCGGGCGACTGAAGACGCCGGAACGGTTGACGGCCGCCAACGGTGGTGGTCGTTTTGTGGGCGATGCCAACATCCACAATGGAGAATCCATGCGTGCCCCGGTCATAGCAGTCGCTGCTGCCTTGCTGTCCGTCGCTTGCGCGTCCGAGCCTAGCCTCGAGACCGAGCGCACTGCCATCCTCCACGCGGACAGCGTGTGGCTGGCGGCGGCGGCGAGCCGCAACGTGGACTCGACGCTCGACTTCTGGACCGACGATGCCACGCTGATCAGCCCCGGTGAGCCCTCGGTCGTGGGACGGGACGCGATCCGGAAGATGCTCACGGATGCGTTCGCCCTCCCCGGCTTCACCGTGTCATGGCACACCGACGAAGTCATCGTCGGCCCTGGCGGCAACATGGCGTACTCCCTCGGCACGAACCAGTTCACAATGCCGAACTCATCCGGCGGAGTTGATACGCTTCGCGGGCAAGGCGTGGTGGTGTGGCGCAAGGGCGACGATGGTCGCTGGCGCTCGGCGGTGGACAGCTGGACGCCTGCGCCGGCGCCAGCGTCCGCGGGATCGCCTCAGTAAGGATCGGTATATTCATCAGCGTGAAAACGAGTCGAAGCCACCCGGTCTACCTCGACATCCTGCGGCGCATGACGCCGGAGGACCGCCTGCGAAAGGCGTTCGAGCTTTCGGAACTCTCCAAATCGCTGTGTGAGCACGGGCTGCGGCGGACCTTTCCTGACCTCGAGCCCGCGGAGCTTCGCGCGCTGGCCCGCCGCCGGCTCGACAAATGTCACAACAGGATTTACTGAAGCGCGTCGTCGCCGCACTGGAGCGAATCGAGGCCGAGCCGGTCTGACCTGACGATCAAACCTTGATCGGCGGACCGCACCGCCGAAAACCGGCTATCATACGACTCCCCATGCGAAAACTCGCGCTCTTTTCCCTCGCGTGTACCTGCGGCGCTCTCGTCGCCACGGGCGCGTGCTCCGGCAACCGGAACACGGCCGACACCGCGCTCGCGCCCGCCGGCTGGGCCTTCCCCGCCGACCAGGTAATCCCGACCTATGGCGCGGACGGCATGATCTCCACCACCGATCGCGTCGCGAGCGAAGTCGGCGCCGAGGTGCTGCGCCGCGGCGGGAACGCGGTGGACGCCGCGGTGGCCACGCACTTCGCGCTCGCGGTCGTGAATCCGGAAGCCGGCAACATCGGCGGCGGCGGCTTCATGATCGTGCGCCTCGCGGACGGCACGACGGCGGCGCTCGACTTCCGCGAGAAGGCGCCGCTCGCCGCAACACGCGACATGTACCTGGACTCGACCGGAGCGGTGAGCGAGCGAGCGCTCGTCGGACATCTCGCCGCGGGAGTGCCTGGCTCCGTCGCCGGAATGTGGGAGGCGCACAAGCGCTTCGGCTCCCTTCCCTGGGCCGAGCTCGTGCAGCCCGCGATCAATCTCGCCGAAGGGATCGTCGTGCACGCGCGGCTCGCGCAATCACTCCGCTCCCACATGAGCGACTTGCGACGCTTCCCCGCGACCGCCGCGGTGTTCCTCGTGGACAGCCAGCCGCCGCGCGTCGGCGACCGGCTCGTGCAGCGCGACATGGCAGCGACGCTCCGCCGGATCGCGCGTGACGGGAAGGACGGCTTCTACCGCGGCGAGACGGCGGAGCTGATCGAAGCCGAGATGCGGCGCGGCGGCGGGATCATGACGCGGGAAGACCTCGCGGCGTACACCGCGCCCTGGCGCGGTCCGATCATGTTCGAGTACCGCGAGCACACGGTCATCTCCATGCCGCCGCCGTCGTCCGGCGGGATCACGCTCGCGCAGATCCTCAACGTGCTCGAAGGGTTCGACATCCACTCGCTCGGCTACCACTCGCCCGATCACGTCCACCTGTGGACCGAAGCGGCGAAGCGCGCGTTCGTGGACCGCAACGAGTATCTCGCTGACCCCGACTTCGTTCCGCAGCCCACGCGCGAGCTGATCTCGACAGAATACGCGCTGCGGAAGCGCGCGGAGATAGACCTGGACCACGCAACTCAGTCGGCGCGCGTGCTTCCCGGCCTCGGGCCGTTCGCGCGGACCGCGCGGACCGCCCGCCGCGAGGGCGAGAACACCACGCACTACTCCGTGGTGGACGGCAAGGGCAACGCCGTCGCCGTCACCACCACGATCAACTCGCTGTACGGCAATCTCGTCACCGTCGCCGGCGCGGGCTTCCTGCTCAACAACGAGATGGACGATTTCGCGTCGCTGCCGGGAACGGCCAATCAGTTCGGGCTCGTGCAGGGCGAGGCCAACGCGATCGAGCCCGGCAAGCGCATGCTCTCGGCGATGACGCCGACGATCGTGCTCGATTCCGCGGGGCGCGTGAAGCTCGTGACCGGCTCACCGGGCGGCCCGACGATCATCACCACGGTCGCGCAGATCATCTCGAACGTCGTGGATTTCGACATGGACGCCGCCGGCGCCACCGCCGCGCCGCGCCTGCACCACCAGCATCTGCCGGATATCCTGCGCTACGAGCGTGACGGCATGCACCCGGACGTCGTCGCGGCGCTGCGCGCCCGCGGCCACGACGTGCGAGCGCGCTCGGGCTATCAGGGCGATACGCAGACGATCATCGTGCTGCCGGACGGACGGCTCGCGGGCGCAGCGGATCCGCGGCGGGGCGGCGCCGCGGTAAGCGTTCGAATTCCCCGCTGAGAGTATGGAGATTTTCAAGGAATTCGGCTTCGAGGCGGCGCATCGGTTGCCGGACGTCGCGCCGGAGCACAAATGCTACCGGCTCCACGGCCACTCGTTCCGCTGCGAGGTTCACGTCAGCGGACCGCTGGATCCCGTGCTCGGCTGGGTGCTCGACTTCGCCGAGATCAAGGCGGCGGTGAAGCCGATCGTCGAGCAGCTGGACCACCGCTACCTGAACGAGATCGAGGGCCTGGAGAATCCAACGTCGGAGAATCTGGCGATCTGGATCTGGGACCGGCTGCGTCCGTCGCTCCCGGGGCTTTCCCGCATTGTGATCCGCGAGACATGCACGTCGGGATGCTCGTATTCCGGTCCAAGCTGACAGCGATCTTGGCAGCGCGGCCGACGGCTCCGCCCTCGCCCTGCGGCGCGCCACAATCTATAGTAGTGGCGCATGCCAACGCCCTATCACTCCGTGCGGCTCGCGCCGGTTCACATTCTCCTGCTCGCGGCGCCGCTGATATTCATGGCCCACGTCGCCGAGGAAGCCCCCGGCTTCGTCGCATGGGCGAACGCGCACATAGATCGCGACATCACGCAGGCTGCTTTCTGGACGGTGAACATCACCGGCCTTCTGATCACGCTGGGCGTGGTCCTTTTCGAATGGCTGAGTCGCTCGAAGGCATCGGCGATCGTTGCGCTGGCATGGCTCGGCTTCGTCATGGTCGGCAACGCCGTGCTGCACACCGCGGGCGCGATCGTTGACAGATCGTATGCGCCGGGCGTGATCACGGCGCTGCTGCTGTATGTCCCGTTCAGCGCCTTGGTTATCGCCCGCGTCGTGCGGACGCGGCGCCTGTCCCGAACCGCCGCGGCAGTCGCAGTGGTGATAGGAGCGCTGCCGATGCTGGCGCACGGCTACATGATTCTCTTCCGCGGCACGCGCCTGTTCTGACGCCCCCGCATCCCTCAATCGGCCATTCATGATGCTCGCGTCGAGAGCCAAGCTCCTTCTCGTGCTCAGCGCGATCGCGCTCGCCAAGCACGTCTGGTTTCTGCTCATGTGGATCCGCGCGTTCGACCGCGGAGAGACGCAGGCCGAGCGCGTCCAGATCTTTCTGAATCAGTTCCCGCACTCGCTACTGGGATTGAGCTCCACGACGCTGACGTGGATGCTGATCCTGCTCGGTATCGTCGGAGGACTGCTGGCCGTCCCCGCCGGCCGGATTCGCGACAGGTGGAGGCCGGCAGCAATCGCACTGATCGTGCTGCACGCGCTGTTCCTTCTCTGGTATCTGTTCACCATGATGTAGCATGCACATCGTAGATCTCGAGGAGCAGCCCGCCGGCATTCTCGAGCAGGCGGCGGTGATGCTCGTGGATGAGTTCGTCGAGCCGCGCGGCTGGCCGTCGATCGACAAGGCGCGCGAGGAAATGGCGGCCGTGATTCGCGACGGGTTCGCCCGCGCCGCGGTCGAAGACCAGCTCGTTCTCGGGTGGATCGGCGGCCTGCCCGAGTATCATAGCCGCGTGTGGGAGCTGCATCCCCTGGTGGTGCGCTCGGACCGCCGCCGGTGCGGGATCGGCCGCGCGCTCGTGGCTTCGTTCGAGCACGAAGCGGCGCGCCGCGGCGCGCTGACCGCAACCCTCGGCACGGACGACGATTCGGGGATGACATCCCTGGCGCACGCCCGGCTGTATGACGACGTTCCCCGGCACATCGCTGGGCTGCAGGACCTGGGCAGGTCGCACCCATTCCTGTTTTACCGCAGGCTCGGATACGTTGTGACGGGCGTCATGCCGGACGCGAACGGCCGTGGAAGGCCGGACATCTACATGTCCAAAGCACTGGGAGAGGAATGAGCCACGACCCGGCAGCGGCCGAACTCGCCGAGCACGCGTCCCGTCTGCGGCAGCATTTCACCGATACCTTTCCCACGGGCATCGAGTTGGTGCGCAAGGAATGGACGGTGTTGGAAAGCTGGCCGGGGACGGAGAGCCCCTAGCGGAGCACCCGCGAAAAGAACGGCAGCAGGCGCGTGACGATCCGCTCCCGCACCTTGTCCACGTGGCCGCCCTGATAGATCTCCGCTTCGTGCGCAATCCCCATCGCGGTCAGCATGCTGTCCACGGCGCGCACGTTGGCGGGGATGTCGGGAAAGCCGTCCTGCGCACCCGCGTCGAACGCGATCGCCAGCCGCCGCAGCGCCGGAGCTGAACGCGGGATCATCGCCATCGGATCGGTGCGCCAGAGCGCAGCGATCTCCGGCACGAGCCGCAGCGAGTCGCCGTCGGGCGCGACCGGAAAAGCCACGTACAATGGCGGCCGCATCGTATCCGGCGAGTAGAACGCGGAGCGCGCGATCACGAGCTGCGACCTGAACGGAGCGCGCGCAAAATCTCCCCGTGTCTTCACTGTGGCCGCGCCCCGCCACGCCGCGAGCCAGCTCCGCTCGAAGAACACTTCCGAGTCCAGGCAGCACGGGCTCATCGCGTACACCGCGGAATACGTATCCGGATTCCGCATTGCGATGCGGAGCGCGCCGAAGCCGCCCATCGAGCTTCCCGCGATCCCCCGGCCGGATCGCGACCGCACCGTTCGGTAGCGTTTGTCCATCCATCGCACGAGATCGCGCACGATGAAATCTTCCCACTGACCCGTCACCGGCGAGTTGGCGTAGAAGCTGCCCTCGAATGCGTTCCGCGAGTTCGGCATCACGATGATCATTTCGCGCGCCGCGCCCGCGGCGAGGAGACTGTCCATCGCGAGCCTGATGTTGAGGCCCTGGCGAATTCCCGAGATGAGCTCGCGGTCCGCGCTGGCGAAGCCGTGCAGCCAGTACACCACCGGATATCTTCGACGCGGCTCGCGCTTGTAGCTCGGCGGGAGATACACCGACACCTGTCGCCATGCCGGATCGCCGAGCAGGTTCGCTGCGAGCGACGGCGCGGGCACCGTCTCGATCCGCGTAACCGCCTGCGCGCGCGCGTTCGTGGGCCCCCCGACCGCGCAAACGGACAGCGCGAGCATCGACCTGATCGCAAGTCGCGTCACGCGCTGCTTGCCGCGTCTTCCCGCCTTCAGCAGTATTCGCTCGGTCATCTGCCTGGAAGTTAGCTTTCCGGCATGAAGCTGAAAGCGGTGTCCGGGGATCGACCGCCGCGCCTCCGCGACGAGGACGCTGCGCCGCCGGTCGCCATGCCCACCGGCGCCGCGCTCAAGAAGGCGTTTGACAAGCAGGCAGATCGCCTGAAGAGTTTGCAGGATCTGTTCTACGCCGACGGGCGGTTTGCTCTGCTCGTGGTCCTGCAGGGGCGCGATGCTTCCGGCAAGGACGGCGTCATCAAGAAAGTCATCGGAGCCGTGAACCCCATGGGTTGCGAGATCACGAGCTTCAAGGTGCCGTCCGAGCTGGAGCGGCAGCACGATTTTCTGTGGCGCGTTCATGCGCGGATCCCCGCCCGCGGGACTATCGGCGCGTTCAACCGATCACACTACGAGGACGTGCTCGTCGTCCGCGTGAACAAGCTGGCTCCGAAAAAGATCTGGTCGAAGCGCTACGACCAGATCAACGAGTTCGAACGCATGCTGTCGCTCAACAACGTCGTGATCCTGAAGTTCATGCTGCACGTGTCGCGTGCCGAACAGAAGAAACGATTCGAGGAGCGACTCGCCGATAGGACGAAGAGCTGGAAGTTCAGGTCCGGTGATCTCAAGGATCGCGAGAAATGGGGCGCGTTCACCAAGGCGTACAGCGATGCGCTGACCAGGTGCAGCACGCCGTGGGCGCCGTGGTTCGTCGTGCCCGCCGACGACAACGATGTGCGCAATCTCCTGGTGGCCCGCACGATCGCGGATACGCTCGCGTCCCTCGACCTCCGCTACCCCAAGCCGGAGCAAGGGGCGCGGAAGCTGCGAATCGAGTAGCGCGATGGTCGAGACGCGGCCAAGCCGATTGGACGGCTGACCTCATATATTGCCGAAATCGAGGGCTGAACATTGCGCAATGCAGGACCCGCACCCGCCACATGACACTCGGAGGATTCATGCCATACGTAGACGGATTTCTTTTGCCGGTCCCCAAAAAGAAGATCGCGGCGTACCGCCAGATGGCGCGCAAGGCCGGCAAGATCTGGATCGAGCATGGCGCGCTCGAGTTCCGCGAGTGCGCGGGCGACGACCTCCACCCCAAGGGCCCGGTGCCGTTCACGCGACTGGTGAAGGCGAAGCCGAGCGAGACGGTATTCTTCTCCTGGATCGTATTTCGCTCGAAGGCCGACCGGAACCGCATCAACAAGAAAGTCATGACCGATCCCCGGCTCCAGAAGATGATGGAGCCGGGAGGGGCGCCGTTCGATTTCAAGCGAATGGCGTACGGCGGGTTCAAGGTCGCCGTCGATCTCTGACAAGACAACGCATTTGAACGACTCGAGCGAAGGTTCTACGGGGTTCGACGCGCTCGGCGTCTCCCCCGTGCTGCAACGCACGCTGGAAGCGCTCGGCTACGAGGAGCCGACGCCGATCCAGCAGATGGCGATCCCGCCGCTGCTCGAGGGACGCGATCTGCTCGGGCAGGCCGCGACCGGCACCGGCAAGACCGCGGCGTTCGCGCTGCCGCTGCTCCAGCGGCTGGCCGACGAAACCGGCGGCGGCGGACGCTCGGGCGTGCGCGCGCTGGTGCTCGTTCCCACCCGTGAGCTGGCCATCCAGGTGGCCGAGGCGGTGCACCGCTACGGCCGCGAGATGGGCGTGCAGGTCCTGCCCGTGTACGGCGGACAGGACTTTCAGTCGCAGCTCAAAGTTCTCCGACGGGGGGTAGACGTCGTGGTCGCGACACCCGGCCGCGCGCTCGATCACATCCGCAGGAACACGCTCGACCTGCGAAACGTGCGCACTCTCGTGCTCGACGAAGCGGACGAGATGCTGGACATGGGCTTCGCCGAGGATCTCGAGGCAATACTGGCGGCGGTCCCCACGGAGCGGCAGACAGCGCTCTTCTCCGCCACCATCGCCCCGCGAATCGCGAAGCTCGCGGAGAAGCATCTCCGCGATCCGAAGCGCATCACCATCGGTCGCGAGAAGGTCGCCGCCGGCGAGCTGCCGCGCGTGCGCCAGCTCGTCTTCATGGTGCAGCGGCGCGACAAGATCACCGCGCTCGGCCGCGTGCTCGACATGGAGAACCCGAAGTCGGCGATCGTGTTCTGCCGGACCCGCACGGAGGTGGACGAAGTCGCCGAGAAGCTCGCGGGGCACGGCTACTCCGCCGAGCCGCTGCACGGCGGAATGACGCAGGACCAGCGGTCGCGCGTGATGAAGCGGTTCCGCGAGGGGACGTGCGAGCTGCTGGTCGCCACCGACGTCGCCGCGCGCGGGCTGGACATCGAGCACGTATCGCATGTGGTGAACTTCGACGTTCCCGCGGCGCCCGACGCTTATGTGCACCGCATCGGCCGCACCGGGCGCGCGGGGCGGGAAGGAACGGCGGTTACGCTGGCCGAGCCGCGCGAGCGGAGCATGCTGCACAACATCGAGCGGCTCGTCGGGCAGAAGATGAAGGTCGAGCCGGTGCCGACTGTGACGGATCTGCGCGCGCGTCGCGTAGGCCTCGTCAGCGCCGCGGTGCGGGACGCGGTCATCGCCGGTGACCTGGACGAATACGTGATCGAGCTGGGCTCGCTCGCCGGGGATTACGATCTGATGGACATCGCCGCCGCGGCCATGAAGGTCACGCACGATTCGCTGCTGGGCCCGATTGACGAGAAGGAGATCGCGCGGGTGGTGCTCGAGCCGCAGCGCGAGCATCCGCCGAAACGGGACGGCTACAAGAAGACGGCCAAAGGCAAGAAATACGACAAGCCCGATCGCAAGCGTTCGGCCGGGGCGAAGTTCGACAAGAAGTTTGACAAGAAATTCGACAAGAAGGCCGATAAGAAGAAAGGCTATCCGAAGCGCGATACGAGCCGGCGGGGCCAGAGGCCGAGATGAGCCGCTTCGTTTTCGCCGTGCTATGCGTCTGTGTGAGCGCCGCGCCGGTTACGGGGGCTGCGCAACAGGTGGTCGATTCGACCTTTCATCCGACAGTGACAGCGCCTGCCTTCGCTGCCGGATCCGGACCGGCGGTTCTGTTCGACGAAGCTCACAACAGCTTTCATTCACTCAGTCGGTCGTTCCGTCCTTTCGCGGAGCTGCTGCGACTCGATGGATACCGGGTAACGCCGCTCGAAGCGAAGCTGAGCGCCGCGGCGCTGACGGGCGCGGACATCCTCGTCATCGTGAACGTGCTCGCCGCGGAAAACGTGGGAAACTGGAAACTCCCCACGCCGTCGGCCTACACTCCTGACGAGATCGAGGCGGTGAGACGGTGGGTGAGCGACGGCGGCTCGCTGCTGCTGGTCGCCGACCACATGCCCTTCCCCGGCGCGGCGGCGGAGCTGGCGCGGGCGCTCGGCTTCAAGTTCGCGAACAACTTCGCGATCGATACGGCGACGTGGGATCCGCTCGTTTTTCGCAGGAGTGACGCGACTCTTGGCTCGCATCCGATAACGAACGGCCGCAACGAATCCGAGCGAATCGATTCGGTCGTGACGTTCACCGGCCAGGCATTTCTCGCGGCCGCTCCAACGATCACTCCGCTGCTTACTCTGCGATCAGGCGTCCTCGCCTTCGAGCCGGCCGTCGCGTGGGAGTTCGACGGCGTGGACGGTATGTCCGCGTCGGGGATGCTTCAGGGAGCAACGCACGCGCTCGGTAACGGACGCGTGGTAGTGCTCGGCGAAGCCGCGATGCTGACCGCCCAGATCGCCGGCCCAAACCGGCGGCCCATGGGCATGAATGCTCCCAACGCCCGGCAGAACCAGCAATTCACGCTGAACGTCGTTCACTGGCTGTCGGGCGTTCTTCCGGTCGCGTCCACGCCGGCGCGGCAACCTTCAGCGGTAAAACCAAAAACATCGAGCAGACGCCGCGCGCTGATCGGCGCTGCTGTCGGCGCGGCCCTCGGTGCGCTCGCCGGCGCCGCCGCTCACGGCGACAGTAACGAGGGTGGTCCCGCGGGATTCGGCGATCCACCTGGCAAGGCCGAGAACGTCATGGTCGGGATCGCGTTCGGCGCGATCGGCGGCTGGCTCATCGGAAGCTGGCTCGGCAGGTGAGCCAGCAAAGCGCGCTATTGCTTTGGCCGAATCGAGACGGTGTCGTACGTGACCACGTCTTCCCTCGCCCACTCCACCGCCGCGTCGGCCTGATCGTCCGTCTGTCCGAGCGAGACCAGCGCGTAGTGTGACATAGCCAGCGCCGTTTCGCGCTCGCCGAGCACCGTGCGTCCCACGCCGATCGCGTCGAGGTACTGCTGCTCCGTCGCACTGTGGGTCCGCACGACGGTATCCAGATTCGGATTCAGTCGTCGCGCGATCTCCAGCACCTGCCGCGACTGATACGCCCCCGGCGCCGCGAGGATCAGCAGCTGCGCGGTCTCCGGCGCGGCGAGCGTGAGAATCGCGGGGCGCGCGGCGTCGCCCCAGATCGCGCGCACCGCATTCTTGCGCGCCGCCTTCGCCGTCGCGCGATCCGACTCGATCACGACGAAGTGCTTCCCTTGCGCGCGCAGCGTCGCGGCGATCGTGCGGCCGACGCGGCCGTAGCCCACGATGATGGCGTGGCCGGTCAGTGGCTCCTCGCCCGGCGGGAACGCGATGGACATCTCCGTCGTGCGCTCCAGCGTCTCGATCATCCGCGGCTTGCCCTTGGTCCAGCGCTCGATTTTCGCCGCGAGCACGAACACGAGCGGGTTCGCCGTGATGGAGAGGATTGCCGCCGCGAGGATCAAGTCGCGGCCTTCGTTGGAGAGCAGGCCGAGCGTCCCTGCGAGCCCGGCGAGGATGAACGAGAACTCGCCGATCTGCGCGAGGCTCGCGGCCACCGTCAGCGCGCTCTTGATGCGATACCCGAGCAGCAGCACGAGCGCGACCACGACCAGTGACTTGCCGATCACGACGATGCCGAGCGTGCCGAGCACCGCCAGCGGCTCGCGCAGGATGATCCCGGGATCGAACAGCATTCCGACGGACACGAAGAACAGCACCGCGAACGCATCCTGCAGCGGCATGGACTCCGCGCTGGCCTGGTAGCTGAGATCGGAGCCGTTGATCACCACGCCGGCGAAGAACGCCCCGAGCGCGACCGAGACGCCAAAGAGCACCGCCGATCCCATCGCGATCCCCAGCGCCGTCGCGAGCACGGCGAGCGTGAACAGCTCGCGCGAACCGGTGTGCGCCACGCGCTCGAGCAGCCACGGGACGATCCGGCGCCCCGCGACGATCATGAGCGCGAAGAACGCGGCGACTTTCCCGAGCGTGATCGCGAGTGTAATCAGCAGTCCACGGTCGCCCGGGTCGCCGACGTAATCGGGCGCGGTCCCCATGGACGTCGCGAACGCCGGCAGCAACACGAGCACCAGCACCATCACCAGGTCCTCGACCACCAGCCATCCGACCGCGATGCGGCCGTCGAAGCTGTCGAGCCCGCCCCGCTGCTCGAGCGCGCGCAGCAGCACGACGGTGCTGGCAACCGAGAGCGCGAGCCCGAACACGAGCCCCTCTCCCAGCGGCCACCCCCACATGCTCGCGACGGCCGCGCCGAACGCCGTGACGATCGCAATGCGGCCGATCGCGCCGGGAATCGCTATTCGCTTGACGGACAGCAGATCCGCCAGCGAGAAGTGCAGCCCGACGCCGAACATCAACATGATCACGCCGATCTCGGCGAGCTGCCCGGCGATCTCGATGTCGGCGGTGAATCCCGGGGAGTGCGGGCCGACAAGCACGCCCGCGAGCAGGTAGCCGACTATCGGCGGGAGCCCGATGCGCGTGACCGCGAGGCCGAGGACGAAGGCCAGCCCGAGGCCCAAGGTGATGGTCGCGATCAGGGAGGAATCGGGGAGCATGAAGTAATCTCGCAGGGGCGCTGGCTACGAGCGAGATGCACAAAAAGCCAAGTTGGTGAGTTACCAGTTAGCCAGAGGGCCAGAAGGCCAGCTGATTCCGCACCGACTGGCTCGCTGGCCTGCTGGCCAACTGGCTGCTCACCAACTCGAGCCCGTCAGTCGTCCTCCTCCTCCTCAACCGAAACAACGCTGGCCCCTGAAGCTGAGTACGCCTGCGCCGCCCCGCCCCCGTACACCAGCCCGCCGCCGGAATGCCCGACGCTGTAGCCCAGGCCGACGAGCCCGATGGTCGCCAGCGTGACGACCACGCGCGCCGCGGCGCCTGTCGACCCACGGATCAGGCCCACGCCCGAGAGCAACAGCACCGCGCCGGCCGCGTACACGAACTGCTCGCCGGCCTCTTCGTGCTCCTCCACGGCGTTCTCATTCACGAAGCGCTCGACCTTGTCTTCCTCGCTCTCCCCCGTCTGCAGCGCCACCCAGCCGCTGACGAGCAGCAGCGCCAGCATGCCGATCGTCAAACCCCACGCGACGGGCACGCGCGCCTTGCGGCGAATGGCGATCAGCGCGCCGAGCGCGAACAGCGGAATCAGGATCGTCAACGCCATCGGCATGTGAACGATCAATGGGTGCAGCGGAGATGGCAGCGAGAACATTATTGCTCCCGTATATGGGGGTGTGACTTCCTGCTTGCGGCAATCTCCGCGAATTCCCGACAGCGGCATATCCGGCATTTGACTTGATTTGACGGGACAACTGTCGCGGCAAGCGCCGCGGGAGCCCTAATGAAGGATTCGAGCGGTCAGGGAGTCGAACGGGACGATGTCGCTCCCGAATCAGCGTTCCGCGGGCCGCTGCCGCCCGTGCTCGCTTTCTTCCTCGTGTTCGTCGTGGTGGGCGGGACGATCGACCTCATCATGGACCGGCCGACGACGATCTGGTCCTGGCACGTCGCGTTCGAGGCGGCGATGGTGCTCGTCAGCCTGTCCTTCGCCATCGTGCTCTTCGTCGGTTGGCGGCGCACCGCCGGGGCGCTTCGCCGGACCCACGCAACACTCGCCGCGACCGACCTCGCTCTCGCGCGACGGGAGGCGGAGCGTGACCGCTGGCGCAGGACCGCCGAAGAAGCGCTCGCGGGATTCTCCCGGGCGATAGACCGGCAGTTCGACGAATGGCAGCTCTCCCGCGCCGAGCGCGAGGTGGCGCTGCTCATCCTGAAGGGCGAGGGGCACAAGCAGGCTGCCGCGAAGCTTGGCCGATCCGAGCGCACAGTCCGCCAGCACGCGGTCGAGGTTTATCGCAAGGCAGGACTACAGGGCCGGGCGGAGCTGGCAGCTTTCTTTCTGAATGATCTGATGCTCCCCGTTGGCGGTTCCGAGCGAGGTGCAGGGGAATCCTTCAGCTTCTTCGGAGCCACTGCGGAAACCACCAGTTTGCCTTCCCCATAAGTCCCATCAAAATCGGCACAAGCACGACCCGGATCAGTGTCGCGTCCAAAGCGACCGCGAATGCCAGCCCCAACCCGAATTCGCGCGTCGCTGTCAGCCGGGTGAACCCGAACGACCCGAACAGCACGACCATGATGAGCGCCGCGCTCGTGATCAGTCCGCCGGTCTGCGACAGCCCGGCGATCACCGACCCGCGGTTGTCGCCCGTGCGATCGTACTCCTCCCTGATCCGGCCGAGCAAAAAAACCTCGTAGTCCATGGACAGACCGAACAGGATCGTGAACAGCATCAGCACGATGAACGAGTTGAGCCCGCCCGGCGGCACGAGGTTGATCAGCTCCGCGCCGACGCCGTCCTGAAAGACGTACACCAGAAAGCCGTACGCCGCGAGCACCGACAGCAGGTTCATCGCGATCGCCTTGAGCGGAACGAGCACCGAGCGAAACGCGATCATGAGCACGATGAAGCTGATCGCCAGCACCAGCGGCACGACGCGCTTGAGGCTGCCGAACAGCTCGGCGTCGAAGTCGATCACGGCCGCGGTCATGCCGCCCACGCGGACGTCGAGCCCCGCCGCCCGCGCCTCCGTCCACGGCGCCGCGCGCAGCTCGCGCACCAGATCCATGGCTTCACTCGACTCGGGCGCGGCGCGCGGAACGAGCAGAACCAGCGCCGAACTCGAATCACTGCCGACGCCCGCGAGCGTCGCGAGCTGGACCCGCGGATCCGCGACGAGGCGAGTCAGCGTCACGGCGATCGCTCTTCCCTTCTCCGGAGGAAGCACGCTTCCGCCGGACCTGTCCTCGACGAGCACCGCGACCGGCGCCATCCAGCCCGGCGCGAAGTTTCGCTCGAGCAGCTCGTAACCCTGGCGTGCTTCCATTTCAACGGAGAGGTCGCTCGCCCCCATGTTCCATGCGCGGAGCCGGAGCGTCGGCGCGATGAAGATCCCGAGGATCACCACCGCGGGAATGAGATACCGCCACGGATGCGTCATCGCCTGCTTCGCCCACCGTCCCCAACGCGAATCCGCGACGCTGGTCTTCGGCTTTGGGTGCCTGGGCCAGTTCACTTTCTCGCCGAGCAGGAGCAGCAGCGCAGGCAGCAGCGTGACGGTCATCAGCACCGACATGAGCACGACCGTGACGCCGCCAAGCGCGAGCGTGTGCAGGAAGCCGATGCGCACGACAAACAGCGCGAGAAAGCCGGTGCATACCGCGAGTCCCGAGACCAGCACCACGTGTCCCGCGCGCAGTGTCGCGACTTCCACCGCCTCCCGCACCGATGCGCCCTTCGCGAGTTCCTCCCGCCAGCGGCTGACGAGCAACAGCGCGTAATCCACGGCGGCGCCGTGCCCCCCCCTAGTCACCGCGTTCGGCGCGAACACGCTCACCGGCATCGCCCGCGACAGCAGGAACAGCGTCGCAAGCGCGATCACGCTCGTCCCCAGCGCGATGGCGAGCGGCAGCCCCGCGGCCAGCGGCGCGCCGAACACGACCAATAGCACGATCAGCACGAGCGGAATCCCGATTTTCTCCGCGCGAATCAGGTCGTCCGCCGAGTTGACGTCGAGATCATGAAACAGCGGGATCATCCCCGTCAGCTTCACCTCCCACTCGGCGCTCAGCGCGGCGCCAGCGGCTGCCTCGCGAATCCGGCCGACCGTCCTCTCCGCGTCGAAGAACGTCGCGGCCCGTGGCGTCACGAGCAGAAGCGCGGAGCGCCCGTCGCGGCCGAGCAGCGTGCTGTCGCGCGTGTTCCAGAAGTGCCGCACTCCGCTCACACCGGCCGAGTCGATGAGAGCGCGCGCGACCGTCTTCGCCGCCGCACCGAACGCGGGATCGGTGACGGGCGTGGACTCGGCGGTGAGCACCGCCGGAAATACGAACGCAGAGCCTTCACCGAACGCGGCGTTGATGTCGCGCGAGACGAGCTCCGACGGACTGCCGGTCACCTCTGAGGCGCTGCCGCCGAGCGCGCCGCCGAGCCGGAGCGCGAAGGGTGCGGCCGCGGCCAGCAGGAGGAGCCACAATCCGACGACGGTTTTGGGCCTGCTCAGGACCAACTGAATGAAGGATCGCACAGCCTGACGATACCAGCCGGCGAGGGTCTGCGGCTCTGCGTCAAATGACGTAGCCCTTCCCGCCCCCAGTATTTTCAGCCCCATGATCGAAAGCCCCGGAACAAGACCGCGCCGCGCGGCGCTGGCGTTCATCCTCGTGACCGTCTTCATCGACGTGCTCGGGTTCGGGCTGATCATCCCGGTTCTACCGAAGCTCATCGTCGATCTCTCCGGCGGCGACACCGCGCGCGCCGCGCGGGTGTTCGGGCTGTTCGGCACCGTGTGGGCGCTGATGCAGTTCGTCTTCTCGCCGATCATCGGCTCCCTGTCCGACCGGCTGGGCCGGCGCCCGGTCATCCTCATCTCGTGCTTCGGCTTGGGATTGGACTACGTCATGATGGCGCTCGCACCGACGCTGGCGTGGCTGTTCGTCGGGCGCATGATATCCGGCATCACTGCGGCCACCATCGCGACCGCGGGCGCGTACGTCGCGGACGTGTCACCGCCCGAGAAGCGCGCCGGGAACTTCGGGCTCATCAGCGCCGCGTGGGGCGCGGGCTTCATCATCGGCCCGGCGCTCGGCGGACTGCTCGGGCAGGTGAGCCCGCGCCTGCCTTTCTGGGCGGGCGCGACGCTCGCGCTAGTCGGCGTCGCTTACGGCTTCTTCGTGCTACCCGAGTCGCTCCCTCTCGAGAAGCGCGCCGCGTTTTCGTGGAAAAAAGCCAACCCCGTCGGCGCGCTCACGCTGCTGCGTTCGCATCACGAGCTGTTCGGCCTGGCCTCCGTGAACACGATCTATCTGCTCGCGCATCACGTGCTGCCGAGCGTGTGGGTGTTATACACCGGCTACCGGTATGGCTGGAGCACGGGAATGACCGGGCTCGCGCTCGCCGCCGTCGGACTCGGCAGCATTCTCGTCCAGGTGTTCGTTGTGCGGCGCGCGGTCGCTGCGGTCGGCGAGCGGATCACGCTGCTGATCGGACTGTCGTTCGGCGCCGCGGGCTTCGCGATCTGGGGACTCGCGCCCGACACGCGCATCTTCTGGATCGGGCTTCCGATATTCTCGCTGATGGGGCTGGTGGGACCGTCGGTGCAGGCGTTGATGACCGCGCGCGTGCAGCCGCACGAGCAGGGCCAGCTTCAGGGCGCCAATAGCAGCATCATGGGGCTCACCGGGCTCGTGGGACCGGGATTGTTCACGCTGACGTTCGCGTACTTCATAGGCGCGGGGACCCGGTGGCACATTCCAGGTGCGTCATTTCTGCTTGCGGCTGTGTTGATGCTTGTGGCGCTCGCGGTGGCGTTGACGATCAATGCGAGAGCAGCAGCCTACGGAAATGTTGTCGGGGAATCCCAGTAGCCCGCATAAGGGAAAGGCCACCCGAACCTCAGGTGGCCTTTCTTCCAACTCGGACGATGAAAGAGTTCAGCTAACTCCCTCCCCTTCGTCCTCGAAGTCCTCAAAGGCGAATCCGCCGCTCTGGCGGAATACCTCGAGTGCTTCGGCCGTGCCTGCGCCCGCGAACGCGGGAGTCAGCGAGAAGCTGATCGCGCGCCGCGCGCCTTCGGGCCAGTCGGGCATCGCCAGACCCGCGACGAGTCGCTGGATCACCGAACCGCATTCGGCGAGGAGCCGGCCTGCGGTGATGCCGAGGATCTCGAGCGGAATCTCGAGATCGCTGGTGTGGAGCTCGCCGGCGGTGTCGCGCCACGCGGCGTCGCCCACGGCGCCACGCTCCGCCCACACACCCAGGTGCCGGATCGCGCCGGACCCGCCGCCGTCGGACAGCGCCGTGCGCTGACCTTCGACCGCAGCGGCCAGCGCGAGCGCCAGCGATTCGGAGCTGGGTGCGCCGTACAAGGTCACGATCTCGCGCGGAGGCCGCTCGGAATGCAGCGGCGAAGGCACCGAGTTGACGTGAGCGAGCACAGTCGAGTGTTCCGCGTTCTCCTCTAACATTACGAGTACATCCATCCAGCCTCCTTGAGTTGGGCGGCCAATAATACACCTGCGGTCAACGTTCGTCGCATGAAGAATTCTTCATGGCATCTCGTCTTGTTAGACGAGCCGTTCCGGCAAATGGTAAGGAAAGGCATAACCCGTTCCATGCCGGCTACTACTTGTAGTAGGCCGGTGGGAAACTGCCACTTAGAACTGACAAGCTGCGCGCTGCCAGCTAGAAGCTTCCAGCCTCGAGCTCCAGGCGACGTAGAACTATCGTGTCTCGAAAGCTCGCAGCTGGCAGCTCCCGGCTGGCCGCTCGCAGCTTGGCAGTTCTATGTGGCAGTTAAAACCGGGTCGATCCCGCGCGTCGCGAAAATGCGAGCCACCGTCTCCCCGATCTTGTTGTTCGGCGTACTCGCCCCCGCCGTCAGCCCAACCCTTACAGGCCCCTCGGTCGCAAGCCAGCCCCTGCTGGCGGTCTCTCCCTCGGGCGTCCGGTGCCGGATCGTCCCCGCTTCGGGATCAATGCAATCCGCGTCCTCGATGTGGTACGTCGGCACCTTGAGGGCGCAGATCGCCGCGAGCGAGATCGTGTTGCTGGAGTTGTAGCCGCCCACCACCACCATCGCGTCGAGCGGCTCCGTGAGCAGCTCGTCCACTGCATCCTGCCGGTCCTGCGTCGCGCTGCAGATCGTGTCGAACGTCCGGAAATTCTCGGTCAGGTACTCCGGACCGTACCGGTGCGCCAGCGCCTCGCCGATCCGCCCGCCGATGGCCAGCGACTCCCGCGCGAGCATCGTGGTCTGGTTCGCCACACCGATCCTCTTGAGGTCGCGCTCGGGGTCGAACTCCGAGTCGAACGCGTTCGGCAGCCGCTCCCGCAGCTCAGCCGCCTGGATCTTCCCCTCGATGAAGTCGCAAACGACCTCGGCCTCCTCCATGCTGCGCACCACGATGGTCTTGGCCCCGGGATACTTGAGCGTCTGCGAAGCCGTCGCCCGCGTCTCCTCGTGGTAGTACTTGCCGTGGATCAGCGACGTCAATCCATCCCGGGCGTAGCTCTCCACCCGCTTCCAGACGTTGAGCACCGACCCGCAGGTCGTGTCCACGACGATGCATCCCAAGGAGCGAAGTGACTCGAAATCGCCGATGGTGACGCCGAAAGCCGGCAGAATGACGACGTCTTCCGGCCGGATGACGCTGAAGTCGAAGCCCTGCGGGCTCGGCAACAGAAACGTCACGCCCATCGCCCGAAGCTTGGCGTTCACGTGCGGGTTGTGGATGATCTCCCCGACCAGGTAGATCCGGCGGTCGGGGAACTTGCGCCGCGACTGGTAGGCGTAGTCCACGGCCCGCTCGACCCCGTAACAGAAGCCGAACTCCCGGGCCAGCCGGACGGTCGTGTCCCCGGCGGTGAGGGTGTACTCATTCGTACGCAACAGGTCCACGAGCTGCCCCGTATAGTCCGCGGCCAGCTCTTCTTCGACCTCCGCCTTGAGGCCGAGGCCTTTCCGAAAGTAGGTTACTTGCCCTCCCCCTCCTTCAGCGGTCATACGATCCAATCTAGTCAGCCCCCTGCCGGGTCGCCCTCCGAAGAGCCGCTTTCACCGGACCCGGCGGACGCGGATCTGCCGCCGCTGCAAAAACCTCCCGCGATCAAGAAGGGCGACACCATCGGCGTAGTGGCCCCGTCGTACGCGCCGCGGCCGGGATGGCTGCTGCGCGGAGTGAAGGCGCTCGAGCACGTCGGTTTCAGCGTGATTCTCGACACCGAGATCGAGCAGATGCGCCGGTTCGAGCGGCGCGAGGACGAGCGCCGAGCCGAGAATTTCATGGGGATGTGGATCGATCCGCGGGTGAAGGCCGTCATCGGCGGGACCGGCGGGTACGGCGCCACGCGGATGATTCCGTATCTCGAGCCGGAAGTATTTCGCCGGAACCCCAAACCGTTCGTCGGCTACTCCGACATCACCGCGCTGCACATCTGGCTGATGCGGCGCTCGGGGATCCGCGTCTTCCACGGCCCGACGGTGGACGATCTCATTCCGAGCATGCGCGACCCGACGATGATCTCGCTGCTGAGCGCGCTGATGACGCCGCGCCCAACTGCGAAGATCGGCAAGGGGATCGCGCGCACGAGCCGGCCGGGCCGCGCGGTCGGCCGGCTCACCGGCGGGAATCTCTCGCTCGTGCAGCAGACGATCGGCACGCCGTACGAGATCGACACGCGCGGCGCGATCCTCTTTCTCGAGGAGACGACGGAGCCGATGTCGGTGGCCGACGAGCGGCTGGTCCACCTTCGCGCGGCGGGACTGCTCAAGCACATCCGCGGGATCGTGTTCGGCCAGCTCTCGCTGGATCGCTCAGAAGAAAACGAGTTCGAGGATTTCCTGCTCGACCTCGTGGCGGACCTCGGCGTTCCGGTCGTAATGGACTTCCCCGCGGGACACGAGGTGCCCAACCTCACGCTGCCGTTAGGGACGCTGGTGGAGCTTGTAGCCGAGGAGCAGACGGGGTGGATCAGCTATGCGGAGGACGCACTCATCGAGCCGCAGAGTCCTTGAGGGCTGCGAATTTCTGTTCCGACCAATCGCCGAATTGGCCTAAGCGACGCCGTATCTGGCGAATGTCGGCTGCCGTTACTGGCTCTCCCGCGTAGGATACGCGGTCCTTTATCCCGGTCAGGTACCGCAGACCGGCGATTGCCTTCTCATCGTCGGGCGTGTGCAGGCGCACCACTGAACGCAGAAAGTCTTCGGCCAACCGATGGTCGCCTTTCGACTTCTGACCGGTCGCGCGAATCGTCACCGCATCGCAGAACGCGATGGCGCTGTGGACGGCAATTACTGCTACACTATTTCGATGTTGAGTGCCTGAGTCGGCCATCTGCTCCACGGTCCGGCGAAAGCCCCGTGCCTCGTCGAGGTAAGCGGAAGCGTTTCGGGGATCGACCGCTGATGATGAGCGCTTTCGAGTCACGGCCAGCGAACTTTCTTTTTCAGCCGGTGAGGAAGATCAGGCATAGACGAGATCGTGTCGCCGTGCAGCTGAACGCCGCCATCCCGGAGCGTTTGCATGAGGCGCTTGCCTGCCGCGCTAGAGAAATGCGACCGGCTGACAATGCGGGCGCTCAGTGGGATGCCGAACGCTTCTCGAATGAATTGGTCGGCAGCCTCGAGTCTGCGGTTGACATAACTTTTGCGAGCCTTGGCATTGGCCACAACGAGCAGGTCGACGTCGCGCCATGTCCGCTCCCCCGTAACGACGCTGCCGTAAAGAATTACCGCGATGATGCCGGGGCCAAGCTTCTCGGTGTGATTCCGCACGTTCTCTACAAGATGCTCGCGGAGATCCTGCTCGGACCTAAACAAATCGAGCACGCAGTACCGAACCAACGCACGCTTGCTGTTAAGCTCGTATCGGGCGGTTCGACCTACGTTGGAACGATTCAGGACACCGAGCCCAACCAGACGCTCGAGAGCCTTGCGCATCGACGACTGATTGATTCCCGTGCGCCGGGCAATCTCGTTGCCGCTGAATCCGCCTTCTACGAGGGAAAAGAAGCGAAGCGCTGTAACGTTCAGCTCATCGCCCAGAACGTCCTCCAACGTGGCAGTACCCTGTAGTCTTAGCATTAGAGTGCTAATATTAGCACTGGAGTGCTAATAAGGCAACTGCTTGTCTGAGAGTGGTCTGAGAGCTAATAGCTAACGGTTCAAAGCTCACGGCCTGTATTCCCCGTCATTACGCATGGGGGTTGCTGGTGCTCAGCTTTCCCACCAAGCATCAGCCAGCTTCCTCACGCAGCTTGGAGCTCGCGCTCCGGATGATCGACCACGCTGATTGCAGGAACAGTCCCGCGATGGCAGCGGCCACCACCAAATCGGGCCAGCGAGTTCCAGTGAACGCTACAAATCCCGCCGCGATCAATACGGCCACGTTCCCCAATGCATCGTTCCGCGAGAACAGCCAGATCGCGCGCACGTTCACGTCTCCGGCACGATGTGGCAGCAGCACCGCGGCCGCGGCGAGGTTCACGACCAGCGCAATGCCGCCGAACACGCCCATCAGCTCCGCGTCGGGCTGACGCAGCACGAGGATGCGATACGCCGTGGCGGCGAGCACGCCCACACCCATTGCCGCTAGAAACAAACCTTGTGTGAGAGCAACGCGGGCGCGCCATTCACGCGGCCACGTCAGCGCAACGATCCCGAAGAACGTGATCAGCCCGTCGCCGAGAAAGTCGGGCGCGGTCGGGATCCCGCCTGCCCGCCCCACTCAGCTCCCCTTCACGACCTCGTCGACTGTCACGGACCAGAGATGCAGCACCATCAGGTGCATCTCCTGAATGTGCGCCGTGACTTTGCTCGGCACCGCGAGCACGTGATCCGCCGTTGCGCCGGCAGCCAGCCCGGCGGCGCCCGTGAGCGCGATCGTGATCGCCCCGCCCTTTTTTCCGGCGGCCAGGCCGCGTAACACGTTCTCCGATTTCCCGCTGGTGGTGAGCCCGATGACGACGTCGCCGGGCTGCGTGAACGCCTCCACCTGGCGCTCGAACAGGGTCTCGTACCCGAAATCGTTGGCGATGCAGGTCACCGCCGCCGGATCGCACGCGAGCGCGACCGCCGGCAGGGGACGGCGGTTGTCCTTGAAGCGCCCGATCAGCTCGCCCACCAGATGACTCGCCTGCGTCGCGCTGCCGCCGTTGCCGAACACGATGACTTTCCGCCCGGTGACGAGTGCTTCAGCCATGGCGTCAGCCGACGCACCAATTGCGGACCCCAGCGATGCGAGTGAGTCGCGCACCACTTTCTGGTGCGCCTCGAAATATTCCGTCAGTGAAGCCTGCGATGTTCTTGCCATGTTGTGTCGGGTTTCGGGGTCGGGGAATTCTAACGCCGGCCGCGAGGGCTGCGACCCCGGCCACCGCCGCGTGACTTCGGTGCCCCACGCTTGTCGCCGCACTTGCTCCCCTGCCGCGGGCCGCCGGGCTTTCCGCCGCCGCCTCGACCGCCACGCCCACCGCGGCCGCGCGGACGCCCGCGATCTCCGCCGCGGGCCGGCTCCCGCTCGCCTCGCTCGGTGCGCTCGACTTCCTCCTGAGTCCACGGCTGGTCCAGCGCGTCCTGCAACTCCTCCAGCGTGTTCGCGCGAACCGCGCCCCGCTGACCGCGCAATACCATGAACCGCAGCGGCCGGTCGAGCCGCGGCAGCTCGGCCTCGCTCAACGTGCGGGCGACCTTCTCCGGCAGCCGCAGCCGCGCGACGCCGCGTCGCTCGCCGTCTTCGTCCTCCACCTCGTACCCGATCTCCATTTCCTTGTCGCGGATAGGCACGCTGTCCGGGAGCGCCGCATACCGCTCGCGCGCGCCCGGCTCGATCAGCGACTCCAGGTCCAGCCGCAGCGGCGCCGCCTTGAAATCGTTCAGCGACCGCACCTCCGCGAGCGCGATCTCGTACATCGCCGTCAGCTCCTGCAAGCCGAGTTTCGGCGTCGCGCCGCCGGCGCGCCTGTAGATCTCGCGGATCTCCTCGACCGCGACGCGGTTGCGGTTCACCGCAGCGTGCCGCGCTTCGCCCTTCGCCAGCGCGTCCGCCAGCGCGTGCCGCGCCTCGCGCTCGAGCTCCGGCGGGAATTCCTGGATCGGCTCGGACTCGCGCTCCAGCTCGAAGCCGAAGTAGGTCAGCGCCCGCCGCAGGGTCAGCGGATCGTGCTTTTTCCGCACGTCGTACACGACTTCCACCGGTCCGCGCCGCGCGTACTTGCGGATCTTCTCGGCCGGGATCTGCGTTCCCTCGATTCCCGCGCGCGGGATCCCGCTGCGATCGGCGAAGTATCTCAGCGTCCCGGCGATCGGGCCCCAGCTCCCGCACACGCTCGTCTTCGACACGCGCGCGCTGTCGCCGCTCGCGGTCTCCTCGTCTATCACGAGATCGAACGGCATCACCTCCGCGAGCAGCTCCACGAACTTGCCGTACGCGTGATCGCGCGCGAGCACCATCTTCGACGGCAGCTCGAGGTTGAGCCCGCGATACACGCTCGCCATCCCCAGCGCGGCGTCTTCGATCGCCTTGACCAGCACTCCGCGCTCCTCGGCCCACTGCTCCACGCTGTCGTCGAACAGATGCCGTGGCAGCCCGTACACCTCACCGATGTAGCCGCAGCGCGTGAATCCTTCCGCGTAGAGATTGTACGCCGTGAGGTGATCGCTCCCCGGTACGACGAGCCCCTGGAGGTTGCGCTCGTCGCGCGTCATGCGGTGCAGCGACTCGACGGAGCTCATCACCGCGACGTACGGCACGAGGTCGTCGGCGGCGTGCACCAGCAGCTCGGCCCAGGGCCGGTCCACCGGCATCGCCTCCACGAGCTTGCCGTAGTGCGTAAGCCGGCCGTTCTCCACGATCCCGCGGTCCTCGAGTAGCGCGAGCGCTTTCCGGTACGACTGCTTGTCCAGCGGAACCGGCAGCTCGAGCTCGTCCGCGCGGACGCCGAGGTCGGCGCAGGTGATGGCGACACGCTCGGAGTCGCCGGCGAGCTGGAAGTCGGGCGCCGTCGGGCGGAGCTCGGAGAAGACGATGTTGCGATCGGACAGGATGAACACGCGCCCGTTCTCCACGCGGCCGTGCACGCGCCCCGCCATCTGCAGGATCTCGTTGGCGCCGAGGTGCACGCGCGTGAGCACGTTGCGCCCCCGCTCGATCACGTTGGCGAAGCGCGTGTCGTCGATGACCACCGTATCGAGCCCGCGCACGTTCAACGCGCTCTGCCCCGCCGCGGTCATCGCGAGCAGAAAGGGCTGCTGATTGTCATCCTCGAGAAACGGGCGGATGACCCGGATCGGCTCACCGCCGTGATAGAACGCGGTGTTGATGCGCGGGAACCGCTCCTCGACCTGCGCGGCCGCCTCCTCGACGGCTTTACGCGTCGGCAGAAACACGCCGACTCCGCGGCGCTCCTTGAGCACGCGCTGAAGGAACCGGTCGTCCAGGAAGTCGAGCGGTTCCTTGTCTATGACCGTGACCTTGGCGGCCCTCGAAGGATCGAACGCGAAGCTCTGCACGACTCCGGAAGATTCCAGGTAGCGCGAGTAGAACGTCGGATCCACCGTCGCCGACAGCCAGATGAACCTGCACCCGACGCGCTTGCCGAGCGCGAGGCACAGTTCCAGCTCGGCGGAAGTCTGATGGATCTCGTCCACGACCAGCGTGTCGCTCGGGAGGATGTCGCCGTCCTGGAACCACCGGCGCGCGATGCCGGTGGTGACGATGATCACGTTCCACGTTGGCGTTTCGGGCGTGGCTTCGCGCTCGCGGTTGACTACACCGACCTTGAGCGGCGCCTTGAGGATGATCTCGGAGATCGGGCGCACCGCGAGAGTCTTGCCCGTGCCGGTGCCCGCGACGATTCCGAATCCCTTCCCGGACGCGGCCAGCTCGCGCACCTCAGTCCCGTGCTCGCGCTCCAGGAACGTGTCGAGGTGCAATCCCAGCGCGAGCTCGATGGTCTCGCACGCCGCGCGCGTCGGAGCTATGACGATGACGCGCCCAGTGGGCGGCTCCGCCGCGACGAAGGCTTCGCGGTCGGGCGGGAGGTACTGGTCTCGAACGCTGCGGAGCATCGAGGGAAGATGCCACAGCGCAGTCGTGAATCAAACCGCGGGCTGGTTAATGCCCGAAGTCGAAGTTGATTGAGGGAAAGTCCGCAGGCCCGTCTTAGCGAGCGCGGTTTGCTCGCGTAGGGCCGGCGGACCTTCCCTCAATCACTTCGACCGCGCGTCAGTGCCTACCCCGCGCGGCCGTTCCCACGACGCGCCTTCGCGCGCTCTTTCTGCGCCTTGCGCACGACCTTCTCGCGGTCGCGGCGGGCCTTTTCGATCGCCTTCCGGCGATCATGCTCGGAGCGCGAGACCCGACGATCGTCATCATCGTCGTCGTCCCAGTCCCGATCATTGTTGACGCGCCCGTTCGAGGCGATCCGCGTGAGCGTCCGCCCGTCGCGGCTCCGCGCGCGCTCCACGATCGTGCGACCGCTGCGGTCGCGCACACGGCGCTCGTAGATCACGTTGCCGCTTCTGTCGCGGCCTACCGGATACCACACGCCGTTGTCCCGCGTGCGGCTCGTACTCACGCGGCAATCGCGACCAAGGTCGCTCCGCGAGGTGCGCAGGCCGAAGAAGATGTCGCCAAGGTTCGTGCCCCGACGCTCGAATTCGCAGTCGCCGTCTTTGAAACGCCCGACCGCGCGTCCCGGGAACGGCGTGTCGCTGCCGTAGATGATGCGCGAGTTGAGTGGCGCCGTCGCGCGCGCCCTGACGCAATCGGTAACGGCCGGCTGACGTCCAGCGGGCACACCCTCGATCCAGACGCGACACATGCCCGCGGGCGGACGCTGCCCCGGCGGAACGCTGCTGGCGCGCACCATCACCTGCGCGCTCGCTTCCGTCGCGAGCGCGGCGCCGGCAACTATCAGTGTAAGAGCGATCTTTCTCATCGGTCCCTCCTAATGAGCTGATCCATCAACCGGAGGAGCCGAGCCCGAACGGGTTGCCACGACCGCCCTTCTTCCTGGAAGCGGGCAGCGGATCTCCGAAGATCACGCGACCGTTCGCCGGCTTGTTGCGCAGTGCCTTGATGCAATCGGTCGGCGCGGGCTGCCGGCTGGCGGGGACGTCCTCGAGCCAGATCCGGCACATTCCCGGAGGAGGCTGGTACCGGCTCGGGATCTGTGGCTGCTCATCTCTATCGCGCTGCGGCACCCTGGGCTTGCCCTGTGCGGCGGCTTCCCCCGGTATCGCGGCGGCGATCATTGCGAACAGAATTGAGAGATAGAGCTTGTTCATTCACGACTCCAACGATGCGCCGGCCCCATGCCGGCACACCATGTAATGGCACGTCCGGGGCCGAAGGGGCAGATTATCGTAACTCTCTGTCGTTTCAAGATTTACGAGATTGATGGGACCTGGCAGACCGTCGCAAATCGTCCTCCACAGTGGACATTTAGTCCCCGAACGAGACTCCTGTGGCCCGCGCCGTCTGCACGATGTCGTGCGCCGGGTCCACGCGCTTCGGCTTGCGCAACACCTCGTCTATTGGAATCGTGACGATGTGCGGCGACTGGAGCGCGAGCATCGTTCCCCACCGCTGATCCTCGATCGCCTTGATCGCGGCGCCGCCGAACCGTGTCGCCAGCAGCCGGTCGTACCCGGTTGGCTGGCCGCCGCGCTGCAGATGCCCGAGAGTGAGCGACCGGCTTTCCTTGCCCGTCTTCCGCTGGATGACCTGCGCGAGCTCCTCGCACACGCCGCCGAGCCGCTTCGCCTCGCCCGGGAGCGACTCGCCCATGATGGATTCGCTGCCTCCCTTCTCGTGCGCGCCCTCCGCGATCACGACGATGGAGAATTTCTTTCCGAGCGCGTCGCGCGCCATGATCTTCTCGCACACCTTGTCGACGTCGTACGGAATCTCGGGAATCAGAATCACGTCGGCGGTGCCGGCGAGCCCCGCGTGCAGCGCGATGAATCCGGAGTTGCGTCCCATTACTTCCATCACCAGCACGCGGTCGTGCGACTCCGCGGTGGTGTGCAGCTTGTCGATCGCCTCGAGCGCGGTGTTCACTGCGGTGTCGAAGCCGAACGTGGTGATGGTGCCGCTGATGTCGTTGTCTATCGTCTTCGGCACGCACACGATCTTGAGGCCCTTGTCGCACAGCTTCTTGGCGATGGCGAGTGACCCGTCGCCGCCGATCGAGATCAGCGCGTCGATACCGTGAGCTCGCGCGTTCTCCATCAATTCGTCCGAACGATCGATCTCCTCGATGGTCCCGTCCGGACGCTTGCGCGGATAGGCGAACGGGTTGCCGCGATTAGTCGTGCGGAGAATGGTGCCGCCGAGGTGAGCGATGCCGCGAACCGTGTTCTCGTCCATCGGGATCACTTCGTCCTCGCCGAGCAGGCCGGCGAAGCCGCGCTTGACGCCGCACACTTCCCAGCCGCGACTCAGGGCGGAGAGCACGGCAGCGCGGATGACGGCGTTGAGCCCGGGCGCGTCGCCGCCGCCGGTGGAAAGGGCGATCTTCATTTGGAAAAAGCTAGCAGCCGGCTTTTATCAGTCGCAGTATCTCCCCCTTCTCAGCATGCCGCTTCAGCTGCTTCTTCGAGAAGATCAGCTTCCCGTCCACCGCGACCTCGAACCTCCCTCCTCCCGACGGGATCAGCTCCACCTCCGCCTCGGGATGCGCCTGCCTTATCTCGGCGGCCAGACCGACCGCCCGGGGTTCGTAGCTTCAAACGGTGCAGTACTCGATCGTGATATGCATGGGCGCAAGATAATGGATACGGTGGGAAGCGTTGGCTGCTAATCGATCGCGAAGACCGTGCTAACGTCGCTGCGACAACGTTGTCGACCACCAGCGAGGCACTCAAATGGCGCTTCGATTACGGCGAGGCACGACGATCCTCGAGCTCGCGCTCTCCCTGTCGGTGATCAGCATCCTCTCCGCCATCGTGTATCCCCGCATCGGCGGGCTGCTCGACGGCATCCACGTCCGCGGCACCGCGACCGAGATCCATTCCCTCTTTACCGCCGCCCGGCATCACGCCATCACGCGCGCGGAGCGTATCACGGTTCAGATCGACACCGCCCGCGCGGCCATCTCGCTCGTGGCCGGCACCGATACCCTTCGCGAGCGCGGCCTCGGCGACATTCACGGCGTCAAGCTCGCGGCTAACCGCGCGTCCTTCACCTACTCTCCGATCGGCATCGGCCACGGCGCGGGAAACATGACGATCGTGATCCGCCGCAACGCCCGGGTGGACAGCATCTTCATCTCGCGGCTGGGCCGCGTGCGCAGAGACTAGAGCGCCCGCAGAAAATCCCGGGTGGCGCTCAGCACGACGTCGGGAGTCTCTTCGCAGATCACGTGGCCCGCGCCGGGAATCTCGTGCACTTCCGCGTCCCGCATCACCGCGGCGTCCTGCGCCGCCGCGCCTTCGTCCATGAGCAGATCCTTCGTCCCGAACATCACCAGCGAACGGTGCGTGACGCTCGACACCGGGACCGGCACGCGCTCGCCGAAGTCGAGCTCGTGCAGCAGATCGCGCACCGCCAGCGTGAATTCCGGGAACTGCGTGGGCGCCCAGTACTCGTCCACGTCGCGCGCCGTGGGCCTGCCGATGCCGCCGTACGTGAGCCGGAGTACTATCGCGGTGATCCAGCGCCAGGTGAGATGCGGCAGCAGCGGCCGGATGAATGCCGGAGTGCACGCGCGATAGAAGCGCAGGTGCGGAACTCCGCGGTACCCGACCGGCGAGTACAGCAGCAGCGCGCGCACGGTCTCTGGCCGTTCCGCAGCCACCATGAGCGACAGCACTGCGCCGAGTGAGTGGCCGCCGATGACCGGGTTGCTGAGCGTGAGCGCGTCGAAGATCTCCACGCAGTGCCGCACGAGCGCGGCACGCGTGTACTCACCGGGGCCGAACGGCTTGTCCGAGAGGCCGTGTCCCTTCAGGTCCACCGAGATCGCGCGATAGCCCATCTCCGCGAGCGCGGGAAGGATCACGCGGAAGATGTAAACGGAGCACGCCCACCCAGGATACAGCAGAATCGGCGGTGACTTCTCTTCGCCGCACTCGACGACTCGGACGGAGATCCCGGATTTCAGCCCGAGCATCCGCGAGCGAAAGCGCGGATCGCCCGCGGGGAACATCGCTTCCGGTGGAAGCCGTCCCCCCAGCCGCCTGCTAGACGACCTTGATCTCCCGGCCCGCGAGCCGCGCGATGAGACCGACGCGGAAGGTGACGTCGGTCCAGCGGCCCTCGCCCGCCAGCGATTCCTCGAGCGGGAACGTCGCCCAGGCGTACGGGCTCCTGGTCTTCGGCGTCTCCGTTCCCTTGTGCGGATGCCACACACCCTCGCGGTCCGTGTCCTCGAGGAATCTGTCGAACATCTTCAACCATCCCTCGTTACGGCGGAGGAAGCCGAGCCGCGCCATCAGCTCGAGCCACATCAGCGCGAACGGGATGTCCGCTTCCACCGCGTTCCGGTGCGGCAGCTTGTCGCCCAGGATCAGGTGCGGCTGCTGCATCTGGTGCCGCCCCACGAGCTGCACGGGATCCTGCCTCGGCAGCGGCTGCGACAGGTGCTCGTACAAGCGCTCGAGCGCCGAGTGGTGCTCGTACCGCAGCAGCGGCATGTGCGCCAGGATGCGCAGCACGAAGATCGACGGAGGCGAAGCCTCCGCCGCGAGCACGTGCGTGTTCCCCACGCGCGTCCACGGCTTCTCGCCGAGCGGCGAGGCGAGGAACGCTTCCATCCGCTCGACGATCCGGCGCACGGCTCCGCGCAGCCGCGGATCGTTCTCGTACCCGGCGCGCGCCAGCGTCGCCGCGGCCGCTTCACGCAGGATTAAGCGTCCGCGGCGGATCTGGTCTTCCGTCTGAGTCTTGGTCGCCAGCTCGCACAGAAACGCCGGATCGTCGTCCTCGGCCAGCAGACGGAACAGGATGCGACGCGAGAGCGCGATCGGCGGAGAGTCGGGCGACCAGCCGCACTCGAGCAGCCGCTGCAGCGCGGGGATCGTACCGACTCCGTCGAACTCGCCGCCCCGGCTCCCGGGAACGGCCATCATCCGCTCGTTCCAGACGCCGTCGATGCCCTGCGTCACGGCCAGCCGGATGGCGGACCTGGACGCGTAGGGCATCCAACCCAGCTGCCCCTCCGGGACCGGCAACCGTGCGACTTCCACCGCCGACCTGTATTGTAGAGCCGGCGAGCCGTGCTCCATCATCCAGGTCAGCGGGAACGTGACGGCTCCCGGCTGTTCGGTCGGAGCCGGGGGTGAAGCAGCGATGGCCAGACCTTCGGGCGCGGTCGAAAGCCCTGCCGGGCTTGGACTTAGAGGCGTAGTGCGCGCGTCGGAGGGAGTATTAACGGTCAAATTGTCCGATTGAACGAGGCAAGCCAGCCGTGGATGTTACGCCGGCGCAGCGGTCGGGTGAGGTCGGCGCGTAAGAATAGCACGTTTCCCGGTGGACGCTAGCCACTTGGCGGGGTGAAATGCGCGGTGAATTCGTGGATGTCGGGGGCGTTCGGCTGTACTACTACGCCGCGGGGACGCGCGGAGGGGGCGACCCGATCGTGCTCGTGCACGGTTTCGGCACGTCGAGCCTCCTCTGGCGCGGACTCATCCCGCTGCTCCCGCCCGGGCGGCGCGTCGTCGCCGCGGATCTGCTTGGCTACGGCCGCAGCGACCGGCCGTACAACTCCGCGCTCACCGCAAGCGCGCACGCCGACCGCCTGCGCGGTCTCCTGGCGGAGCTGCGGCTGGATCGCGCGTGCTTCATCGGGCACGATCTGGGGGCGACCATCGCGCATCGGTTTTCCCAGGCCTGGCCCGCGCTGGTGTCGCGGCTCTGTCTCGTGGATCCCCCGGCGGGGCGGCATTGGGCGGCGTCGGCGTCCGTCTCACCCGGAGCGGCGGCGATGCTGGGCGGGCCGTTGTCCGCGTTCGCGCGCGGAAGAATCAGGTCGCGCATGATCTCCGGCTACGTGAACCGCGAAGCGGGCGCCCGGTCGTGCGCGCGGTACCTCAAGCCCTTCTCCGACGCGGCGGGAGGAATCGTGCTCGCGCGGCACGCGCGCGCGCTCCGCGGCGAGAACTTCCCGGAGGACGGCGCGACCGCCGCCTCATCGCACCTGTCCGGCGCCATCCCGACGGCGATCGTCAGCGGATCGCTCGACACGCTCGCTCCGCCGCGCTACGCGCGAGTGCTCGCTGATTCACTTCCCGGCGCGACGTTTCAGCAAATAGAAGGAATGGGACACTTCTCGCCGGAAGAAGCGCCAACCCGGCTCAGCGAGCTGCTCGGGGGGCTACTGACCGGGTAACGTCCGCGCCGAGTCCGCGCGCCTGGCCGAATCCGCGCGGCGGACGGAGTCGGCTTGTCTCGCGGTAGCTGCCCGCCGCGTGGAATCGGCGGTCAACGCGCGGAGCCCTTCTTCCAGCGCCGACTTCGGCCGCAGCGCCGCGACCGTGTAGCGGGACCCGGGATTCCATAGCACCCAGTCGTAATAGCCGTTGTCGTAACCCGCCTGGATCTGCGCGCGCACCTCCGCGACCCCATACCGGGGCGGGCCCAACGTGAAATCCTGGTACCACGGGATGATCCGGCCCGCCCCCTTCACGGGAGCCGTGCGCCGGCGCACGTCTTTCATCGCGTTGTCGATGGTGGCGTACGGCCGCGCGTTCGGGCTCGCGATCTTGTACGTGCCCGGCGCGAAGTGCGACGGATAATTCATCGGCAGCACTGCGTCGGCCATGTCCACGAACAGCTCCCACTTCTGGCCGATACCCATATCGGTGCTGTCGGTCGCGGTGAGCCCGAACACGTCGATCGTCATCGGGATGCCGCTTGCCCGCATCAGCCCGCGCGTGAAGCCGAGCTGGTCGCGAATCACCTGCGCGCGGATGCGTCCCTGCGCGAGCGGGAAGACGGCGTCGCGATGCATCCGGCTCTCGTCCGGGAAGCGGACGTAGTCGAGCTGCACCTCACTGAAGCCCAGGTCCCACGCTTCCCTGCCGAGGTCGGCGGCGTACTGCCAGACCGCGCGCTGGTGTGGATCGAGCCAGGGCTTGCCGTTGCGGTCGAGCCAGGGCTGACCGTCCGACTTCCGCTTGATCGCCCACTCGCGCTTCTTGTCGGCGAGCAGCGGGTCCTTCACCACGACAATTCGCGCGATCGGGTAGATGTTGTGCGCGCGCATCGAGTCGAGCATCGCCCGCACGCGGGCGGCGCTCATCGGCGAGTTCGTGTCGGCGCCGATCTCGCGCGCGAGCGGCACGCGCGAGCGGTAGAGAACGAAGCCGCGGTCGTCCTTCACGTCGATCACCAGCGCGTTGATCTCGGTGGTCTTCGCGAGATCGATCATCTGCTTCATCTTGTTGCCGATCGCCGCCCAGCGATTCACGTACAGCCCGCGGACGATGCGCGGCATGGGCATGTGCGTTACGCGGGGGACTGTGTCACTCGAGACCGTGTCGTTGGCGTCGGGGCCGATGCGCTCCGGGATGGGCGGGCCGGCGACGCGCGGGTCGGCGGCGGCGGCACGCTGGTCACAGGCGGACGCCAGGGCGATGACGAGGGGAAAGGCGGCAATCAAGGGAGCGCGAAGCATCCATGAATTTACCCACGAGGGGATGCAAGTTTCCCCTTGGGGCCAGCTCTCGATACGGGGAGAGGGGGATCGAGTTGGTGAGTTACCAGATGGCCAGAGAGCCAGTCGGTCAGTGGCGTCTTACTGGCACACTGACTTACTGGCTCACTGGCCGCTCACTCACTCGCATGCCGTTGGCTCCTACCGGATCGACTTCACCTCATCGGCCGCCTCGAGCGCACGCCGAATATCAGACGACAACGCGCGTGCCTGCTGCGTAGCCCCGGCGACGTCTTCACTCGCCGACTGCACCCCCGCCAACCTCAGCTTGAGCACGTCCAGCCGCAGGTTCTCCAGCAACAGCGTCGCGCGCTCGAACCTCGTCTTCAGCTCCGCCTGCCGCTGCTGCAGCTCCTTGATGGACGTGCGCTGCCGCTCGAGCAGCTCGCGCTTCCGCTCCCACTCGCCCGTGCGGTTCGTCTCGCGCTCCAGCGCCGCGAGCCGCGACGACACTTCGTCCGCGGACGTGGACCCCACGTTCTCCTCCAGCCGCCGCAGCGCGTCGCCGAGCACCAGTACCTGCTCCAGCAGCGCGTCGATGGTCGGGCGCACGTCGGGGATCAGCTCGCGGTCAACGGTCGAGAGCTGCCGCATCGTCTGCACGATCCCCTCGTGATGCTCCCGCGCGCGCGCCATCGCCCGCTCGGTGGGGCCGGCGTAAGCGGACACAGCCACCGCCTCGATCGCGCGCTGCCGGCCGCCATCGCGCGCCGACCGGTACGAGCGCTCGGGCAGCGCGCGCGAAGAATCGCCCCTGATGGATCTCCCCTCGAGCGACACCGGTCCGCGCGAGACCAGCTCCCGCAGGCTCACGCCGTCCGCCCAGAGCCCCGCCGCCTGGCGGATCAGGCCGATCGAGAAGACGATCGCCGCGATCAGCACCCATGGGAACGACGGCGTGAATAGGACGTTCAATCCGATCAGGAACGCGAGCGTACCGGCAGCCTGCCAGAACGAGCGCCTGAAGTCCCGAAGGCGCCGCTCGAGCGGCGGCTCTTCCATTACTCGCTTGTCGCTCATGTCAGCGCGTGGCGCTTACGCGCCCGGTCTCGTCCGCCGCGTACGCCAGAACGTCCACGTCGCGCGCCAACCGCATCGCCTGCTCCGCCAGCAACGTCACGTTGTAATGCGTCTGACCGCCCGTGCGGAGTCGCAACACGTCGAGCCGCATGTTCTCGAGCGCGATGCCGCAGCTCTCGATCTTTGCCATCGCTTCGTCACGCCGCTTCTTCACGTCGATCAGCGCGCGCCGCCGGCGCTTGAGTCCCGCGAGCCGCCGCACCCGCTGCTCGCTCGCCGGCTCGAGCGGGTTCGCCTGCGCCTCGAGCGTCTCGATCTCCCGCTCGACGTCGGCGGCCGCGGCATCCACACCTTGGGTGTCCACCGCCGCGAGTGCGTTCGACAGCGCCCTGATCTTGTCGAACAGCTGCTCCGCCGACGGCACCACGTCGGGGATCATCTGGCTGTCCTCTTCGGGCAGCGACCGCACCAGCCGCCGGATCTCGTCGCGATCGGAGCGCGCCTGCGCCACGACCGGCAGCTCCCGCCCGCGCGGAGCGTCCGCGAGCCCGCGCGCACTCTCATCGCGCTCGCGTCCCTCACGCTCCTTCCGCTCACGTCGCCCCTCACGCGTTGCGCCCGTGGTGTGCGGCTGCGCGCGCGGCAGATTCCGCTGCGGAGTGCGGCGGGCCCGCATCTTCGCGCGCACTTCCTCGCGCTTGTTCGGATCGAAGATGGCGCGCGCGTCGTCGAGCGTCTCGCCGGCGACGTCCACGAACAGCCGGTCGCGCGGCTGGCGGAAGACGTCGCGCCAGTCGTAGCCCGCCGACCACAGCTTGGAGTATTGGATCGCCATCGCGATGGACCAGAACACGGTGACTACGAACAGGTCCACGCCCGATATGATGGACCCGACGAAGATCACCGCGTTGACGGCGATGAACGGCGCCAGCTTCTTGCGGAACTTCCGCACGGGCGGCGCTTCCCACCGCTCCAGGTCTTCGTCGATCTCCGGCGCCGGATACGGTGAAGGCACGGGATATCGCGCCGTCGTGAGGGTGCGCGGCATGGCCGGGGCCCACACCGTGCCCTGGGGGACCGGCACGTTCCCGCTCTCGAGCGCCACCGCCAGCGCGCCAGCGCTGGGAAAACGCGCCTCGGGACTCTTCTCCAGCATCAGCATCACCGCGCGCGCGAGATCGTCCGGCACGCCGCGGCACCGGTCGGAAATCGGCGCCGGCATCTCCGACAGGTGCTTCACCAGCATGGCGGGGGTGTTCGGCGCGTCGAACGGCAGCTCGCCGCTCAACATCTGGTACGCGACCACGCCGAGCGAGTAGATGTCGGTCCGGCCGTCGATGTTGCTGTCGCCGGCGGCCTGCTCGGGAGACATGTACGCGGGCGTGCCGAGCGCCATGCCCGTCGCCGTCAGCTTCGATCCCGACCCCTCGATGACCGCGCGAGCAATGCCGAAATCGGTGACCATCGCCCGGCCCGTGTCCGAGTCCAGCAGAATGTTGTCGGGCTTGATGTCGCGGTGCACGACCTTGCGGCTGTGCGCGTACTGCAGCGCATCGGCCACCTCGCGCAGGATCCTGCGCACCTCGGTCGGGTCCAGCGGGCCGCGGTCGTGGATCAGCTTGGCGAGATTGTCCCCCCCGATGTACGCCATGATGAAGAAGACGAGGTTCCCTTCCTCGCCTACCGTGTAGATCGGGACGATGTTGGGGTGGCTCAGCTGCGCCGACGTCTCGGCTTCCCGCAGGAATCGCGAGCGGATGTCGGAGCGGAACGACAGCTCCGGGGGAAGCAGCTTCACCGCAACGGCGCGCTTCAATCGTTTATCGCGCGCGCGATAAACGATCCCCATTCCGCCGCGGCCGATTTCTTCCTCTAGCTCGTAGTTTGCAGAAAGAGCCCTGTCTACCTGGGCCCTGAGCTCGAAATCGGACGTAGTTAGATCGCGATCAGCCACTATGTCTCGCCGCGAACGTTAAGGTGGGGGTAACAGGGCCTAACGTAGCACGGCGGACACTGACTGAACAGGATGGAGCCGTATCGGCAGCGATGGCGCCATTCCGGCCCCGATTCGCTTGCCGAGGCCGCCTGATTGGCGTATGTCATCTAGTGCGATTCATGCAAAAGGAAGTACGTAAGAAATCAGTTTTTGGTTCATGTAGTTCCCGGTGGCTGGAAGAAAGCAGTTACCAGTCACTAGTCACTAATCACTAATCACTAATCACTAATCACTGCCTCTGTGACCGAACGTCAAACCATGCCAGTCCTGCCCCTGCGCGGGACCGTGATATTTCCCGGACTCACCGCGCCGATAGCCGCGGGGCGGCCGGGAACTTTGCGGGCCATCGAGTCCGCCCTCAAGAAAGACCGCCTCGTCTTCGCCGTCGCTCAGCGCGACAACAGTGACGAGCCCACCGCCGACATCCTGTACTCGATGGGCGTCATCGCCAAGATCGGGCAAATCCAGCGCGGCCTGGGAGGCGTGCAGCTTCTGCTCCAGGGCGAGCAGCGCGCGACGGCGCTCCAGTACACGACGACCGAAGGTTTCCTCGCGGCAGTAGTTATGCCCGCCGAGGAGATGGTGCCGATCGACGAGAACGATCCGGCGTTCGTGGCGCTCGAGAAGGAGACGCGCGAGCGCGCGGCCGACTTGGGCGAGCGGCGCGGTTTGCCGGAAGAAGTCGTGCACCAGGTGCTCGAGTCGGTCACCGATCCAGGTCGCTTCGCGGATCTCGTGGCGGGTTACATCGATCTGCCGGTGCCCGAGAAGCAGGGTCTCCTCGAAACACTGAGCGTCGAGGAGCGGCTCCGCCGCGTGCTGGTGCACATCCAGCGGCACGTCGGCCTGCTCGAGGCGCAGGAAGAGATCAAGTCGCAGGTGCAGGAAGAGCTGGGCGAGCGGCAGCGCGAGATGTACCTGCGCGAGCAGCTCAAGACGATCCAAAAAGAGCTTGGCGACGACGATCAGGCCAAGGAGATCGTCGAGCTCCGCGAGAAGCTGACCAAGCTCGAGCTTCCCAAGGAAGCGCGCGCGGAAGTCGAGCGCGAACTGGGCCGCCTGGAGCGCGCGGGTCGCGAATCGATGGAAGCGCAGGTGATCCGCACTTATCTGGAGTGGATCGCCGAGCTGCCGTGGAACGAGCGCTCCGACGACCACCTCGACCTCAGGAACGCGGGCGAGGTGCTCGAGGAAGACCACTACGGCTTGAAGGACGTGAAGGACCGCGTGCTGGAATTCCTCGCGGTGCGGCAACTCCGCGCGGAGCAGTTGGCGCACGAAGTCGAGGAGGTCGGCGAGCTGCCCGTCTCGAAGCTCTTGCCGGAGCGGGATGAGGCGACGCCCGCGCTCAAGATCGGCGAGCTCGAAGACCGGACCATCACCGACACGAAAGAAGCGAAGTCGCGGGCCATGGCGAAGGGGCCGATCCTGCTGTTCGTGGGACCGCCCGGCGTCGGCAAAACTTCCATCGCGAAGTCCGTGGCCCGCGCGCTCGGCCGCCAGTACGTTCGCGTCGCGCTCGGCGGCGCGCGCGACGAAGCCGACATCCGCGGGCACCGGCGGACGTACGTCGGCGCGATGCCAGGCCGCATCATCCAGGGGATGAAGCAGGCCGGCACCAAGAATCCCGTCTTCCTGCTGGACGAAGTGGACAAGCTCGGCGTGTCGTTCCAGGGCGATCCCGCGAGCGCGCTGCTCGAGGTGCTGGACCCCGCGCAGAACGACACGTTCACCGACCACTACCTCGGCGTGCCGTTCGATCTCAGCGAGGTGATCTTCATCGCGACCGCGAACCTGCTGCAGGGGATTCCCGGCCCGCTGCTGGACCGCATGGAAGTCGTGGAGTTCGCAGGCTACACCGAGCGCGAGAAGCTCGAGATCGCGAAGAAATACCTGCTCCCGCGGCAGCTCGAGGAATCGGGACTCTCCGACAAAAAGATCGACATCAGCGACGAGGCGATCACGTCGATCATCTCAGGCCACACGCGCGAAAGCGGCGTGCGGCAGCTCGAACGCCAGATCGGGGCGGTCGCGCGGAAAGTCGCCCGCAAGATCGCCGGCGGCGAGACGGTGCCGGAGAAGATCGAGGCCGACGAGGTGCGCGAGCTGCTCGGCAGACCGAAGGTCCACCCCGAGCACGCCAAGGAGGAGAACGAGATCGGAATCGCCACCGGCATGTACTACACGCCGATGGGCGGCGACATCATGTTCGTCGAGGCGTCCATCAGACGCTTCTACGGGAACCGGGCGAACGACAGCGAGCAGGTCGGTCCCGGAGGAGCCGTGTCCCTGATTCTCACCGGCCAGCTCGGGGACGTCATGAAGGAGTCGGCGCGCGCCGCGTTCACGTACGCCACGAACAACGCGTCGGAGCTCGGCATTCCGCGCGACCGGCTGGGCGCGATCGAGGCGCACATCCACGTGCCGGCGGGTGCTATTCCGAAGGACGGCCCGTCAGCGGGCATCGCGATCGCGACCGCGCTCGTGTCGGAGATGTCGGCGCGCCCCGTGCGGCGCGACGTCGCGATGACGGGCGAGATTACGTTGCGCGGCCGGGTGCTGCCGATCGGCGGACTCAAGGAGAAGGTGTTGGGCGCGCACCGCGCCGGCATCACGACGGTGATCATCCCGAAGGCGAACGAGGCCGACATCGAGGACGTGCCGGAGGAAGTGCGTGAGCTGCTGACCTTCCATCCGGTGGAGACGCTGAGCCAGGTGCTGGACATCGCGTTGGTGCCGCCGGAGGAGCCGGCGCAGCCGCTGGAGGCTGTGGCCTAGCGGACTCGGCCTGCGGCTAGTTTCGGAATGCGCCCGGGCGCTCGCCTACGAGCGAAGCCACGGAAGTCAATCGATACAGGCGGGTCAGCGCCCCGTCACGGACGGTCAGCCGCCACACAACAGCGCCCTGGTTGACTTCAACCGCGGTTAGCGGTCCGGTCGACTCAGCGCCCGCCGGTTCACCGGCTTTCATCCCGAACAGCACGACCGCGTTCCCGTTTGGCAATCGGATGACAGACCCCACAAGCGCGGCGAATATCTCGGGCGTGTGGCGGTACTGCCAGACGGCCTTTGCCGTTCCGGCCGTGAGATCAAGCTCGTACTCGATGGCGCGGGTGAATGCGCCCCCCGGTCGCTGGAACCCGTTGTCGTAAACAAGGACACGATTGAGCGCGGGCTCCGACACGTAATGCTGGCCATAAAACCGATCAGCATCCGAGACTGCGAGCGAGCCGTCGATCCCCCCCATTTTCCATTCTACGCGACTAAAGTCGGGCGCGATCGAAATAATCTGATTGATGTTTCGCAGTGACATGAGCACGTTGCCGCGCGGGCCGTACGAGATCCCATTGCCGTGCAGCCAATTGCCCAACGTCGAGCGTCCAGCGGGACCATGCCATGTGAGATGGTCGAACGCACTCCATCGCTTCACGACAGACCCCGTTGCGGGGTTCCACTCCCAGAGCGCCTCACCGACCACCGTCTCCCCGCCGACCGCCTGCTGCTCATTGGCAATGAAGAGCAGAGTGTTCTGAGGCGTGGCGGTGACGTCGTGGTGTATGCGGCCGTAGGCAGCCGCCGGGTTGCTGCTCAACTGCGGCAAAGTATGAGCGACGCTCCCGTCCCACCGTCTCGATACCAGTCCGAGCTCATTGTCGAGCAGAACGATCTCGCCGTTAGAGCGTCGCGTGGATCCGAACAGAGGACCGGCCATTTCCATGTAACCGACTATCTCCCCATCCTCCACGGCCAGCAATCCGTGAAAGGGGTTTCCGCCTGCAATCTCAATGAGCGCAACTGGTCGCGTCGGATCTCCCGTTTCCTCAAGCTGGACCGCCGCCAGGGCGGGAGGCAATGCTCCCGTACCGAATGCCGTGCGCAGCACTGATGACTCATGGTCCGGGATTACCACCTCCGCGCTGTACTCTCGATTCGCGCGCAGGCGTGGAAGCAGAAGCGTATGCAGGAGGGCGCTCGAATCCGCCGACACTGTCAGGATCGGCGTGCCCTCGGCAGCGTAGGAAACCTCGATCGGCGCGGCCACATCGAGTTCGACAGTGATAGTCCGAAGAATAGGTCCACCGGCGCTATCGATCGCGGCGGAGACTATGTGCCCCCTACCAGCCGGCTCTAGGGGGTCGTCGCACGCCGAAAGAAACACGACAAGCGCGCTGAACGAGCACAATCCGTAACGAATAACAGTCATTGACCCTTGAATTCTGGAAAACGAAGATTGCCGGCGAACCTGCCACACCCGGCACGAAAGAACGGGCACCGCGACTCGCGCGGCGCCCGTTCCATTTACATCTCTGCTTCGGGAGACCGGGTCAGGTAGACCCGTCTACTGTTGTGCCGAGGTTACGGAACCCAGTTCGCGCGGAGCGACACTCCCGTGTACCCCTCATATGCATCCAGCATCACGTGCCATGTGCCGGCGACGGGATTCGCGAAGACGCACTCTTCGTTGTTGCCAGCCCGGTATGGACGGCAATCGAACGTGGAAAGCGTCGGCGGATTAAGTGCGCGGACATACAGGTCAGCGTCGCCCGTGCCACCACTCATGGTTACGGTGAGCGAAGTCGTTCCAGCGGGAATGGTCATGGTCCACCGGCGCGTGACTCCAGTCGGGGACGCAATGTTCGTAAACGTGGTTCCCTTCGTCAGGATCGGTGGCGGATTAATCGTCACCGTAGCCGAACGGATGATCGAGGCATCTGAAACCAGACGCGCGGTAACTGCAGTGCGGCCGACCGCGACTCCGGTCACGACTCCCTGTGCATCAACGGTGGCGATAGCGGGGTTAGCACTTTCCCAAGTGACAGCTGGCGAGCTGCCGTCCGCGGCTACAGCGGTAAGCGTGCCCGTCGTTAACACCTGGATTCCCATCGACGCGGGCGTGATCGTAAGCGGGAAAGTCAGATCACCGGCGGCAGGACCGTCGTTCTCTGCACAGCCGAGCGCAAAAGCCGCGAGCGCAAGGCCCGCAATACCAGTAACGATACGATTCGACATACGTTCGACTCCTAGGGGGGTTGCATCTAGGCCCACGCCCGACCGTACGGGCGCACGCACAAACACGGTCCGTCAATGTAGATCGGGATTCCGATGGCGGCAAGCTGAAATCGCGGAGTAGCCCCCCGGGGTGCGTAAATCCCATAATTCCACGGGTCGGCGCCCTCTAATGGATAGGGCCTCCCCGAAACAGCCGCCAAGGGTCCAGCCGCAGCCCTTCAGGCTCGGTCCCCTCCACGAAATACTCCACGTAACGGCGGTCCGGAGGGGTCAAATCGCCGGCCAACAGCCCCGTACCCCGCTCGGCGAACCCCGAGATCACCCCCGGGGGCGCGGTCCACTCCTGGCCCGGCCCGCCGGACCGGTATAGCGTGGCAACCATCCTCCCCCAGGCAGGGGCCGCCAGCGTCCCGCCGGCCGCCCCGGGAATCGGCGTGGGCCGGTCGAACCCGAACCAGACCCCCGCCACTATGTCCGGGGTCAGCCCTACGAACCAGCTGTCCGTGTTGTCGTTGGTCGTGCCGGTCTTCCCGGCGACCGGGACCGACGGCGGGACGAACCGGCGGACGCTGGTCGCCGTCCCCCGATCCACGACGTCCCGCATCATCTCCCGCACCACGAACACGACCCGCGCGTCCAGTGCCGGCGCCAAAGCCCGGACCGGCGCGGAATACACCGTCCTCCCCCGGCTGTCCTCGATCCGGTGGATGAACCGCGGCTCCATCGGCGTCCCCAGGTTCGCGAACGTCGTGAACGCGGCAACGATGTCGAGCGGCTGCACCGCCGACGCGCCGATCGCGCTCGCCGGCCCCGGAGCGATCGGTGAAGCGATTCCCATCCGCCGCGCGAGCGCGATCACCGAGTCCATCCCGACCTCCATCGCGAGCTGCACGGCCACCACGTTCCTCGACTGCGCCAGCGCGTCCCGCAGCGTCATCGCGCCGAGGAAGCGCCGGTCGGAGTTCGCCGGTCGGTAGTAGGTGCCGTTGCTGAGGCGTAGCGATATCGCAGTGTCCTGCACGATGGTGAGTGGCGAGAGCGAGGCATTCAGCGCTGCCGCGTACACGACCGGCTTGAACGCCGAGCCGGGCTGCCGCTCGCCGTCTACCGCGCGATCGAACTGCGAGTCTTCGTAATCGCGCCCTCCCACCAACGCGCGCACGTCTCCGTTGGACGGGTCGATCGCGACCGCGACGCCCTGCAGATAGCCCGGCGTTCCGCTCGTGTGGCTCGCCCGAGTCGGGTGTCTGTAGCCGGGTCGCGCCTCGAACGCCGACGCTTCCGCTTCGATCGCTGCAACCGCGGCATTCTGGAGATCCGGATCGAGCGCGGTGTAAATGCGGTAGCCGCCGTTCATCACCGGGATGCCTGCGCGCGTCGCCTGCACCCGCACGACGTTCACGAAGTTCTGCGCGGGCGCAGACATCCCGCGGCTCGGCGCGAGCGCCAGTGGCGTGCTCTGCGCCGCTCGCACCGCCGCGGGCGATATGTAGCGCTGCTCGGCCATGAGCCGGAGCACGACGTTACGCCGGCTCCGCACGCGGTCCGGGTTCCGGAGCGGATCGAAGACAGCCGGTCCCTTCGGAACGGCGGCCAGCGTAGCGGCCTCGGCGAGCGTGAGCGCCGCGGCGGGCTTGCCGAAGTAGTGACGCGCCGCGATCTCGATGCCGGACCAGCCGTGCCCGAAGTCGATCTGGTTGAGGTACGCCTCGAGGATCTGCTGCTTGGTGTAGTGCCGCTCCATCTCGCGCGCCGCCTGCTGCTCGCGCACCTTCCTGCCTATCCCCGGATCTGACCGGTCGATGATGTCGGGATGCATGTTGCCGACGAGCTGCTGCGTGATCGTGCTCGCGCCGCGCCGCTCGCCGAGCAGGTTGTCTTTGAGGGCGCCGGCGATGCCGACGACGTCCACGCCGTCGTGCTGGTAAAAGCGATGGTCTTCCACGGCGACGAACGCCTGCCCCACGTACGCCGGGAGCGACGAAAGCGCGATGGACACGCGGCGCTCGCGTCCGACCTCTCCGATCATGGATCCGTCGCGCGCCAGCACCAGCGAGGCCTGGGGCGGTGTGATGATCTGCCAGGGCTCGCGCTGCTGCGCTCCCGCTGCGTGGGAGAGCGCGAGGAGCCCGGCGACGAGTGCCGTTGCGAGGCGAGCGGTGCCGAGCGGTGTCCGCACAGGTGCGCAGGGTGGAGGTGTCATGTAATGTTCGGCCAATGCATTCACTAGTACACCTGGCGGCGGTACAGTTCAAACCGCGAAAGGGTGATTACGCCGACAGCCTCGAGCGGCTCGGGCCCGTCTTTGCCCAGCTGGACGAGCTGGACCCGCGGCCCGAGCTGGTGCACTTCGCGGAGACCGCCCTCACCGGATACTTCCTGGAAGGCGGCGTCCGCGAGGTCGCAGTCACCGCGGGCGCGCTCGCGGCCGACCTCCACAAAGTGTACAGCGATGCCGTCGGCGGCGGGCACACACTCGACGTGGCCCTGGGCTTCTACGAGCTGTTCCGCAATTCGCTGTACAACAGCGCTCTGTACGTCACGCTCGGCGGCTACGCGCCGGTCATCCGCCACGTGCACCGGAAGCTCTTTCTCCCGACGTACGGGCTGTTCGACGAGGAGCGCTTCGTGGATAGAGGGCTGGAGCTGCGCGCGTTCGACACGCCGGTCGGCCGGGTGGCGATGGTCGTGTGTGAGGATGCGTGGCACAGCTTCATGGGCACTGTCGCCGCCCTGGACGGCGCTCGCCTTCTACTGATTCACTCGGCGTCTCCGGGGCGCGGCCCCTGGCAGCGCGACGCGGCGGAGTCGCCGGCGCCGGGACCCGCCACGCTCGATCGGTGGGACCGGCTCGCGCGCGACATCGCGGAAGAGCACGGCATGTACGTGTCCGTCGCGCAGCTCGTCGGCAGCGAAGGCGGCAAGCTGTTGACTGGCGGCTCCGTGGTCGTGGGGCCGAAGGGCGACATCCGCGCGCGCGGGCCCGTCTGGGACGAGGGCATCGTCAGCGTCACCGTGGACATGACCGACGTGACGAAGGCGCGCTCCGACATGCCACTGCTGAGCGACTTCGAGACGCTCCTGCCGCACATGCTGGAGAACGTGCAGCGAATAAAGCGCGGCGATCCGGTCGAGCTCGAGTACGACATGCCGAAGAAGAAGACGGCCGGGAAGAAAGCGGCAAAGCCGGCGAAAACAGACACGGGAGCTGTCGCCGGCAACGGGAAGAAGCGGGGCGGCCTCAAGGTCACGCGAGTGATCGAGCGACCGCTCGCCCCGCCGCCCATCGACATCGACCCGAAGCTGACGACGGAGTGGCTCGTGTCCTTCATTCGGGACGAGATGGAGCGTCGCCGCTTCGGCAAGATCGTGGTCGCCCTTTCGGGCGGCGTGGATTCGGCGTGCTCGACCTACCTCGCCGCGCGCGCGCTCGGTCCGGAGAACGTGGTCGCCGTGCGGCTTCCCTATAGAACGTCGAGCCCGGAAAGCCTCGCGCACGCGCAGCTCGTGATCGATGACCTCGGAATCGCGTCCGAGACCATCGAGATCACCGGCGCGGTGGACGGATACTTCGCGCACGAGCCGGAGGCCGATCCGACGCGCCGCGGCAATGTCATGGCACGGATGCGCATGATCGCGCTGTTCGACATGTCGGTGAAGCACGCCGCTCTGCCCATCGGCACCGGCAACAAGACCGAGCGCCTGCTCGGCTACTTCACCTGGCACGCGGACGACACGCCGCCGATCAATCCACTCGGCGACCTGCTCAAGACGCAGGTGCTGACGCTCGCGCGCTATCTCGGCGTGCCCGAGGAGATCGTTGCGAAGCCTCCCACGGCCGATCTGGTCGCGGGCCAGACCGACGAGGGCGACATGGGGATCACCTACGCCAAGGCGGACGAGATACTCAACTGGCTCGTAAGCGGGTATCGGCCGGAGGAAGTGGTCTCGCGCGGCTTCGACGCCGGCGAGGTCGATGTCGTCAACCGGCGGCTCTCGTCCACGCACTGGAAGCGCAGGCTCCCGACCGTGGCGATGCTCAGCCACGCGGCAATCGGAGAATCCTACTTGCGGCCGGTGGACTATTGATCTGTGCGCGTGGGTCGAGGCGCCTGTCGCTCTCGGGAGCTACGCGCCTCGACCCACATCAGGCATCGGCGCGGTCCCAGAGAAACAACAGCACGCGTTACAGATCAGCGACCCGGCACTCGCCCCCGGACAGGGCGAGCGGTGGCGGCATGCGGAACTCGCAGGTAGACACGAGCTGATACTTCCGGTTGTAGGCGTTCTCGGCCGCGGCGATCTCGTCCAGCTTCCTGAACAGCGCCGCCGAGTCCGTGCTCGTGGAGCAGTAGGCGAGGTAATAACGCGGTCCGCCGCAGGCGCGGTTCCCGACCGGAGCGGTTCGACACTGCGACACGGTGGAACATTCCGAAGCTTTCGCGATCCCCTTGGCCTGATCCTCGAGTCGCAGGATCGTCGCCCAGTCCGCCTCCTGAGAACCCGGCTGCGCCGACGACGGCGGCGGCGTGGAATCGCCGCCTCCCACGCCATTGGCGGGCGGTTGTACGCATGCGGACACGATGAGCGCCGCAACGAGGTGAAAGCTGGTTGATTTCGTCATAAGGCCATCGAGGTTCGCAGCTGACCAGCCGGCAGCGTTCAGCGGACAGCGGGCAGCCTTTCAGTTGTAGTTGTCTCTGGCGGGCTTGGCGCATATTCCCGGCCACTCTGTCGTAGCCCACGCCCTCGTTCATTCACTATTTTTCAGGACAATGGCCACCCGAGCAATCCCGGAGCGCAAGCCAGCGCCCAAGTCCGCCGCGCAGCCCGAGTTGAGCAGCGATCAGCTCGTCGCCGCCTACCGCAACATGCTCCTGTCGCGCAAGGTCGACGACAAGGAAGTCCAACTGAAGCGGCAGAACAAGATCTTCTTCCAGATCTCGGGAGCCGGGCACGAAGCCGTTCTCACGGCCGCTGGCATGCTGCTCAAGCCGGCGTACGACTGGTTCTACACTTACTACCGCGATCGCGCGCTCTGCCTGCACCTGGGAGTCACGCCCGCGGAGATGCTGTACGAGGCCGTCGGCGCCGCGATCGACCCCGCGTCGGGCGGGCGACAGATGCCGAGCCACTGGGGCCACAAGGACTACAACATCGTGTCCTCGTCGTCGCCCACGGGCACGCAGTTCCTGCAGTCCGTCGGCTGCGCCGAGGCTACGCTGCGCGCGCGGCTCATCGGCATCACCGAAGGCTTCCAGAAAGACGAAGTCGTGTACGTCTCGACGGGCGAGGGCACCACGAGCGAAGGCGAGTTCTGGGAGTCGCTCAATACGGCGTGCAACCTCAAGCTGCCGGTTCTCTATCTGGTGGAGGACAACGGTTACGCCATCTCGGTGCCGGTCGAGGTGAACACCGCGGGCGGGAGCATCTCCAAGCTGGTGCGGTCGTTCCCGGGACTGCTCGTGGAGGAGTGCGATGGCTGCGATTTCCTCGCGAGCTACGACACTCTGTCGCGGGCGATCGAGCACGTCCGCAAGCGGAAGGGACCGGCGCTGGTGCACGCGAAGGTCATTCGGCCGTACTCGCACTCGCTGTCCGACGACGAGACGATGTACCGTCCGGCCGACGAGCGCGAGTCCGACGCCGCGCGGGACCCCGTCATCCACTTCCCGAAGTGGCTGGTGGAGCAGGGTCACGCGACGGACGAGGACCTGGCGAAGATCCAGGAAGAGGTGGACGCGCTCGTCCTCGCGGCCACCGACGACGCGCTGGCGCAGCCGCAACCCACCGAAGACACAGTGCACTTCGCCGTGTACTCGCCGTCGGTGGATCCCACGAGCGAGCAGTTCGATACCGAGGACGACCCGCAGTTCAGCGGCGACCCGACGACGATGGTGGACCTGCTCAACGCGTGCATGAAGGACGAGATGCGGCGCGACGAGAAGATTCTGCTGTTCGGTCAGGACGTCGCCGACGTGTCGCGCGAGGAATACGCCGGCAAGGTCAAGGGCAAGGGCGGCGTCTTCAAGGTGACGTGGGGATTGCAGAAGGAGTTCGGCGGCCATCGCGTGTACAACTCGCCGCTCGCCGAGGCCAACATCGTCGGCCGGGCGATCGGCCTGGCGACGCGCGGCTTCAAGCCCGTCGTCGAGATCCAGTTCTTCGATTACATCTGGCCGGCGTACATGCAGATCCGCAACGAGCTGGCCACGATGCGCTGGCGCTCCAACAACAACTTCTCGGCCCCAGTAGTCGTGCGCGTCACGTACGGCGGCTACATCCGCGGCGCCATCTACCACTCGCAGACCGGCGCGTCGCTGTTCACGCACTGCCCGGGCCTGCGCGTGATGTGCCCGTCCACCGCGATCGACGCGAACGGACTGCTGCGCACCGCGATCCGATGCGACGATCCGGTGATCTTCCTCGAGCACAAGCACCTGTACCGGCAGACGTACAACAAGAGCGCGTATCCCGGGCCGAACTTCATGATCCCGTTCGGCAAGGCGCGGATCGTCCGCGAGGGCGCGGACGTTACCGTCGTGACATACGGCGCGACCGTGCAGCGCGCGCTCACCGCCGCGAACGCCGTGGCCGATGCGGGCATATCGGTCGAGGTGATAGACCTCCGCTCGCTCAGCCCGTGGGACCGCGAAGCCGTGTTCACCTCGGCGAAAAAGACTTCGCGCGTGATCGTCGCGTACGAGGACTCGATCTCGTGGGGGTACGGCGCGGAGATCTCCGCCGCGATCGCCGACGAGTGCTTCGCCTGGCTGGACGCGCCGGTGAGGCGCGTCGCGTCCACCGACACGTTCGTCGGCTACGCGCCCCAGCTCGAGGACGCGATCCTCCCGCAAGTCGCTGACTTCAAGCGCGCGTACGAGGAGATCGCCGGCTACTAGCCGCCGCGCACGCCATTACACACGCGTTTTCTCTTGACCTGAGCTCCCGCCAGGGCGATATGTGTTGCCCCAAGTACCCAACCTCTGGAGGGACTCGGTGGGCAAAATCAACTACAACCGGCTTCTGATCGGCGGCCTCGTGGCGGGAATTCTGTTCCTGCTACTCGATGTGCTCGGCTACATGCTCATGCAGGTGGACATGGACGCATGGCTGGCCCAACACTCGCTGCACGAGCCGCCGATGTGGGTGTTCTACGTGACGGACATCCTGTTCGGCTTCATGGCCGTCTGGCTGTACGTCGCGATTCGCCCACGGTTCGGACCCGGCTGGCAGACCGCCGCGATCGCCGCGGCTTTCATGTGGCTGTTCTTTACCGCGGTCTATTTCGGCTTCCACATGATGGCGCTGTTCACGCAGGGCGATTACATGACGATGGCGGGCTGGGGACTCGTGCAGGTCTTCGTCTCGACACTCGCCGGCGCGTGGGTATATCGCGAGGGAGGAGACCTCTCAGCGCGGCTGTAGCCGCAACGGACACCCGAGAGAAACGCCGCGGAGCCGGATGCTCCGCGGCGTTTTTTCGTGGCTTCGCGCGTGCTACTTGCCGCGCTCGAACACCACGCGCCCGCCGACGACCGTCAGCATCACTCTCGCCTCCCGAATGCTTTCGGGAGCGATGCGCGTGATGTCGCGATCGATCAGCACGATGTCGGCGAGCCTGCCCGGCGAGAGCGCCCCCTTGCTTCCCTCCGCGAACTCCGCGTACGCCGAGCCGGTCGTGTAGGCGCGGAGCGCATCCTCCACGGTGATCTTCTGCTCCGGCACCCAGCCACCGGGATTCCGATTGTCCAGCGTCCTGCGGGTCACCGCCCCGTAAATTCCCTCGAGCGGCGTCGGCGGAGCCACGTACCAGTCACTGCCGAACGCCAGCGACGCGCCCGCGTCGAGCAGCGACTTGAAGGCGTACGTCGTGCGCGAGCGCTCGGCGCCAATCACCTTGTCCGCCCAGCGCCCGTCGTCGATCGCGTGATACGGCTGCATGCTCGGGATGACCCGCAGCTGCGCGAACCGCGGAAAATCCTGCGGCGCGATGTGCTGCGCGTGCTCGACGCGGAAGCGGCGGTCGCGTGCGCCGTTTTCGCGAGCCACGCGCTCGAATATGTCGAGCTGCAACCGGATCGCCCGGTCGCCGATCGCGTGCACCAGCACGTGCAGTCCCGCGTCGTCTGCCCCCTTGGTCCAGTTGTACAGATTCTCCGGCGTGTTCACCAGCAGCCCGCGATCGTTCGGCGCGTCGGTGAACGGCTCGAAGAATGCCGCCGTATGTGAGCCGAGCGATCCGTCCACGAATCCCTTGAGCGCGCCGATGCGGAGCCAGTCGTCGCCTCGTCCGGCCGCGGCGACCGTGTCGCGCAAACGCGCCCAGGAAGAGAGCGGCACGGCCGCATAGATCCTGGTGCGCAGCCCGCCGCGCGCGTGCGCCCGCCGGAACACGGCGAGATCACCCCAGCCACCCATGTGGTGAATCGAGGTGACGCCCTGCTCGGCGACGTGCGCCATCGCCGCCTCGAGCGCGCGGTCGTTCATGGCGTCGGACGGCGCCGGCTCCGCGCGGCTCACCAGTGACGTTGCGTTGTCCTTGAGGAGGCCGGTCAGCTCGCCGGCGGCGTCCCGCACGATGGTCCCGCCCGCGATGTCGCGTGCCTCGCGCGTGACGTTGGCCGCGCGCAACGCGGCCGTATTCGCCAGCGACATGTGGCCGTCGAGCCGGTTGATCCAGACCGGATTGTTCGGCGTCACCGAGTCTATCCAGTCGTGCCGCGGCAACTCACCGCCCCACTGCTCGTGATCCCAGTTCCCTTCGGTGATCCAAGTGCCCGCGGGCACCGTCGCGGCGAACGCCTTTATCCGCGCGATGAACTCCGCCGGCGTCGCGGCATCGCGCAGCTGGACCGACGCGAGCCCGCGGCCGCCGTCAATGAAGTGGACGTGCGAGTCGATGAAGCCCGGCACGAGCAGCTGGCCGCGCGCGTCGATCACCCGCGTGTTCGCGCCGACGAGACGATTGATTTCCCGATCTGATCCGACAGCCGCGATCCGGTCGCCGCTGACCGCGACAGCCGTGGCCCACGGCCGCGCCTCGTCCCCGGTCCAGACGCGGGCGTTGGTGATGACGAAGGTGGCCGGATCTCCGGCAGCCATCGGAAGGCAACCAAGGAGGGAAACGCCAAGTGCGAAGGCGATGAAGGAACTGGTTACACGCACGAGTTACTCCTATTCCGGTAACGGAACAGACACGTCGAGTACACTGCAGTATGGGCTCGAACTGGCCGCGTTATCGCCCTAGTTCATCGCCGGCAGCGCCGGCATCTGCATCTCGGTATAGCCTTCCGGAATCGCGAAGACCGACGGAAAGACCGTCTCCCGCTTGATGTTGGACAGCGTGGTAGTGGTCGGAGGGATCGCCATGTCGCCTTCGGTCACGCCGGTCACGCCGGTCACCCGGTCCACATGCCGCAGCGCGAGGCCCCGCGGCGTCGCCCGCTCGAGCTTCTGCAGCTCGGCCGCGGCGGTCGAGTCCATCCACGGCATTCCCGCCGTCATCGCCCTGACGCCGCGCGTGTCCCGCAGCGGATCGGCGAAATCGCTCAGCTCCTCGGCGTAATCGCCTTCGGACTCGACGTGCATCATCTCGTTCATGCTTTCGCCCATCATCTCCATCGCGATCGAGATGTCGGCGCTGACCTTGTATCGCTTCGTTGCGAATCCCGAAACGATTTCGCCGGCGCCGAGCGAATCAATGATGATGTTGCTGACGGTGAACGTCATCTTCGGTTTCTCGCCCAGTGACGCCATCATCTCCTGGAGCTGCGCCATCATCTTGCCTGGATGCATGAACGTCTTCTCGTCGTGCACCAGGAGCGTTACCACCGAAGTGTCGCCGCTGTCCTGAACGATGATCGAGAGGTCGTTTCCACCCATACCGGGCATCGCCGGCATCGGCATCCCGGTGCCGCCACGCAGATCGAGCCGCGTGTTCTTCCCCGAGAGCCACCCCCGGCCCAGTTGCTCCGTGCCCGTTGCCGAATCGCCGGTCGTCACTCTCACGTCGAACGTGAGTCCTGCCGCGTCCTGCGCCGCTGCCGACCTGATTCCGAGCACAGCAGCGGCGGCAGCCGCCACGACCAACCCTCGCCACAAATGAATTTCCCGCACTGCTGCCTCTCGGGTTAGTGGTCGATTCGCCGCCAGGGCGCCAGACGAATATCGGGGCCAGATGGATAATCGCCAGAGTCACTTGGGGGTCACACGGCGGTAATGCGCCCGCCGGACCAACTCGGTGGCTCTACTCGTCCTTGCGGGACTCCGCCGGCTTGTCGTGGTGCTGTCCGAGCGTCGCCAGCGGCGGGATGGAGGGCAGGTCGTGCCGCGGCCAGCGCAGCGACGCCACCACCGATACGGTCAGGACCAGGGCGACGACTCCCAGGGAGATGCCGATCGGAATGTGCACGAACTGCTCGCCCAGCATCTTCAGGCCGATGAACACCAGGACGATAGACAAGCCGATCTTCAAGTAGTGGAACTTGTCCACGATCCCCGCGAGCAGGAAATACAGCGCCCTGAGGCCGAGCACCGCGCACACGTTGGACGTGTACACGATGAACGGGTCGCGGGTGACGGCGAAGATCGCCGGAATCGAATCGGTCGCGAAGATCACGTCCGTCGTCTCCACCAGCACGAGCACGATGAACAGCGGCGTGGCCATGAGCCGAAGCGTGCCCGTCTCGTCCGGCGCGCGGATGAAGAACTTCTGGCCGTGATACTCGCTGGTCACCGGAATCACCTTTCGCACCAGCCGTAGCACTGGGTTGTCTTCCGGATCGTACTGATCCCCGGCCTTCTGCAGCGCCATGCGCACGCCGGTGAACACGAGGAACGCGCCGAAGATGTAGAGAATCCACTCGAACCGCGAGACCAGCACGGCGCCCGCTCCGATCATCGCCCCTCGCAGGACCAGCGCGCCCATGATCCCCCACAGCAGCACCCGATGCTGATACTGCATCGGGATCCTGAAGTACCCGAAGATCAGGACGAACACGAAGATGTTGTCGACCGAGAGCGCGTACTCGATCAGATATCCGGCCAGAAACTCCAGTCCCGACGTCGTTCCCATGAAGCGGAACACGAACAGCGAGAAGGTGAGCGACAGCCCGACCCAGAGCGCGCTCCACGCGGCTGCCTCCTTGAGCGAGACATGCCGCGGCCGCCGATGGAAGACGAGCAGATCCACCGCGATGAGCGTCAGCACGACGGCGTTGAAGCCGATCCACCCCCATACGCTCGTCACCCGCGGACTCCCCGTCCGGGATAGCTCAGGCTAGCGTCTCGTCTCGAGCGCGTCGCGGACGTCGAGCAGCACCTCGAAGTACAGCTGCTCGCGGCGGTAAGCGAAATCCAGCGTAACCATCTGCGAGTCGTCGCCGGACGCGCGCGCGCGCTCGAACGCCTCGCGATACATCTCTTCCAGGTTTGTCAGGATCCTGTCTCGGCTTCGCGGCATGCGGGTCTTCTCTATCGCGTTGGGTGTGAGGCGTGGGACTTCATCGCCGTGCGGACCGGAGACCGCGTCCTCGAGGAAGCGCTCCGGGTCTTTGTTGTCGAAGACGTACTTACGGGCCGCGCTGAGTACGAAGCGGCGTGGATTGGGCGGCTGCGGCAAATGGGGCTCCAGTCAGGGAGTCGAAAGCTAGCCGATGGAAGACCGCTTCCTCCACGGCACGCCCGTGCTTCAGGTGATCGACCACGATCCGCTCGAGCAGCTCGTCGGTCACCCCGGCGTACCAAATCCCGTCCGGATACACCACTACGATCGGCCCGCCGGCGCACACGCCGAGGCAGGGCGTCTCGCCGCGCTTCACCCGCTGGGGGCCGAACAACAGCCCCTCGCGCTGCAGCAGCAAGGACAACCTGGCGTAC
>JBPPMH010000172.1:0-3061 GCA_051305945.1 Gemmatimonadaceae bacterium
GCGTCCACCAGCTTCTCGTCGCCGTAGCCCTTGCTTGCCGCGAGTCCGGTGAGCACGGCGGGCAGCACTCCCGCGCCGCCCGCGGTCGGCGCGGCGACGATCACGCCCATCGCGGCGTTGACTTCCTGCACGGCCAGCGCACGCGCGAGCACGTCGCGGAACGCCGTCCCCGCGAGCGGGCCCGGCGGTCCCGTCCTCAGCTTGGCGGCGTCGCCGCCCACCAGCCCCGACGCGGAGTACAGATCACCGACCATCCCCTGCTCCACCGCTCCGCGCATGACCCCGAGCGCGCGCGCGAGCACACTCCGGATGTCCTCGACAGTCCGCCCCTGATCAGCCGACTCCATGTCGAGCGCGGTCTGCGAGAGGCTACGCCCACTCGCCTCCGCGTCCCGAATGGCCTCCGCAAGCGATTTATACATCGGGTGCCGTAAGGGATGTCTTCATTGACCCGACACCTTGTCCAGGCGCCTCGCCCACCGCACCCAGTTCAGCCCGCGGATCTCGTCGCGCACTCTCTCGCCCGGCGCCTCGTCGCACTCGATCACGATGAACGCATCGCCACCGCGCTGCTTTCTGGTCAGACGCAGCGTCGCGATGTTGATCCGGTGCTCGGCCAGGATGCCCGTGATGCGCGCGATGGATCCGGGGATGTCCTCGGCCACCAGTACTATCGTATGGAAGGTCCCCGTGACCTCGACGGGAAAGCCGTCGATCTCCTTCACCAGAATGCGACCCGCGCCGAGCGACGCGCCCGTGAGCGTGGCGTGCAAGTCACCGTGATCCAGCGTCATGCGCACCGTGTTCGGATGCGCCTCCTCCCCCAGCGCCGCCTTCTCGAACCGATAGTCGAGGCCCTCGCGCTCCGCGATCTCCAGCGCGGTGCGGATGCGCTCGTCGTCCGGCCTGAAGCCGAGCAAGCCCGCGGCGAGCGCTTTGTCGGTGCCGTGCCCTTCACCGGTCCGCGCGAATGAGCCGTGCAGCTCGAGCACGGCTTTCTCTGGCGTGCCGCCGACGAGCCCGCGCCCGAGCAATCCGAGCCGGCACGCACCCGCGGTGTGCGAGGACGACGGCCCGACCATGACCGGTCCGATGATGTCGAGAAGGGAGACCATGCTGGAAAGGTGTGCGCGGGACCGCGCGGAGCGGTACCCCCGCTCAGCCGGTCAAATACCGTTCCCGCAGCACTTTCAGGTGGTGCGCCACGTGTCCGGCGCAGATGTACGCGAGCGCGCGCACAGTGAACGGATTTCCGCTGGCCACCCCGCGTCTCATCCACGCCTCTTCGGGCAGATTCCGGAACAGCGTTAGTGTCGCGTCCCGCACCGCCTCGAGCTCTTCCATGTGGCTGCTCCAGGAGCGGTCGTCCGCGCCTGCCACGGCGACGGCATCATCCTGACCGAAGCTCGGCAGCGGATCCGCAAGGCCGCGCGCGAACCAGAACGCACGGAACGAGAACAGCCGCTCGGTGTCGTTCATGTGGCTCACTACCTGACGGATGCTCCACTTGTCCGGAGCATACCGGTGCAGCGACCGCTCTTCCGACACGCCCGCGAGAATCGGAAGCACCTCGCTAAGCTGCGCTTCGAGCATCTGCATGACGTCGTTGCCCGCGACTTTCTCGACGTACGGTAGATAGTAATCGGCAAACTCTGTGCGGTCGGGCGCGGTGATGACCATGCTTCCTCGCCGGGAAAAAGGCCCGCGAAGCGAGCCAAATATGATTCAATCGGTCCTAAGCATCATCTGCAGGCGGTTGACCCCCTCGCGGCAACGTAAGCGTGAAGCGAGTCCCCTCTCCAACAGTGCTCTTCACTGTGAGATCGCCGTGCATCGCGCGGGCCAGGTCGCGGCTTATCGCCAAGCCGAGCCCCACGCCGCTTCCCTTGTCTGACAGCCCATCCTTCAACTGCATGAACGGCTCGAAGATGACATCGACCTTTTCAGCGGCGATGCCGATCCCGGTGTCAGTCACGCTCAGCGTTACGCCGTCGTCCGCCGCCGCGCAATCTGCGCTGATGTGCCCCCCGTCTGGAGTGAACTTGATGGCGTTGGAGAAAAGGTTTACCAGGACCTGAACTACCCGCTCCGGATCCGCGCGCGCTGTCAGGCCCGAATCTCCCGAAACTCCGTCGAACACGATGCCCTTCTTCGCGAACAGGGGCTCGATCATGTCCACGGCCCGTTCGATTGCTTCGCAGGCCTTGACGTCATCGAGCGCGTACGCGACGCGCCCGCTTCCGATGCGCGCAAAGTTGAGGATCTCGGTTATCAGCATGGCGAGGTGCTGCTGGCTGCTTCTCACCCGGGCGTAATCGGCGTGCTGCTGCTCCGTCACCGGCCCGCGCAGGCCCATGTCGAGGAGATCGATATAGCCCCCGATCGCGTTGAGCGGGGTGCGCAGCTCATGGCTCATTGCGCCGAGAAAAGCCGTCTTCGCCCTGTTCGCGGTCTCCGCACTGCGTTGCATCACCAGCGCCAGGTCGTACGTCTGCGCGGTATCGAGCGCGAGAGCGCCCCGCGTCGCCAGATCCTCGGCAAGCTGCACGTCTTCGGGGCCATACACGAACCCCGGCTGGGCGCTGACGAAGGTGATTGCGCCGAGCAGCTTGTTCCGGGCAAGGAGCGGCACCGTCAGCATGGGCCCAATGCCGAGCTGACGGAGCGTCTCGAGATTGTCTGCGGTACGGGCGGCCGCGACGATTTCTTCCTCTACGCGTTCCGTGATCAGCACGGCTCGCGCTTCGCGCAGCATCGCGGGGGCGCCGAATGGATCGTGCGGGTCCGGCTCCCACGCCGCTACAAGCTTGCGCGCGAGTGTTTGTTTTTCCGGATCGGAATGGTAGATGCCGAGACGTGACGGAGCGCCACTCTCATTCACGATATCGACAATGCACCACGCGCCCAGGGCCGGAAGAGCGAGCTTGGTGAGCGCAAGCAGCGTGCTGGCCTGGTCCACGGATTCCGCGAGCAGCCGTCCAGCTTCGGCGAGAAACGCGGCGCGGCGGCGGGCGTCCTCGGCGTCTTCGGCAAGCCCGCGCTCGCGCAAGGCGCCAAGAAG
>JBPPMH010000173.1:0-35336 GCA_051305945.1 Gemmatimonadaceae bacterium
CCACCGCGATCTCCGCCAGCAGGACCAGTCCCAGCACCACCGCCGCGCCCTTCCCCCATTTCCCGCGGATGTCCGCGATCTCGGACGGATGGCCGAGGTTGAGCAGCATTATGACGAAGAGGAACACGACCATGATCGCGCCGGCGTACACCAGCACCTGGATCGCGGCGATGAAGTGCGCGTCCAGCATCACATAGAGCGCGGCGAGCGAGAACATCACGTTCACCAGCCAGAGCGCGGCCGCGACGGGGCTCTTGCGGGTGACGAACGCGAGCGCGGACGCCAGCGCAATCACGCCGAAGAGATAGAAGTTGAACGTATAGAAGAGAGGATACGCCGGATCGGTCATTGTCCCTTCGGATCCTCCGGGTCCCACAGCTCGGTAACCGGATGCGTCTGCGCCGTGAGCCGCTCGAGGTCGTACACGAAGCCCTCGCGGCTGTATTCGGCGTTCTCGTAGTGCCGCCCGAGGTGGATGGCTTCCTCCGGACACACCTCCTGGCAGTAGCCGCAGAAGATGCAACGGAACTCGTCGATCTCGAAGATCAACGGGTAGCGATTGCCGTTCTCGTCCTCGCCGGGCACGAGCTTGATGCAGTTCGCAGGACACACGGTCGGACATAGCCCGCACGCGACGCACTTCGCCTTGCCGTCTTCGGTCGTGAGCATGCGATGTGTGCCCCGCCAGCGAGAGGAGAGAGAGTGCTTCTCCTCGGGATACTGGATCGTGACCTTGTGCGGATCTATGAGGTGCTTGAACGTGAGCGCCATTCCCTTGAGGGTGGCGCGCACGTAGCTGACGTCTCCTGTCGGGCGATTCACCACTTTCACGTTGATCGCCATCAGCGCGTTCCTCCCGTGACACGAGCGGGCTTAGTGGTGCCTGCCGCCGAAGCGGCCGCGGGACGGCGGGCGAGCGCGGAGCGCTGCCGCATTGCGCGGAGCTTCTCCAACTCCCGCGGATCCAGCCGGCCATATGCCGGGCTGATGATCCGGCCGTGATCCACCATCACGAACAGGAGCATCACCAGCGCGAGGTTCAGGCCGAACAGCGCGAGCCCGTACAGCGGGCCGTACTCGATGCCGGACGCCGCGAGCCCGAGCATCGCCGACGCGATCACGACGATGTAACCGAGCGCGAGCGGGAGCATGAACTTCCAGCCGAGCGACATGAGCTGGTCGTAGCGGAACCGCGGCAGCGTCCAGCGAATCCACATGAAGGTGAAGACGAAGAACATCACCTTCGCGCCGAACACGAGCCCGGTCACCACCGTCTTGAGCACGGTGTACGGCGCGGTGTTCTCCCAGCCGCTGATCGGGATGTCCCATCCGCCGAAGAACAGCGTGGCCATGAGCGCGCTCGCCGTGACCATGTTGGCGTACTCGGCGATGAAGAAGAATGAGAACTTCATCGCGCTGTATTCGGTGTGGTATCCCGCGATCAGCTCCGACTCCGCCTCGGGCAGGTCGAACGGCAGCCGGTTCGTCTCGGCGAACGCGGCAACCATGAAGATGAAGAACGCGATCGTGAGATTGAGAATGTTGTACAGCCCATGCGCTTGCTGATCTATGATCGTGCCGAGCGTGACGTTGCCCGCGAGCAGCAGCACCGGGATAATGGACAGCCCCATCGCGATCTCGTACGAAATCATCTGCGCGCTGGCGCGGAGCCCGCCCAGCAGCGAGTACTTGTTGTTTGACGACCAACCCGCGAGCACGATGCCGTACACGCCGAGCGACGTGAGCGCGAGAATGAACAGGAAGCCGATCGGCAGGTCGGCGACCACCATCGGAATCAGTCCCCAGCGCGTCGGCAGCGGCGAGGCGAACGGAATCACCGCCCACGCCGTCAGCGCGACGATGAACGACATCGCCGGAGCAAGGATGAACAGCGGCTTGTACGCCGCGTCCGGGTACGTCTCTTCCTTCATGATGTTCTTGAGTCCGTCCGCGAACGGCTGGAGCAGCCCGTGCGGGCCAACCCGGTTCGGGCCGTGCCTGTCCTGGATCCATGCCGAGATCTTGCGCTCAGCGAGCGTGAGCAGCGCCACGCCCACCATGTATAGCGTGAACACGACGACCAGCTTGACGAGCGTCGAGATCAGGAACACTCCCGTCCCCGTCGCTACGACCTGCGGATTCGCGACCTGGAGGAGCATGGGCGCGGTGACGCTCATGCGCGATCCCCCGCGCTGTTCCCGTTCAATACGGGCAGGCCTCTGGAACCGAGCCGGTCCCAGCTCAATCCCTTGAACTCCGCGCGCGCGCCGACCATCGTCGCGAACACTTCCGACGGCAGGAAGTACTGCGCGGAATCTCCGAGCGCGTGCAGCAGATCACCCACGACCGACCAGCTCGAGCGCGTGTGCCCCGGCGGCGCCTTGGCCTGCCGGAACCGCTGCACCCGTCCCTGGATGTTGGTGAACGTCCCCTCTTCTTCGGCCATGTTGGCGATGGGAAGCACGGCTTCCGCGCCGTGTCCGCCGTCAGGAATCACCGAGCCGATCACCAGCAGACGCGAGCCCGCGGGAAGCCTCGACAGGTCCAGCCCGAAATGCTGGTCCCCGGCGATCACGACCACGCCGCCGCCAGCCGCGCCGGCGCTACGCTTGAAGCCGAGCCGCTCGGCTCCGACGACGTTGGCCGCGCGATCGGCACGAAGCGAGAGATCTTCGACGCCCGGCAGCGGCGCTTCAGGACCGGTCTCCACGGTGAAGCTCCCTTCTCCGCCGTTCCGCTCCATCAGAGTGGACAGCAGGAAGAGCGTTTCATTCGACAGCATCGGCGACGCGATCACGGAGACCTTCTGCCCCTTCAGCAGATTCGCCGCCGCCGCGATCGCCGTGTCCCAATCGGTCTCGGCGAGCGACTCGCCGCGGCGCACCATCGGCGTGCTCACCCGGTCCTGCCGGTTGAGCCAGCGATAGTTGAGACGGCCGTAGTCGCAGATGAAGTACTCGTTGACCTGGTCGTTGAAGCGAGGCTTGAGCCGCACCACCGTGTTGTCGCGCGTCTCGACGATGACGTTGCAGCCTTGCGTGCAGTTGGGGCACACCGACGCCGAGCGGTCCAGCTCCCAGGCGCGCGCCTTGTTGAGCGAGTCCTTGGACAGAAGCGCACCGACTGGGCACAGGTCCACGACGTTCGCGGCCCACGGGTGCGTGAGGTCCCTGCCTTCGAACTTGCCGATCAACGCGCGGTCTCCGCGCTCGCTCACGTTCAGTACCGGATCGTGCGCCACGTCTTCCATGAAGCGCACGCACCGCGTGCAGAGGATGCATCGGTTGGGGACGTACACCACGTCGCCGCCGAAATCCTCCACGGGGTTGAACCGCTTGGGCTCGCGATAGCGTGAGTCCTTGCGCCCCTCCTGGAACGTGTAGTCCTGCAGCTCGCACTCGCCGGACTGGTCGCAGATCGGACAGTCGAGCGGGTGGTTGATCAGCAGCATCTCGAGCACGCCCTTGCGCGCGTCGAGTGCCTTCTCCGAATGCACGTGCACCACCTGCCCGTCCATCGCGGGCGTGGCGCACGACGGGGAGAGCTTGGGCGCCTTCTCGACGTCCACCAGGCACATCCGGCACACGCCAGCTACCGGCAGTCCCGGGTGGTAGCAGTAGTGCGGGATGAGCACGCCCACCTGCTTGGCGGCCTCGAGGATGGACGTGCCCTCGGGCACCGTCACCTGCCGGCCCTCGATGGTGAGCGTCACCGTCTTCACGGGTGCCTGCGTCTGTTCCGCCATCAGGCCACCGCCGCCGAGACCGGGTGGAACCGCCGCTGCTTGATCAGCACCTCGAACTCTTCCCGGAACTTCTTGATCCCGGACACGATAGGCGTCGCGCACGAATCGCTGAGGACGCAGATCGTCTTCCCCGTCATGTCCTCGGAGATGTCGAGCAGCGTGTCCAGGTCCTCCGTCGCGCCGTGTCCGTCGGCTATGCGCTCGAGGATCCGCGTGGCCCAAGCAGTTCCCTCGCGGCACTGGGTGCACTGCGCGCAGCTCTCGTGCGCGAAGAACCGCGCGATGCGGGCGATCACCTTGACCATGTTCTGCGCGTCGTCAATCACGATCACGCCGCCGGAGCCGAGCATCGAGCCGCGCTCGACGAAGCCCTCATAGTCCATCAGGGTCGCCTCGGCCTCTTCCATGTTCTGGATCGGGACCGACACGCCGCCTGGAATCACCGCCTTGAACTGCCGCCCCTCCAGTGGACCGCCGCACACGTCGTACAGGAAGTCCTTGAACGGGAATCCCATCTGCACTTCATAATTACCGGGACGCGCGATGTTGCCGCACACCGAGAACAGCTTGGTGCCCGTGCTCTTCGGGTTCGACAGCGACATCCCCTTGTACCAGTCGGCGCCGCGCATGAGGATGTGATTCACCGCGACCAGCGTCTCGACGTTGTTGATCGTGGTGGGCATGCCGAACAGCCCCGACACGGCGGGAAACGGCGGCTTGATGCGCGGATTGCCGCGCCGGCCCTCGAGCGAATTCATCAGCGCCGTCTCTTCGCCGCAGATGTACGCGCCCGCGCCCTTGTGGACGTGCACGTCCACGCGCTTGCCGGTGCCCATGGCATTCCCACCGAGGATCCCCGCGGCGTACGCTTCCTTGACCGCGCGGTTCATCTCGGCCAGCGGCTCCGTGAATTCGCCGCGGATGTAGATGTACGCTGTCTCCGCGCCGATCGCGTACGCTCCGATGGCGCTAGCCTCGACGAGCGCGTGCGGCGTCCAGCGCATGATCTCGCGGTCCTTGAACGTTCCCGGTTCCGACTCGTCGGCGTTGCAGCAGAGATAGTGCGGCTTGCCGTCGCCGGGCTTCATGAACGACCACTTCAGGCCAGTGGGGAATCCCGCGCCGCCGCGGCCGCGCAGCCCCGACGCCTTTACGACCTCCACGATCTCGGCGGGCTGCATGCCCAGCGCCTTCTCCAGCGCCTTGTACCCGCCCAGCTTCTTCCAGCCGTCGAGCGAGCGCGCCGCGGCGTTGCCGAAGTGCTCCGACAGAACGGGTGTCTCGCGCTCGTGCGGCTTGTGCGGGAAGCCCATTACTCGAATCTCTCCAGGATCTCGGGAACGTTGTCAGCCGTCACCGATTCGATGAAGTCGGAGTTGACCATGATCGGCGTCGCGAAGCCGCACGCGCCGAGGCATTCAACCTCGATCACGGTGAACTTCCCATCGGGCGAAGTCGTGCCCAGCTCGCCGCACTTGGTTTCCTTGAGCAGCGCTTTCACCACGTCCTCGGCGCCGCGGATTGCGCAGGGCGAGGTCGTGCACACCTGGATGAAGTACTTCCCCACCGGGTGCTGGTGGTACATGTAGTAAAAGGTCACAACGCCCTTCACGTACGCCGGCGTCAGGTCCAGCAGCTCGGCGACTTCCGCCATGGAGCCGTCGCTGACCCAGCCGCGCGACTCCTGCACGATCCAGAGCGCGGGAAGCAGCGCGGCCATCTTGGTGGGATAGCGCGTCAGCAGCTCGTCGAGCTGTTTGCGCGCCTCGCCGGTGAACACCGGGACGTGCGGCTCGGGAGCGTGGCCGCCGGGAGCCATCGCGAGCGCGGGAGCGTGCGTCACCGTGGACGCTCCACTATCAGACGGACCGCGGTGCCGGATGCGGCGAGCAGCAACATCTTGTTGAACGGCGAGTAATCGAACTTGATTCCGACCACCGCTTGGGCGCCCAGGTCGTAGGCGGACTCGCGCAGGTCTTCGAGGCACGCCTCGCGCCCGTCGCGCAATGCGCGCTCCAGAGAGGCGCTCCGTCCGCCGACGATGTCGCGCACCCCCGCGAAGAAGTCGCGGAAGAGATTGACGCCGCCGACCCACTCGCCGGTGACGATTCCCACAATCTCCTCCACCTCGTAGCCGGGAATCGAATGCGTGGTGCTCAGCTTGATCAGCGCCGGCCCGGTGCCGCGGTCGAAGAGCGGACTCATCGGTCGATCTCTCCCATGACGATGTCGATGCTCGCGTTGATCGCGATCACGTCGGAGAGCAGATGTCCTTCCACCATTTTGGGAATGGCGGACAGGTTCACGAACGACGGCGGGCGGATGCGCCAGCGCACCGGCTTCGACGTCCCGTCGGAGACCATGTAGTAGCCCTTCTCTCCCTTCGGGCTCTCGACCGCGACGTACGCTTCCCCGATCGGCGGGCGCGGGCCTTCCATCACCAGCTTGAAGTGATGGATCATGGATTCCATCTCGCTCATCGCCTTGTTCTTGGGCGGCAGAATCACGCGCGGATCGTCCACGTTGATCGGCCCGTCCGGCAGGCGGGCAAGCGCCTGCTCAAGAATGCGCACCGACTGCCGCATCTCTTCCATGCGCACGAGATAGCGGTCGTACACGTCGCCGTGGGTCGAGACCGGCACGTCGAAGTCGTACGTCTCGTAGTCGAGGTACGGGAAGTCGCGGCGAACGTCGTACGCCACTCCGGAAGCCCGCAGCATCGGACCGGAGAGCCCGTAGTTCACCGCCTCTTCCGGCGACATCACGCCGAGCCCGACCGTGCGGCCCACCCAGATCGCGTTGCGGGTGAGCATCCGGTCCACTTCATCGATCGTCTTCGGGAACGTGCGGATGAAGTTATTGAGTCCCTGCGTCCAGCCCGACGGGATGTCGGCGCCCATGCCGCCGACGCGCGTCAGCGACGTCGTGAGCCGCGCCCCGATCCAGTCCTCGAGCAGCTTGTAGATGTTCTCCCGCTCCTGGAAGCTCCACAGGAACGGCGTGAACGCGCCGATGTCGATGCAGGTGGTGCCGAGCCAGACGAGGTGCGACATGATCCGCGAGAGCTCGCAGGCGATGACGCGGAGAACCTTGCACCGCTCCGTTATCTCGATCCCGAACAGACGCTCCGCGCCGAGCACGAACGCGACGTTGTTGCCGGGCGCGTTGAGGTAGTCCTCCCGGTCGGTCCACGGGATGATCTGATTGTACTGCCGGTACTCACCGATCTTCTCGAAGCCGCAGTGCAGGTAGCCGATGTGCGGGATGCAGCGGACCACCGTCTCGCCGTCCAGCTCGAGCACCAGCCGCAGCACGCCGTGCGTGGCGGGGTGCTGCGGGCCGAGGTTGATGAGCATGTGCTCGCCCTCGAGCTCGGGCTCCAGCGTGAGCTCGGGCTCCAGCGCGACCGCGGTCCCGCCTTCCGTGACGAGCGGCACTCGGCGCGGACGGCCCTGGGCGTCCACCCCCGTCGTGGACAGCTCGTACTCGACGGTACGCCGCGGGCTCATTCGCCCACCTTCTCGCCCGAAGCGAGTCGCTCGCGCATGTCGGGCGGCAGGTCCTCGAACGCGTCGGCGACCGACAGCTCCTCCATGGAGTAGCGAGCTTCCGGATCCTGGTCGAGCGCCTGGCGGAGCTGCTCGGAGCGGCTGAACCGGCCGCGCAGGGGGAAGTCCTTCCGCAGGGGGTAGCCTTCCTTGAACGACTCCCACATCAGAATGCGGCGCAAATCCGGGTGACCGCGGAAGACGACGCCGAACATGTCGTACGCTTCGCGCTCGAGCCAGTCGGCGCCCTTGTACACGGGCCACACGCTGTCCACTTCCAGCTTCCCGCCCTGCGGGATCCGCACCTTGAGGCGCAGGAAGCGGCGGAACGGCAGCGAGCGCAGGTGCCAGACCACTTCCAGCGGCTGGTCGGAGTCGCGCTGCTCCACGGCTGTGACGTCCGAGAGGTAGTCGTACTGCTGCGCGGGATCGTCGTGCAACCATTGCACGATCTCTAGCACTCGATCTCCCTGGACGTACACCATCGTCTCGCCCCACACCACGTCCACGCGCTCGACCGTGGCGCCGAACTTCGCGCGCAGCGCCTCCGCCGACGGATTGGGCTCGCCGCCGAAATGCGGGAGGTTCCGCGGCGTAGCTGGTGCGCTCGCGCCGGGCGATGCGCTTCCCGGCGTGACGACTGCGAAAGGCGCGGTCACGGAGCGGAGCGGGTCTGGTGAATCGAGTTACCGAACGGCTCCGACAGCTCGTCGATCATGTCGGGCGGGATGTACAGCTTGCTGTTGGGGTCGGGCTCCATCTCGTCGCGCGTGCGCTTGTCGGCGCCGCGCTCGTTCTTGACCTTCTCCTGGAGCATCCTGATCCCGTGCAGCAGGCCCTCGGGGCGCGGCGGGCAACCGGGGACGTACACGTCCACCGGAATGATCGTGTCTATCCCCTGCACCACCGCGTAGTTGTCGAACATGCCGCCGGTCGAGGCGCACGCGCCCATGGAGATGCACCACTTGGGCTGCGGCATCTGTTGCCAGATCCGGCGGATGATCGGCGCGAGCTTGAACGGCACGCGGCCGGCGCAGATCAGCACGTCGGCCTGGCGCGGCGAGAAGCTCATGCGCTCCATGCCGAAGCGCGCGAGGTCGTAGTGGCTCGCGGCGGTCGCCATGAACTCGATCGCGCAGCACGCCGTGCCGAACGGCATCGGCCAGAGCGAGTTGGCGCGTCCCCAGTTCACCAGGAAGTCGAGCCGCGTGGTGACCCATCCTTCCTGCGACTTCGGGTCGTAGGAGACGATCTGCCGGTCGGCGGTCGTCCGGGCCTCCAGCGTCTGCGTGTCCGCGAGCGAGGGGTGGCGGCTCAATCCCACTGCAGCGCTCCCTTCTTCCATACGTAGATGTAGCCCACGAGCAGGATCGCCATGAAGACAAGCATCTCGCCCAGCCCGAAGAAGGAAACGTTCGCCGCGGCGCAGTTGCCGTTCACCAGCGGCTCCGAGCAGGAGAGCTGCTTGTAGCGCGCGCCCCACGGGATCATGAACACGGTCTCAATGTCGAAGATGATGAACAGCATCGCGACCATGTAGAACTTGACCGAGAACCGCTCGCGGGCGTCGCCAAGGGGGGTGATTCCAGACTCGTACGGGATCTGCTTGTCCGCGGTGGGGCGGCTCCGCATCGTGAGCGCCGACAGTCCGAGCATCAACACCGCGTTCATCGCGGCGAAGCCCAGCAGTAGCAGAACCGGTATGTAGGCTTTGACCATCGCTGGGCGTTACGGGCTCGTGGAAATGGGTCGGCCGGGCTCGTGAAATTTTTCACGAGCATCGACGCGGGGAAGTCTATCCGTGGAGAAAAGCTATTTCAACGCCATGAGCGATCGGCTTCCGATGCACTTTCGACGCCCGTACATTGCCTCGGTCGCGACCTCCCCGGAAACCGCCCATATCCGAGCCCTTATGTCGATTATGAACGATCGCTGGATCACGCGCATGGCCACCGAGCACGGGATGATCGATCCGTACGAGGGGCGGCAGGTGCGCGAGGGCGTGATCTCCTATGGAGTGAGCTCGTACGGCTACGACATGCGGGTGGCGCGCGAGTTCAGGATCTTCACCAACGTGCTCAGCTCGATCGTGGATCCCAAGGCGTTCGATCCCGACTCTTTCGTGAAGTTCGAGGGTGACGTGTGCATCGTCCCGCCCAACTCGTTCGCCCTGGCCCGGTCGGTGGAGTATTTCCGGATTCCGCGCGACATCCTCACCGTCACAGTGGGCAAGTCAACCTACGCGCGGTGCGGGATCATCACGAACGTCACGCCGCTCGAGCCGGAGTGGGAGGGGCACGTAACGCTGGAGATCTCGAACACCACCCCCCTACCCGCGAAGATCTACGCGAACGAGGGGATCGCGCAGGTGCTCTTCTTCCGCGGCGAAGAGCCGCCGGAGGTGAGCTACAAGGACAAGAAGGGCAAGTACCAGTCGCAGACGGGGGTCACTCTACCGCGGCTCTAGCGGCGAGCGCGGCCGAGCGTGCGTTGATGGACGAGGTCACAGGACCGCATTGGCCCCGGCCGCAGCGATTACGCCGTCCTGCTGACTCGTCACGCCTGACACGCCGATCGCGCCGACGATCTTGCCATCGATGATGATCGGGACGCCACCCTCGAGCGGCACTGCGCCTTCAAGCCTCAGAATCCGCAGGCCCTCACCGCCCGCGGCCAATACGTCCTGAAAGGCTTTCGTCGGCCGCCGGAACAGCGCTGCGGATCGCGCCTTGGCGATCGACACGTTGACGCTCCCCAGGTGGGTGTCGTCCATCTTCTCGTAGTACACGAGATTGCCGCTGATGTCCACGATCGCGACGGCGACATTCCAACTGTTCCTCCGGGCTTCAGCGAGCGCAGGGAGTGCGACCCTCTTGGCGTCGTCGAGGCTGATGGGCGCGCCGTACGGAGGAGCCGACTGCGCGTATGCGTTGCTCGCGAACAGAAAAAATGCGGCGATAGGAAGGGCGCATTTCACGCGCATGATAGGCACTCGCGTAGCTGGAGCGCATGAACCGCCCACTCGCCGATAAGTAGTCATTGGGTTGGAGGCTTTCGAGTAAGAAGTCCTGTCACATCGATCGAAACGAGCTCGCTCTTCGACTCCGCCGATGTCAGTACAAATGACTTGCCGTCGGGCGTCCACTGAAACGCGATCTCGTGGGCTGGCGTGGTCGTGACAAACCGAATCTCTCCTCCAGCGGCCGGGGTTACGGCAATGTCGCCGTTTCCGTTTCTCTGAGAGATGAAGGCGAGTTGCGTTCCGTCGGGCGACCATTGGGGGCTGAGCTCCCAAGCACGATCACCGGCGACCTTGACGGGTTTCTGTCCGCGGGCGCGCTGCACGTAGATGTCGAATCCTGCCGGATCGTGACCGGCGAAGGCTAGCGCATTCCCATCCGGAGACCATGCCGGGGCCGCGGCATAGCCCTCGAACGGAACTCTGGTCGGAGCTCCACCCGCGATAGCAACAGTTTCGATGGTACCCTCTCCGCCCTCACCCGCGAGTGACATATACGAAATCATTTGACCGTCGGGACTCCACTGCGGCGTGATCGGGTTTGCGTTCTGCGTGATGCGGCGCGCGGCCCCCGCCGCGAGAGGCACGACCCACAGGTCGGTACCTGCCGACTCGCGATCCGAAATGAATGCTATGGTCTCACTATCCGGCGACCAAATCGGTTGCGTCTGGTTGTTGGGCCAATCCAGCAATTGCCTGGATTCCCCGCCTCCCGCGGCCATGACGGCGAGCGACGCACCGCTCGGGCGCCTTGTGACGTACGCGATAGCGGCGCCATCGGGCGACCACTTGGGGCTGAATTCATCGGTCGATCCGTCCGTCAGGCGCGTGGCCTCGCCACCCCCGGTTGGTACACTCCAGACGTCCAGGTTGCCGCTCCGATCCGACGTGAACATGACGGTCTTTCCGTCGGGAGAAATCTGCGGGTCCCAGTCTTCCTTGTTCCCTTTCAGTAACTGTGTCGGCGCGCCACCAGTTGCCGCCACAGAGGAAATTCGCGAAACATTGTTGTTGTGGGCGAAGGTTACGGCCGAGCCGTCCCGCATCCAGGTCACTTCGGTTTCCTCGCTCTCATCGTCGGTTACGCGTAGGCTCTCACCTCCGGTAACGGACACGATCCACACGTCCGTTTGTCCTCCCCGTTCCGATATGTACGCGATCCACTTGCCATCGGGGGAAAACGCCGGGGCATAATCGGCGCGAACGTCGTTCGTGAGCTGCGTGGCGCGTCCGCCAGCGGTGGGGATGACCCAGATGTCGCTGCGACCTGTGCGCCGAGAGATGTATGCGATCAAGGATCCATCAGGCGAAAACGCACTGAAAGTCTCTCGTCCTTCGGATGTAAGCCGACGTGGCTCCTCGCCCGGTTTCATCGTCCAAACGGTTGACGAATCACTGACGGTACGGGTAAACCCAATGTGCACGCCATTCGGGCTAAAGCGACCAAATTCGTTCCCCGGGTGCGACGTGACCGGAACCGAAGCGCCCCCGTCAACCGGCACAAGGTAGAGGTCGAAGTTCCCCCTCCGGTTGCCATTGTAAAGCAAATGCTTTCCGTCGGCCGACCACGTCGGCTCCTGCTCGAGACCCCGGTCGACCGTCAGCCGCCGGGCGTCGCCGCCCGCAGCCGGGACAACGTATATGTCGGGCGGCGCAAGCAAGTCAGTGTCGTATGCCAACAGAGTGCCGTCGGGCGACCAGCTTATGCTCGCGACATAGGAAGACACCGGGCTCACGCGGGTCGGTTTGGTGCCGTCGGCGTTCGCTACCCAGACGGCCGCCTCGTTTCCTTGCCTAGCCACGTAAGCGATCTTCGTCCCGTCGGGAGAATACCTCGCGTCCTCGTGCGTGGCCGGCGTTGTCGTCAGGACATTCCGTTCGGTCGCAGGTGATTCACGGCCACATGCCGCGACAACGGCCCACACCCCGAGGACACCGGTCGCACGCAATCGGAACTTGACGAAACAAATCATGTCAGGATCCTCCTTGAGCTGTCCTGGTTTTTGAGAGTACTTGATCCAACTCAGTAGCGATCAACGTCACTACATCCGCCTGCACTGCGAGCACGTCAACCATGGTGCGCTCGTAGCTCTGCGTCCACAGATGCCTCGACGTCACCGGATCCACCATCTGCACGTTGATGCGCACCTTGTTCCCGGATCGGAACGCCGTGCCCTCGATCACCGCATCGACGTCTAACTCCGTTGCGAGTTCGCGCACGCTTCGGCTGGATTCCTGAGTGAGCTTGAGGACAGCCACACGTGAAACCACCGTAATCGCGTGTTGTTTACCCAGGGCGTTGATGAGTGCGTCATGCATGCTCCCGACAAAATCCTTGTCGTTCCCCGAGATGTCTTCGATGGGGAGAACGGCCAGGCGCTCGATGCGTCCCGATCCTTGGGCGCTGCCGCCGAAAAAGCTCCACGCGCCGAAGCTGAGGGCAGCGAGCACAAGTACCGCCCCCGCGACGCCTGCCAGTAGACGAGTACCGCTCAAGCGAGGGGCGGCGGCGGCTTTGACCGGCCTCGTCGCGGTAGGCGTCATCCCGCCGCTCGGCGTCGCGGCCTGCTCCAGCAGCGGTAGCAGCTCTTCCGCGGTCTGCCACCGGTCGGCTGCATCTTTTGCCAGGCACTTCATGATGATCTGATTCAGTGCCGCCGAGACGGCGGCGCGACGCTCGGTGACCGGGCGCGGCTGCTCGGTAACGTGCGCAGCGAGGATCATCTGCGCCGATGGACCAGTGAAGGGCGGGCGCCCCGTAAGCATCTCGTAGGCGACCGCCCCGATCGCATAGATGTCGGCGCGATGATCCACGTCCGGCTCGCCCATCGCCTGCTCAGGGGACATGTACGTCGGAGTCCCGAGTGCGATACCGACCGTAGTCAGCTGGTTGTCGCTGGTCGCAGACTGACTAACCGCTTTCGAAATGCCGAAGTCCGCGACCAGTGCGTGCCGGCCCGTGAGCATCACGTTTTCCGGCTTGATGTCACGATGAACTACCCCGTGCTTGTGCGCGTAGGACAACGCGTCAACGATTTGCGCCAGGAGCCGTACGGCCTCGTGCACCCCGAGCTCCCCGTCTCGATTTAGCCTCGCTCGTAACGTCTCGCCCTCGACGAAGGGCATCACATAATAGAGGAATCCATTCGCTTCGCCTGAATCGTGCAGTGGGAGGATGTGCGGATGGGAGAGCTGCGCCACTACCCGGATCTCGCGCGGGAACCGATCAGGGCCGAGCGTGGCGGCCAGTTCCGGGCGCAGCACTTTCAGCGCGACGGCGCGGTCGTGCTTGAGGTCCTGCGCGAGGTATACCGTGGCCATTCCTCCGGCTCCGATTTCACGCTCGATGCGATAACGATTGCGAAGTGCTTTGCGGAGCGCGGTCAGGGAGTCGGCCATGTGGGCCCGAAGCTAACGCGCGGGTTCGCGTTCAGCTATCTGAGCTTCGTCGCAGACCGGTGTGACGCTACCTCGGCTCTAGCGAGGAGCAGCGTTCCGGGATCCTCCCGGCCGGCTTCAGTCCCGAAGACAAGGCAGGTAATGAATCCCCAGACCACGGCCAGCGTAGGCCTTCATCCTTCTTGGCATCGCCAACCTCCATCAAAAAAGGGACTGGACATTACTTAGACCATTAGCTAAGTATCTAATATCGCCCTTCGGACAAATTTCCGCAACGGAGCCCGCCATGTCGACCGCCAGGAACGTCACCGCATCGCTCTTCGTCGCTCTGGGCTGCGCGCCCGGACCGGCAATCGTGACCGACATCCCCCCGCACCAGGCGGGCACGTTCACGGATTCCGTCAGCTCCAGCGGAATCACCCTGCACGGAACGCTGATCGTTCCCGAAAATGCGCGGCCGCCGGTCGCGCTGATCATCGCCGGGTCGGGACCCACGGACCGCGACGGTAATACGCCGCTGCTCCCCGGGAAGAACAACTCGCTGCGCTATCTCGCCGAGGCGCTGGCGGAGCGCGGGATCGCTTCCCTACGGTACGACAAGCGCGGCATCGGCCTGAGCCGTGTCGCGGGTTTGAACGAGACGGATCTGCGCTTCGATCACTTCGTCGACGACGCCACGGCGTGGGGCCGCAGGCTCGCCGCGGACCGCCGCTTCTCCTCCGTGGTCGTCATCGGCCACAGCGAGGGCTCGCTGCTCGGGATGCTCGCCGCCCCTACGATACGCGCATCCAAGGTGGTGTCGATCGCAGGCGTGGGTGCGCCCGCGGGCGACGTGATCATTCGGCAGCTCTCGGCGCAGCTCCAGCCGGCGCCATTGGCGCAGGCGACCGCCGCCGTCCGCAAGCTCGAGCGCGGTGAGCTGCTCGACACGATCCCGCCCGGACTGTTCTCGCTGTTCCGTCCGAGCGTGCAGCCGTACCTGATTTCCTGGTTCAGGCACGATCCGACCGTGGCCGCGAGCCGGCTCGGAGTCCCTCTGCTGGTCGTGCAAGGAACGCACGACATCCAGGCGGTGGAGGAGGACGCGCGGGCGATCGCGGCCGGCCACCCGAATGCTACGCTCACCCTGATTCAGGGGATGAACCACGTTCTGAAACAGACACCGGCAGGCAGGCTGGAGCAGATGCCCGCCTACAGCGATTCCACCCTTGCGATCGACCCGACGCTCATTGACGCCATAGCCGGCTTCATTCTGCACCCGCGGAACTAGCGCCCGCGATCAAGCTGGGCTCCTGAATCGCCGGGCTATCGCAGGCGGCGAACGTAGATCGATTGCGGTACACCGTCCACCTGCAACCGCCAGCCGCTCCCAGTCGCCACGAGCGTAACCTTCGGCGATCGCTGGAAATGATACAGCGTGCCGAACGACACCTGCCGCCAGAGCTGACCGTTGGCGAACTGAAACACCGTGCCGCCGTCCCAGCCCGTAAAGTCGCCTGCCATGCGCGTCTCGATCACCCCGGGATTGCTCGACGGCGCGGGCTCTGGATTGAGCGCCGCGGTGCGCGCGAGCTGCGCGACGTGCAGCGAGTGCGTCCGCACCCACTCCGACAACGCGCGCAGCTCCGCCGGGGAGAGCTTGCTCAATCCGGCCGCGGCGGACTGTTCGGCCGACATCAGATTAAGGACCGAGACATTGGCACCGAACACCGTTGCCCCGCTGCTTTCCGGCCCTGTATCCTGCGCATTCGCGATCGCCGGCGTGAAAGCCAGCACGGCCACCATCCACATCCGTCCCATCACCGGCCTCCCCTCACCTGACTTGTGACGCGCGCGGCTAGAGCTTGATCGCTCCCATCGGCTCGCGCACGGCTTCCGCGCTCTTCTCCAGTGCCGCCTTCTCATCGGCCGTGAGCTCGACCTCGATGATCTGCTCGAGCCCTTTCCGACCCAGCTTGCACGGCACGCCGAGGAACAGCCCCGACATCCCGTATTCACCCTCGAGCCACGCCGCGCACGGCAGAATTCGCTTCTGGTCGAGGACGATCGCCTCGCACATCTGCACCGCCGCGGCCGACGGCGCGTAATACGCCGAGCCGGTCTTGAGAAAGCCGACGATCTCGGCGCCGCCGCCGCGCGTGCGCTCGACGATCGCCTTGAGCTTGTCGGCTGCGAGCAGCTGCCGCACGGGGATTCCGCTGACGCTCGTGTAGCTGACCAGCGGCACCATCGTGTCCCCGTGCCCGCCCAACACCATCGCCTGGATGTCGCGCGTGGAGACGTCCATCGCCTCGGCTAGAAACGCGCGGTAGCGCGCCGTGTCGAGCACGCCGGCCATGCCGAGCACGCGCTCGCGCGGGAATCCCGTCACCTCCTTGGCGACCCACGACATCACGTCGAGCGGGTTCGACACCATGATGATGATCGCGTCCGGCGATGTCCGTTTGACGTTCTCCGAGACTTGCTTGACGATCCCGGCGTTTGTGTTGAGCAGATCGTCGCGCGACATCCCGGGCTTGCGGGCGATCCCCGCCGTAATCACGACGATGTCCGAGCCAGCCGTCTCGTCGTAGCCGTTGGTGCCGACGATGCGCGAATCGAAGCCCTCGATGGGCGCGGACTGCCATTGGTCGAGTCCCTTGCCCTGCGGGACTCCCTCGACGACGTCCACGAGCACGACGGTGCGCGCCAACTCTTTTTCGGCGAGGCGCTGCGCCGCGGTGGCGCCGACGTTGCCGGCACCAACGACAGTAATCTTGTTGACCATTTCTTTAGGGAGCTATTGGCTGTTGGCTATTGGCTGTTGGCTAGTGCGAGCAACCAACCGCCTGTTGGGAAGTCCAACATTCACAACTTAATGGATCTGCTAGCCGCCTACCTGCGACAGCGCCCGGAGACCACCCACCCGCATTTGCAGCAACTCGTGCTCCTTCGGCTTCTCCTCCAGCGCGCGCACGAACAACGGCTCCAGCGCCTCGCCGGCGCGCAGCGCGTCGCGCAGGTTCACCTCCGCGTCGCCGAACAGGCACGTGCGCAGGCGGCCGTCGGCGGTGAGGCGCACGCGGTTGCAGGACGCGCAGTAGGTATGCGTCATCGGCGTGATCACGCCCACCGAGCCCGGCGCGCCGGCGTAGCGGTGATACACCGCGGGCCCGTTACCCCGAGGCGGACCGTCACACGGAGTCATCGAACCCAGCGCAGAGAGGCGGTCCAGTATCTCGTCACTCGGAACCACGTGCTCCCAGGTCGCGCCGCGCATGTCGCCCACCGGCATCAGCTCGATGAAGCGGACGTGCCATTCGTGCTCCAGCGTCAGCCGGGCGAAGTCCAAAATCTCGTCGTCGTTGATGCCGCGCATCACCACCACGTTCACCTTGACGGGAGAGAGCCCTTCGCGCGTCGCGGCGCGCAAGGCGTCGATCGGCGGAGTGGTCACGGTCCGGCGCGCGATGTCGCGTACGCGGCCGGGGCGGAGACTGTCCACGCTGACGTTCACGCGGTCGAGCCCTGCTGCCTTGAGCTCCGGCGCGAGCTCTGGGAAGCGCGACCCGTTGGTGGACAGCGCGATGTCCTCGATGCCAGGGACCGCGCGCAGCAGAGCCACGAGCTTGTGCAGCTCGGGGCGGATTGTCGGCTCGCCGCCGGTCAGGCGCAGCCGGCGCAGGCCGAGCGGGGCGAGCTGCCGCACGACTTCGGCGATTTCCTCGTACGACAGGATCTCGCTGCGAGGGAGCCACTGGAGACCTTCCTCCGGCATGCAGTAGAGGCAGCGAAAATTGCACCGGTCCGTCACCGAGATCCGGAGGTACTCGATGCTCCGGCCGAAAGCGTCCTTCACCCGACCACCTCCGCGACGTGCGCGGCAGGCGGCACCGTCGGCACCTCGCGCGTGGGATCAACCCATTCGTGCGTGCCATCGGCGTAGTGCTCGAGCTTCCAGATCGGCACCGTCTTCTTGATCTCCTCGATCGTGTACCGGGTCGCGTCCATGGCCTGCTGCCGGTGCGGGTGGGCCGCGACGATGGCGATGCTCACCGCGCCGAGTCCCAGCATGCCGAGCCGGTGCTCCACCACAATATGCTCGACGGCGAAGCGCTCGCGCGCGCGCAGCAGGATCGCCTCCAGCTCCCGGACCGCCATTCCCTCGTATGCCTTGTACTCGATCCCCGTGACGGCCCTTCCCTCGTGCACGTTGCGGACGGTGCCGAGGAAGATCGACACGGCGCCGCAGGAATGGTCGGCGAACTCGGCCGCCAGCGCGGTGACGTCGATCGGACGAGTTACCAGAGCCGCGCGCACCTAACCGCCTGCGACTGGCGGAATTAGCGCGACTTCGTCGCCCTGGGCGAGAGCATCCTCGTAGCGGGCGTAGCGCTCGTTGAGGGCCACGAGCGGGCGGGCGGGAATCGCCGTTGGAGATTTCGCGCGAACCGCGGCGACCGCGTCGCCGACGGTGGAACCTACTACTAGTAGTAGTGGCACTTCGGCGGAGCCGAAGGCATCGGCGTAGGAGGCGAACAGAAGCGCCTTCACCTGTATCTCCTCCGCCACGCGCGGGCTACTCGGAGAGGGCGTGCATCTCCTCGTCGGTCAGATTCGCGACGAGAGCGCGGAGCTCCTTGGACGGTTTGAACACCGGCACTGGGCGCGCGGAAACCTCTACAGGAGAACCAGTTCGGGGATTCCGCGCCATGCGCGTTTTGCGCTGCCGGATCTTGAAAGTCCCGAACCCGCGGACCTCGATGTTCTTCTGCTCCTTCAGTGCGTCCTTGATCGCTTCCAGGAAAGCGTCGACGACTCGAGCACAGTCCTTCTTGGAGATCATCGGACCAGCCGTCTTGGCAATCTCGGCGGTCACGTGCTCGACAAGGTCGGCCTTCGTCATGTCCGGGCCTCAGTTGAAAGACAGCGCGGAAAGCGCTGTCATAAAACCGAAGCTAGGACCTTAGTCGTTGTGTGTCAAGCGTTTAAAGGACCTTGGTGGCTCCCGTGACGGCGGCCAGAAACTCCTGAAAAAGCGGCCTGGCATCGTGCGGACCTGGCGCTGCCTCGGGGTGATACTGCACCGCGAAGACGGGTAGCTCCCGGTGGCGTATCCCTTCGATCGTGCCGTCATTGAGGTTCAGATGCGTCACTTCGAGCTCGGGAGCCCCCGGAATCCCCGCCTCGCTCCCTTCCACCGCGAAGCCGTGGTTCTGGGACGTGATCAGTACCCTCCCTGTGGACAGTTCCCTGACCGGGTGATTCCCGCCCCGGTGGCCGTACGGCATCTTGACCGTCGAGCCGCCGAAGGAGAGGCCTATCAGCTGATGCCCCAGGCAGATGCCGAACATCGGAATGCCCTGGCTGGCCAGCCGAAGGATGGTGTTGGGCGCGTATGAGACTGCCGCCGGGTCCCCTGGTCCGTTCGCCAGAAAGATCCCGTCCGGATCGAGTTCCAACGCCGCTTCGGGCGGCGTGTTGGCCGGGACCACCGTGACGCGACACCCGTTCTCGTCGAACAGGCGCAGGATGTTGCGCTTGATTCCGAAGTCGTACGCCACGATGTGATGCGGCGCCTGCGGGTTGCCCCATTTATAGACTTTCTTGGTGGACACGACCGACGCCAGGTCCTGCCCTTCCATGGACGGGCACGCGTCGAGGATGGCGAGAGTCTCCGCGGTCGGCTCGGCGCCCTCGGCCACGATGCCGCGCATGACTCCGGCGGATCTCAAGTGGCGAGTAAGGCGACGCGTGTCAACTTCTTCCAAAATCGGGATTTGCGCGTCGAGCAACCAGCCGCGCAGGTCGCCCGTCGCGCGCCAGTTGGAATACGTGCGGGACAACTCCCGGACAACCACGCCGGACACCTGCGGAGCCGACGATTCGGGATCCTCGGTATTGATTCCGTAGTTCCCGATCTGGGGCGCCGTCATCACGACGATCTGGCCCTTGTACGAGGGGTCCGTGAAGACCTCCTGATACCCGGTCATGTTGGTCGTGAATACGACTTCCGCGGCCGTGCTAGAAGGGTGGCCGTGCACGCGGCCGTGAAAAAGGGTTCCGTCCTCGAGGAGGAGGAACCCCGGATTGGAGGAGACCGCCGTCACCGCCAAGCTAGGGCGTACCCCCCGGCGGCGTCGTGGGTGCCGGCTCTAGCGGCACGGCGGGCGCGGGGCCCGTTGGTGCCGGAGCGGTCTGGACCGGCGCGGCGAGCGGACGGTCGAGAACCGATGACGGCGTGCGTGGACGCGACGACATGAGCTGCAGGATGAACGCGAGCGCGAGGAATACCCCGCCGAGCCACCAGCTCGCCTTGGTCAGGACGTTGCCGGCCTGGCGGGTTCCGATGATGGAGTCGGTGGATGAGCTCGCGCCTCCGAAGCTGGCGGCCATGCCGCCGCCCTTTCCAGCCTGCATCAGCACCACTCCGACGAGGAGCACTGCGTCGATTATCAGAATGACCAGCAGAAATGTGTACATCGATTCCGGGTGGGGATTGGTAGTTCGTCAATATCGCGGATGCTGCCGCGTTATCCAAGTCCGCTCAGGCGATTGCGGACGATTTACGCGTCGGACGCCAGCTCCTCCGGGGAAATCTCCGCGGTGAGGCGGGTGCGCACGATGGACATCCAGCTCCCGGTGTCGAGACTCGCCCCGCCGACGAGCACGCCGTCCACGTCCGGCGCGGACAGCAGCGCGGGAGCGTTGCCCGCATTGACGCTCCCGCCGTACAGCACTGGAATCGCGCGGGCCCGGTCGCCGATTATCTCCTTCAGCTCGGCGCGGATCACGGCGTGAATCGAGCTGGCGTCGTCGGGTGTGGCGTTGCGCCCCGTCCCGATCGCCCAGACCGGCTCGTACGCGACGATGGGATTGAACGCGTCCACCTGCGCGAGCTTGGAGAACCCGGCGCGAAGCTGGCGAAGCACGACCTTCTTGGTCTTCCCCGCTTCCCGCTCATCCAGCTTCTCGCCCACACACAGCATGGGGCGCAATCCGGCGCGCTCGGCGGCGGCGCATTTGCGTGCGGTGTCTTCGTCCGTTTCGCCGAAGACATGCCGCCGCTCGGAGTGCCCGACGAGCACGAGCGTCGCGCCCGCGTCGCGCGCGATCTGCCCCGACATCTCGCCGGTGAACGCCCCCTGGCTCTCCCAGTGAATGTTCTGCGCGCCGACGAGGACGTCGGCGCGGCCTTCCACGAGCTGATCCACTGTCTCGAGCGCCGCCGCCGGCGGAAAGAAGATGACCGTGCGGTCGTAGTGCCGCGGGAACTGCGCGAGGAAAGTCTTCATGAACGCGCGCGCCTCGCTGGGCCCGTGGTTCATCTTCCAGTTCGCGGCGAAGATGGGATGATTCATGCCGCGCGGTCTTCGAGCGCTTCCACGCCGGGCAGCGGCTTTCCTTCCAGAAATTCGAGCGATGCGCCACCGCCGGTGGAGACGTGGCTCATCCGCTCGCTCAGACCCGCGTCCGCTACCGCCGCGGCCGAATCTCCGCCTCCCACGATGGTGACCGCGCCCTTGTCCGTGGCCGCTGCCATCGCGCGGGCGATCGCCTCCGTCCCGCCGGCGAACGCGGGCGTCTCCGCCACGCCCATCGGGCCGTTCCAGATCACGGTCTTCGCCGTCGCGATGGCGCGCGCGTACGATTCCGCCGTCTTGGGCCCGATGTCGAAGATCCCCTCCCCGGTGGGAACGCTCGCCCGGCTCACGGCGTGCGCGCTCTCGGGCCGGTCGATCGCCGGCGCGACGATCGCGTCGTGCGGCAGGATCAGCTTCGTCCCCGCGCGATCGAGAATGTCTTTCGCCATGTCCACGCGATCCTCCTCGACGAGCGACTTTCCCGTCTCGAGTCCCATCGCGCGGAAGAACGTGCAGGCCATCGCCCCGCCGATGAGCATCGCGTCCACCTTGGGGAGCATCTGCTCGATGACGTCTATCTTGCCCGAGATCTTAGCCCCGCCGAGAATCGCGACGAACGGCCGCTTGGGATCGGCGAGTGCCTTGCCGAGATAGTTCAGCTCCTTCTCGAGCAGCAGGCCCGCCACCGCCGGCTTCAGGTGCTCGGCCACTCCAACCGTGGACGAGTGCGCCCGATGCGCCGCGCCGAACGCGTCGTTCACATAGAAATCACCCAGCTCGGCAAGCGCGCGCGACAGCCGCGGCTCGTTTTCTTCCTCGCCGCCGAGGAAGCGCGTGTTCTCGAGCAGCAGCACTTCGCCGTCCTTCAGTGAGTGCGTGGCCTTGATCGCTTCGTCGGTGTCGGTGCTCTCCACGAACTGCACGGGCTTGCCGAGCAGCTCCTCGAGCCTGATGGCCACCGGCTGCAGCGAGTATTTCGCGTCGGGCTTGCCCTTCGGCCGGCCGAGGTGTGACAGCAGGACGACGCGCGCGCCCCTGTCCATCAGGTTCCTGATCGTCGGCAGCGACGCCCTGATGCGCGAGTCGTCGGTGATCCGCGCGCCCTCGAGCGGCACGTTGAAATCGCAGCGCACGAGCGCGCGCTTCCCGCGCACCTCCTCGTCGCGCAGGTCCCTGACCGTCTTCTTGTTCATCGGGTGCCGCGCGTCTTACAGCCGCGCGCCGACGAACCGCAGCAGATCCACGCAGCGCGAGGCGTAGCCCCACTCGTTGTCGTACCAGCCCGAGACGGCCACCATCGTTCCGTCAATCACGTTGGTACTCTTCGCGTCGAGAATGCACGAGTGCGGATTGCCGATATAGTCTACCGACACGAGCTCTTCCTCGGAGTACGCCAGAATCCCCTCGAGCGGCCCGCTCTCGGCTGCTTCACGGAACGCCGCGTTCACTTCGTCGCGCGTCGTGCCCCGCTCGACCTCCACGGTCAGCGCGGTGAGCGAGACGTCGGGCGTCGGTACGCGAATCGCCGTGCCGTCGATCTTCCCCTTGAGCTCCGGGATGACCAGAGAGGTAGCCTTGGCCGCGCCCGTCGTGGTCGGGATCATCGACACCGCGGCCGCCCGCGCGCGCCGCAGGTCCTTGTGCGGCAGGTCGAGGATGGACTGATCGTTGGTGTAGCTGTGGATCGTCACCATCGAGCCGTGCCGGAAGCCGAACCGGTCGCGGATCACCTTGACCATCGGCACAAGACAGTTGGTGGTGCACGAGGCGTTGGAGATGATCGAGTGCTTCGCCGGATCGTACTTGTCGGCGTTAACGCCGAGAACGACGGTCAGATCCTCGCCCTTGGCCGGCGCGGAGATGATGACCTTCTTCGCGCCGCCCTCGATGTGCTTGCGGGCGTCCTTGACGTCGGTGAAGCGGCCGGTGGACTCGAGCACGATGTCCACGCCGAGGTCCTTCCATGGGAGCGCCGCCGGGTCCTTCTCGGAGAGCACCTTCACCTCGTCGCCGTCGATGACGACAGCGCCTTCCTTGGAGTCCACCGTCCCGTCGAACATGCCGTGCACGGAATCGTATTTGAACAGGTGGGCGAGAGTGCGGGTGTCGGTGAGGTCGTTCACTGCCACGAAATCGAGATCGGAAACGCCGGTCTCCTTCGCGGCACGCAGTACCTGTCGTCCAATGCGGCCGAAGCCGTTGATGCCTACGCGAATTGTCATTCGAGAGCGTTCTTTGGTGGGTGATTGTCTGGTCAGACCACGTCGCTACCGGAGCGCGCGCGGCCGAACGTAACGTAACTAATTATTCGCGCTCCGGCGTCGTACAGGGTTCCCGCACAAGCGTTCAGCGTGGCGGCGGTGGTGATGACGTCGTCCACCAGCAGAACATGCGCGCCCCGCAGCCTGGGTCCGGCACCCGACGCCACGGAAAAAGCGCCTGCCACGTTGGCGAGCCGCTCGCCCGGAGTGAGCCGGGTTTGTGTCTTCGTCTTCCGCTGCCGCTGGAGAACGTCGGCCCAGACGGGCAGCGACCAGCTCTCGGCAACCACCCGGGCGAGCAGCTCGCTCTGATTGTAGCCGCGCTCCCGCTGCCGCTCCGGCGCGAGCGGCACCGGGATCAGCGCCGCACGCTCGGCGATCACGTCCGCCGGCCAGTCGGTGCGCGCCATCCGCGCGCCCATGGGTAGCGCGACTTTGCGCCACCCGCCGTACTTGAGCGCGTGGACGATCGCGCCGCCGCAGCCCTCGGGGACCCAGCACACCGAGCGGCAGGCACGCACGAACTGCGGCAGCAGCGAGCACCAGGCGCACGCCTCGTCGGTCTTCGGATGGCCGCAACGCTCGCAGCGCGGGTACGGCAGCAGGCGGACCCGGGCCCAGCACCGGGGACAGACCAGATCCCGCTCGCCCTCGCCCGCGCCCGTCAATTGGTCGCACGCGACGCACACGACCGGGAGCAGCAGCGCGGCTACGTCGCTAAGTAACCGCCGCCCACATTGCCTGGCGGTTCGGCTCGCGTCCGAACCACCGCTGAAAGGAAAGCGCGGCCTGCTCGACGAGCATGGCGAGCCCGTCTCCCGCGCGGTGTCCGCGCTCGCGGGCGGCGCGCACCCAGGCCGTGTCTCCCTGGCGGTACACGAGATCCACGACGGCCGCGCGGTCGGGGATTCGCTCGATCGCCACGGGGAACCCTTCGTCGAGGAGCCCGATCGGAGTCGCATTCACCACGATGGTCGCGCCAGCCAGCGCCTCCTCGATCACCGTCTCCGCGCGCGCGACATCCGGATACCGCGAGCACAGCCGGAGAGCGCGGGCGGGGTCGCGGTTGTACACACGCACGCGGGACTCGGGCCAGTCGCCTACGGCAGTCAGCACTGCCGCGGCGGCTCCGCCAGCGCCGATGAGCGCCACGCGCTCGCAGCTCGGCGGGCAGCCGAGTACGCGGCCGGCGAGCGCGTGAAAGCCGGCGACGTCTGTGTTGTCGCCGACCAGCTCTCCATCCTCGACCCACCACACGTTGACGGCTTCCGCGAGCCCGGCCGTCGGCGTCAGCCGGTCACACAGCGCGGCCAGCGCTTCCTTGTGCGGAATCGTCGCGTTCCCGGCGGCGCCCTCGGCGACGAGCGCTCTGATCTCGTGCTCGAGACGCTGAGGCGCGACGTCAATCGCTTCGTACGTGATATCCAGTTCCGCGCTCGCGAGCGCCGCGCCTTGCAGCACCGGCGAGAGCGAATGCCGAACGGGATGACCCAGCAGCACCAGTCGCCCCGGCCTGGACACGCACGTCATGAGCTCAGGGGGGCAACCCGGCGGCGGAGATGCGCTCGAGCGCCTGCGCGACCTGCCGGTCGATGCCGTCCGCGGCCTCGCGATACGCCTCGATGTGCTGGCCGAATGGATCGGCCACGGAGCTCGACGTCTTTCCGCTCGAGGCGTACTCGTCCAGAAGAAAGGTCTTCCCCTCGCCGCCCAGCGCGATCGCGTTCGCGACGTGATGCTCCGACATGCAGAGGATGAGGTCGCCCTCGCTGACCAGCTCTGGGGTGAGCGGCTGGGCCTGATGGGAGGAGAGGTCGAGTCCGCGCTCGAGGGCGACCAGCATGGCGCCCTCGGATGCGGCGGCCCCACCGTATGCTCCGATCCCCGCGCTGGCGAACGTCACATTCTTCAGCCCCTTCTCCGCGGCGAGCTTGCGCGCCGCCGCCTCGGCGAGAGGACTCCGGCACGTATTGCCGGTACACACGAACAGAACCTTCACGATGTCTCACCGATGAGATCGGGAACCACTTCCCGGAGCGCGGACGAAGCGACCGCGCCGGGGCGGATCACGCGCGGCTGGCGCGCGGTGCAATCGACCACGCTGGACGGGGCCGAGCTGCTGAGCTGGCCGCCGTCGAGCACCAGCAGCTTTCCTCCGGCCGCCGCGGCGGTCCACTGCGTCACGATCTCTCCCGCGGAAGTCGCGGGCGGTGAGCCCGGCCTGTTCGCACTCGTGGACGTAATCGGATCGCCGTACGCGCGAATGAGGCGGCTCGTCGCGGGGTGAGAAGTCCACCGCACCGCGATCCCGCCCTCCGGTCCGCGCAGCTCGGGCGGGACGCGCTTTTCGCCCCCGGGCAGAACGAGCGTCAACGGCCCGGGCCAGAACTTCGCCGCGAGCGCTGAGGCCGCGGGCGTGAGGTGCAGGTCAAGACGCGCGAGCATGTCGCTGCCGGAGATCAGCAGCAGGAACGGCTTGTTGGGAGGCCGCCCCTTGAACCGGATCAGCTCCTGCACCGACTCGTAATCCACCGCGCCGCCAAAGCCGTACACCGTCTCGGTCGGATACGCCAGGACTTTGCGGGCGTTCAGGTGCGCGATCGTGCCCGGGAGCGCGGCCTCGATCTCCTTGTCCGACCAGAATGGAACGGCGCGAACTTCTGCGGTCATTCCCTCAAGGTATGCAACGCTTCCGCCCGCGCGAAGTCCGCCTCGCTCGTGATCTTCATCGCGCGCTCACTCCCGGGTACCACGACGACGGGCAGACCGAGCAGCTCGCACAGCGAGGCGTCGTCGGTGGCGGTGATGCCGTTCGCGCGCGCGTGCGTGTACGCCTGCTCGATCATCTCGCGCGGAAAGGCCTGCGGCGTCTGCGCCCGCCAGAGTCCCGCGCGGTCGACCGTCTCCCTGACCGCGCCCGAATCGGTCACTCGCTTGAGCGTATCGGCAACGGGCAGCGCGGGCACGGCTCCGTTTCCCCGTCGCGCTTCGCCGATGACTCGCTCGATCATCTCCGAGGGCACGAGCGGGCGGGCCGCGTCGTGCACGACGATGATTCCGCACTCCGGCGGCAGATCCTCGATCCCGTTGGCGACGGAGTCCGATCGCTCCCGGCCTCCCGTGGAGATCAGCAACCGCTCGACGTCGCACTGGAAGAGCCACGCGGGTGGATCGCCCGCGTGCTCGCGCGGGAGGACGCAGACGACGAGCGCCACGTCGTCACGGTCGTGGAAGGCCTGCACGCTGTGCAGCAGCATCGGCTTGCCGGCCACCCAGCGGAACTGCTTGAGCTCGCTCGAGCCCGTTCGGCTTCCCTTGCCGGCCGCGACGATGACGACTCCTACGTCACGCGCAAGGGCGCTCACGCAAAGACCGTCTCGAACAACTCCTGCACCGACGCGGTTCCGCGCACCGTCACGCCTTTGACCGGCCGCGACGGCACGCCGCGCGTCGCGACGTACGCGCGGGTGATGCCGAGCTTGGCGCCCTCCGCGAGCCGACGCTCGACCTGCGCGACAGGCCTGATCTCGCCGCCCAGGCCCACCTCACCGATGAACATCGCGTCTGTGGGCAGCGCGCGGTCGAACACGCTCGACGCCAGCGCGGTTGCGACCGCGAGATCGCCCGCGGGCTCCTGCATCCGGATGCCGCCCGCGATGTTGAGGAACACGTCCATCTGCGAGAACGAGAGGCCGGCGCGCCGCTCGAGCACGGCGAGCAGGAGCGCGAGCCGCTTCGAGTCATAGCCCGTCGCGACGCGCTGCGGCGTGCCGTAGCCGGACTTCGCCGCGAGCCCCTGCACTTCCACGAGCAGCGGTCGCGAGCCTTCCATCAGCGCGGTGACCGCGCTCCCCGACGTGTCGCGCGAGCGGTCGCCGAGGAACAGCTCCGACGGATTACCGACCGCGACGAGCCCTTCGCCGCTCATGCGGAAGACCCCGATCTCGTCCACGCTGCCGAACCGGTTCTTCGTCGCGCGCAGCACGCGGTGCTCGGCCGTGCCCTCGCCCTCGAAATAGAGAACGGTGTCCACGATGTGCTCGAGCGTCTTTGGGCCCGCTATGCCGCCGGACTTGGTGACGTGGCCCACGACGAGCACCGCGGTCCCGCTGTCCTTAGCAAAGCGCATGAGCCGCGCGGCGCACTCGCGCACCTGGCCCACGCTTCCGGGCGCGCCTTCGAGCTCTTCCGTGTACACGGTCTGGATCGAGTCCACGAACACCACGTCGTACCGCCCGGCACCGGCCGTAGCGATGATGGTTTCGAGCGAAGTCTCGTTGAGCAGCTCTACGTCACCCGCGCCATCGGTGAGCCGGTCGGAGCGCAGCTTCACCTGGAGCGCGGACTCTTCGCCCGACACGTACAGCGAACGCAGCGGCCGGGCCTGGAGCCGCGCGGCGACCTGGAGCAGCAGCGTGGACTTGCCGATCCCAGGCTCGCCGCCGACGAGCACCATCGAGCCCGGCACCACTCCGCCGCCGAGCACGAAGTCGAACTCGTTGATGCCGGTGGTCCAGCGCGCGCTCTCGGCCCCGCTGACGTCGCGCAGGATCGCCGTCGCGCCGGCGGCGTGTCCGGCCTTCCGGGCGCGTGCGGGGCTCTTCCCCGTCTTGCGCGCGGCCATGGGCTCTTCAACGAGCGTGTTCCACTCGCCGCACACGTCGCAGCGGCCGGCCCACTTCGGGTGGTCGGCCCCACAACTCGTGCAACGGTGGACGGTGACTGCCTTCGGACTCACCCGCTACCCGGTGCGGACGATCTCAGGGCCCGTGGCCCTCGCCGAGAAGTTGTCGAAGCGAGTGTATGCCTTGTTGAAGTACAGGTTCACGAGCCCCGTCGGCCCGTTGCGCTGCTTGCCGACGATGATCTCGGCGCGCCCTTCGAGCGAGTTGCCGTCCTTGTCGGTCGCGCCGTCGTACACTTCCTGCCGGTAGATGAACATGACGAGATCCGCGTCCTGCTCGATCGCGCCCGACTCGCGGAGGTCGGAGAGCTGCGGCCGCTTCCCTTCACCGGTCCGCTGCTCAGGCGCGCGCGACAGCTGCGACAGCGCGACGACCGGCACGTTCAGCTCGCGCGCGAGCGCCTTGAGCGAGCGAGAGATGTAACTGATCTCCTGCTGCCGGCTCTCCACGTTGGTCGGGCCTTGCATGAGCTGCAGGTAGTCCACGATCACCATCTGCACGTCGCTCTCCATCTTGAGTCGCCTCGCCTTGGAGCGAAGCTCGAGCAGCGTGAGGCCCGGCGTGTCATCGATCCATATCGGGGCGTGGCTAAGCAGCCCGGCGGCGCGCCCCAGCCGTACGAACTCCTCGTCCTGCAGCTTGCCCTTCCGCAGCCGCTGCGCGTCCACGCGCCCCTCGGAGGTGAGCAGCCGCTGCACGATGGCTTCCTTGCTCATCTCCATCGAGAAGATGCAGATGGGGATGTTGTTGTCGAGCGCCGAGTTCTGCGCGATGTTGAGCGCGAAGGCGGTCTTTCCCATGGACGGCCGCGCGGCGATGATGACGAGATCGCTCGGCTGGAATCCCGCCGTCAGCTCGTCGAGATCCTTGAAGCCGCTTCCGACGCCGGTTAGCGTCGCGCCGCTGCTCTGGAGCTTCTCGATCCGCTCCATCGTGGGCCAGAGCAGCTCCTTGATGCGCGTGAACGCCTCGCGCCCGCGCGACTTGTTGATCTGGAAGATCTTGTGCTCAGCTTCGTCGAGCAGCTCGGGCGCGGCCAGCGGCGAGTCGAACGCCTCGCTGACGATCGCCGTGGACACCTCTATGAGCCTGCGCCGGAGCGCCTTCTCCCGCACGATCTTGGCGTGGTACTCGACGTTGGCCGCGGTCGGCACCATGTCGAGCAGCTCGGAGATGTAATCCTTGCCGCCGGCCGCCTGGAGGTCGCCCCTGCGCGACAGCTCTTCCGAGAGGGTGAGCGGATCGATGACGTCGCCGCGCTCGGCGAGAGCGAGGATGGCGCGGATGATCCTGCGGTGCGCCTCGCGATGAAACATCGAGTCGTCCACGAACTCCGTCGCACGGAGCACCGCGTCCGAGTCGAGCAGCATCGCGGAGATTACCGCTTGTTCGGCATCCTCCGAATACGGCGGCTGACGGTCGCGGAAAGGATCACGACCCTTGCCTGGCGTTATCGAGAATTCTGCGGGCGAGCTGGACATCGTTCCACGTTGGCCGCTTCCACGCTGGATTGCGCAGCAGCGCGGCCGGGTGATAGGTGACGATCAGGGGCGTTCCGTAATATCGGTGCACGAACCCGCGGAGCTGACTCAGCGAGGATTTCGTGTTGAGCAACGTCTGAGCTGCGAATGTTCCGAATGCGACGATCACCTTGGGCTGGATCAGCTCCAGCTGACGGACCAGATACGGGGAGCACGCTTCGACCTCGGCCGGAAGCGGATTGCGATTTCCGGGCGGCCGATGCTTAAGCACGTTACAGATAAAAACTTCTTCGCGTGAGAGCTTGATAGCTTCGAGAATCTTCGTTAGGAGTTTTCCGGCTTCTCCCACAAACGGACGGCCAGTCGCGTCCTCGTTGGCACCCGGCGCCTCTCCGACGCACACCAGATCCGCAGTCGGAGACCCCTCGCCCGGAACCGACTGCGTAGCGGTAGCGTAGAGCCCGCAGAGGGTGCAGCCGCGCACGGTCTCGGCGATCGCTTCGAGCGATTCCAGGCGCGCGAACGGACTGTGGAACAGCTCCGAGTCGGTGGCGCCCACGACGATCCCGGTCCTGAACTCCTCGACCGCGCCAGGAGCGCCGGCTTCGTGCCCGGGCTGCGGGAACGCGAGCCGCGGAATACCGGCCGGCTTAGGCGCCTCCGCCGCAGGCTGAGCCACGCCGGCCTCACGCAAGGCCTCGCGCCAGTCGGCGCTTCCCGGCTCCGCCGCGCGCGCGCTAGTCGGATGCTCCATCTCGGCGGCAGCAGCCGCGGCCACGGCCGTGCCGCGCGCGGACGACACTTGCCCCGCGATGATCCGGAGAACCTCGTCTATGGAGAGCTTGTCGAGCACCAGCTCGGTCTCGCCCGTCTCGCGGCGCTGCTCCAGGTAGACCCGCAGCTGCTCTCTAGGGTCCATTCAGCATGGCTCCTACGCGGTCGAGCAGGGTCTCCGCCAGCTCGGTCTTGAGCATGAGCGGCAGCTCTTCCCGCTTGCCGCCGCGCGACAGCAGCGTGACGCGGTTGGTGTCGCCGCCGAAGCCGGCGCCTTCTTCGTTCTGGTCGTTCACCACGATCATGTCGAGGCTCTTGCCGCGCAGCTTCTCTTCGCCGCGCCGCGCCGCGTCGCCGGTCTCGAGCGCGAACCCGACGACGACCGACCCTTTCTTCCTCGCGGCCGACGTCGCCTTCAGGATGTCGGCTGTCTCCACGAGGTCGAGCGTGGGCGTGCCGCCTTCCCTCTTCATCTTGCTGGAAGCCGCGCTCTTCACGGTGAAATCGGCGGGAGCGGCGGCCATGATCAACGCGTCGGCCGCGCCAATCTCGCCCGCCACCGCCCGCGCCATGGCTTCGGTCGTGTCCGCACGGACCACCCGCGGCCCGCCGGGCAGCGGAACGTCGGTGTGTCCGGCGATCAGCGTCACGTCGGCGCCCCGGCGCCAGGCGGCGGCCGCGATCGCCGCGCCCATCTTCCCCGTGCTGTGGTTCGAGATGAACCGCACTGGATCCACCGGCTCGCGCGTCGCCCCCGTGGTGACGAGCACCCGTCGGCCGCGCAGCGTGTTGTCCGATTCCAGAATGCGGCCGAGGTGGGCGAAGATCGTGTCCGGCTCGGGCATACGACCCGGCCCACTGCCTTCACCGACGGCGAGCGGACCCTCGTCGGGGTCGAGCACGCGGTAGCCGATCTCGCGCAGGTGCGCGACGTTCCGCCCGGTCTGCGGGTGTGCCCACATGTGGTCGTTCATTGCGGGGACAAACAGCACCGGCGCGCTGGTCGCCAGCAGGCTCGCGGTCAGCAGATCGTCGGCGTGGCCGTGCGCGGCGCGCGCCATGAGGTCAGCGGTGGCGGGAGCTATGACGACGACGTCCGCTTCGCGCGCCAGCCGTATATGATCCAGGGCGTGCCCGGGCTCGAATATCTCGGCAAGCGCCTGCCTTCCGGTCACCGCCTCGAACGTGATCGCGCCGACGAACTCCAGCGCGGCCCGGGTCAGTACTACGTCAACCTGCGCGCCCGCCTGCGTGAGAAGCCTTGCAAGCGATACCGACTTGTAGGCAGCGATCCCTCCGGATACTCCGAGCAGGACCCGCCGCGAATCGTACGGGCGCGCGGGAAACTACTCCGCCTTGCGGCGCGGAATGACCTTGTACTCGATCGTTCCGCTCGACAGCTCCTCCATCGCGCGCGTGGTCAGCTTGACCTCGCGGGACATTCCGGCCGGGAATTCGTTGAGCACGCGCGCGTACTTCGCCGCGACGAGCACCGCGAGGTACTTGTTGGTGGCGTTGCGCGCCGCTTCTTCGGGCGTGAAAACTCGCATCTATTCCATCTCCTGTTGTTTTCTGATTTCGATCTGCAACTGCTCGATGAGCGCGCCGACATCGGCGTCCGCGGACTGCTGTGTGCGCTGCCGGCTTACCGCCTCGGCGTCGATTATCGACGACACGCGGGCGACCGCCACGTCCAGGCGGTCGTTCGTGACCATGTAATGATACATGGAAACCGCCTTTAATTCCTCTACGGCGGTCTTCAGGCGCTGTATCAGCGCCTGGGGCCCCTCGCTCCGGCGATTGCGGAGGCGCTCCACCAGCACGTCCGCCGACGGAGGCAGGACGAAGACCATCGCGGACTCGGGGAACGCATCCGCCAGCTGCCGCGCGCCCTGCACGTCTATGTCCATGATGACGTGCTTCCCGGCCGACAGCACCCGCTCCACTTCCCGCTTGAGCGTGCCGTAGCGCTGCCCATGCACCACCGCCCATTCCGCGAATTCGCCGCGGCTCGCCGACAGGTCAAACTCGTCGGCCGTCAGAAAGAAATAATCGACCCCGTCCACCTCGCCGTGCCGCGGCTGCCGCGTGGTACACGAGACCGAGTAGCCCACGTCCCGGCGCTGGGCGAGCAGCGCCCGCGCGATCGTCGTCTTTCCGCCACCCGAAGGCGACGACAGGATCACGTGGAAAGGAGTCACTCGAGGTTCTCGACCTGCTCGCGGATCCGCTCCAGCTCTTCCTTGATGGATACGACCTCGGCGAGCATCGTCGCGTCGTTCGCCTTGCTGCCGGTGGTGTTGGCCTCGCGCAGCATCTCCTGCAACACGAACGAGAGTCGCTTTCCCACGGGCTCGCGGCCGTCGTCGTCGAGCGTATCCCTGAACGACCGCAGATGCGACTGGAACCGGTCCAGCTCCTCCGAAACGTCGAGTCGGTCGGCGATTATCGCGATCTCCTGCGCCAGCCGCTGAGGATCCACGGCGACTCCACCGGCGAGCTCCGCTACCGCGCGCTCGAGCCGGGTCTTCTGCTCGACGAGCCGGAGCGGAGAGCGCTCGGCCAGGCGCCCGAGCGCGTACTCGATGACGTCGAGCCGCTCGCGGATTGACTGCGCCAGTCGTCCACCCTCTTCCCTCCGCATCTGCATGAGGGCCTGCGCCGCCTGGTCCACGATGGCCACGAGCTCCGCGGCGGAGCCGCCCACTTCCTCCACCGCTCCAGTCACGACGACGCCGGGCAGCCGGAGCACCGTCGCGAGGTCCAGCTCACCGGCGAGTCCGTGCCGCCGACCCAGCTCCTTGAGCTGGGCGACGTAGGCGGCGAAACGCGTCTCGTCCACCTGGATCGGCGACTCCTCGGCCCGCTCGACTCGCGCGCTCAGAGAAACGTGACCGCGCGCGATTTGCCGGCGCAGCGCGTCGCGAACCTCACCCTCCCAGGCGCTGAAGGCCGAGGGGAGCTTGATGCTGGAGTTGAAGAAGCGGTGGTTCACGGTCCGTACTTCGACCGTCACCCGCGCCTGCCCGACCGTCCCTTCGGCAGTGCCGAAGCCGGTCATGCTATTTATCATTAGTGGCTACCCAAGTTGCTATGATACATACAGTTAGTTCCAGAAATCCCACCTCACGCCGTATATCTGGACCTGGCGAACGAGATAGCCCGGTACGATGTCATGCTGGAGTCCGAACATGTTCCGCGTTTGATATGTGATCGCCGCCCGCATGATCCGGATCTCCAGCAGGCCGGAGACAACATGGCTCGGGATCGTGATCTCCGGCGTACCGCTCCGGGTCGGAAACGACACGGACGGCCGGTAGTCGTACGCTATCCAGCTGTGCACCGCGAAATCGCCGCGCGGAAACCGCGACAGCCAGCGCGTGGCGAAGTTCAGCTCGACGTGCGTCTGATACTCCGGCAGATATCCCTGCCCCGCGCCCCAGCGCGTGTAGTGCGCTTCCGCGCCCAATCCGCGCCAGATGGCGCCGCGGACTCCACCGTACGTCGCGGTGCGCGAGGCGGCGCCCAACGCCACGTACGCCGTATCGTACATCGACGGCGCACGGGTGAATACCGTGTCCGACCGCACCATGCCGGCGTACAGCCAGGGCCCGAACAGCCGCAACCCGGCCTCGCCGCGCACGGATCGCGAGTCGGGTACCGCCGCGCGGGGTCCTTCTGCCGTCTGCTCCGACACTCCCCCCGCGAAAGCGATGAAAGGCAGCGGAGTGAGCCGCAGATTGCCGTCGGTTCGCCGCACATCGCGCTCGTCGTCGTATTCGGCGAAGACGCCAGCGGCGACCAGTCTCGTATCTATCTCCGCCCGGGCACTGAACGCGTTGAACGCTTCGCCCTCGTACCGGCGCAGCCGCTCCGTCAGCGTGATGGACGCGCCCCAGCGGTTGAAGCCCGCTGTCGCGACGAGCTGCGTGCGCGATCGCGTGGTGTCAGCGCTGTCGGCCACGAACCCACGCGTCGCCATCTGCTCGGCAGTTATGACCGGGCTCGATTCCTTGATCTCCTGCGACGCCGCAACCAGCTCGAGCCACGGCCCCGAGCCCACGGCGCCGAGGGAGCCGCGCAGGTAGGCGGTGGTGTGCATCGCGTCATACGGCGGGATCGCCTGGCCGGCCACGAACGCGTCCTGCCGGTCGCGCCCGAAGTGCGTGCGATTCGCCGTCGCATCCACGCTCCACAGCCGGCGGCCGATTCCGACCCGGCCGAACAGCGACAGCCCGCCACCTCCGCCGCCGAAGCGCTGGTTCTGGGTGCTCGACTGTTGCGCGGCGAGCTGCAGCACCTGCCCGCGATTGTATCGCTTGCCGTAAAAGCCGCGATAGATGTCGGTCTCTTCGCTCCCCGTGACCACGTCGGTGCGCGTGTACGGGGTCGTGCGCTCGACGCCCCAGCTGCGCATGTGCACGCGTATCTCTCCGGCGGCGCGCTCGATGGCCACCTCCTGCAGCGTCCAGATCTGGATGGCGGCGAGGTCGTGCAATCCAGGGTGCCGCGGATCCATCGGGTCGAGCTCGACGCCGTCGTAGAAGAAGCGGATCCGCTCGAAGCTCCCGTTGTGCGCCACGGTCTGCGGCGTAGCGAGCCAGCCTGACCGGAAGACCGTGAGCTCCGGGATTCGCGCCAGCAGATCCGTGACCGTGAGCGCGCCGCTCGCAAACATCGCTTCCCTGTCCCAGCGGTACTGCGGGCCGATGTCGTACGTGGCGGGCATGCGGAGCCTGCCGATCTCCACCTTGATCGTGTCGCGCCTGACCGTGTCCGGCGGCATGGTGTCCGGCGGCTCTTTGGGCGGGATCGGCTGCTCGCTCGCAGGCGGCGGCACCACTTGCGCACGCGCCTGCGTGGACGTCGCGCCGAGAGCCATGAGCACTACGGCCCCGACGAGGGCGCCGAGGCGAACTGGCGTCATGCTATCCGCTTCAGCTCGCCCGACCCCGGACGAACTCGACGAACGTCCCGACCGGAACGCCCGTAGGCCCCTTCGGCAGAGCGACCAGGTCCGTCTCGGAGTACGCGGTGCCGGCGATGTCGAGATGGATCCACGGCATCCCGTCCGTGAACTC
>JBPPMH010000174.1:0-19049 GCA_051305945.1 Gemmatimonadaceae bacterium
GTCCGCGGCGCGCGCGCGGCGGAGCGCGCTCCACGTGCCGATGTCGTCCCAGCCGAACTCGCCCCGCATCACCAGCACGTTCGAACTGCGCTCCAGCACGCCGACGTCCACGGACACCGACTTCACGAACGCGAAAAACTCGTCCCGCGAGCGCCCGCGCGGGATCGCGTGCCGCTCCAACGCGGGCGTGACCTCCGGCGAATGTCGCCGCACCTCGTCCAGAAAATCGCTCGCGCGCCAGCAGAAGATGCCGGAGTTCCACAGCGCGCCCGAGGCGAGCAGCAACTTCGCGCCTTCACGGTCCGGCTTCTCGATGAAGCGCCGGACGCGGAAGCCGGCGTCCACCGGCGCGCCCGGCTCGATGTAGCCGAACCCGGTGTCGGGGCGGGTCGGGACGATCCCTACCGTGACCAGCGCGCGCTTCGACTCCGCGAGAGTCGCGGCGTTCCGCAGCGTCTCGGCGAACAGGGCGTCGTCCTTGATGGCCCAATCGGCGTGGATGCAGATCATCGTGCCGTCCCTGTCGCGCGCGATGATCTCCGACGCGGCCCAGGCGAGCGCCGCGGCGGTGCCGCTCGGCCGCGGCTCCGGGATCACGTTTTCCGGCGGAACCCGCGGCAGCGCGCGCGCGACCGACTCCCGTAGCTCGGCGTTGGTGAGGACGAGCGTGTTCGTGGGCTCGGCCACCAGCGCCATCCGGCGCGCGGCGTTGGCCAGCAGCGGCTCTCCGTCCACCAGCGGCAGCAGCTGCTTGGGCCGCGAAGGCGTGCTCAGCGGCCAGAAGCGCGATCCGATGCCGCCGGCGAGTATCACCCCCCATCGCGTCATCGTGGCGCCCCCAACTCGATTCGGCGCATCAGCCCTTGTCCAGGCTGGATTGCTCGCCCGTCGTCTGGGGCGGCACAGGGACGCCGAGCAGCTGCGCGACCATGGTATACAGCTTCTTGGGGCTGAACGGCTTGGTGAGAAACTCCGTGGCGCCGAGGCGAAGCGCGTTGCGCTGCTGTTCCTCCTCGCCGGCAGCGGTGAGGATCACCGTCGGGAGCGCCCGCGTCGATTCGTTGGCGCGCACCCGCGCCAACACGTCCAGTCCGCTCAGCTTGGGCATCATCAGGTCGAGGACGACCAGGGCGATCTTGAGGTCGCGCTCGATGACCTCCAGCGCCGCCTCGCCGTCCTCGGCAAGCACCACCTCGAACGGCCCCTGCTCGAGCTTCATCTGGATGATCCGCCCGATGTGCGGCTCGTCGTCCGCGACCAGGATCCGCCGCTTTCCGATGGTTTCAGCCGTCATTGTCCAAAACTAACAGCGGGCGACAACCGGCGGACACCGAGAGTTGTCAAACTGCAATCGCTTGAAGTGCCGTGACTTGGGCAATACGTTACAACCCTTAACCGGAGCCACACCTGCCAATCGTTTCCGATCTATCCACGCGCTGCATCCCGCGCGTTGCCCGCGCCCGCGCCGGCGCCCTTGCCACGATCTTATCACTCGCCTTCGGCGGGGGAGTAGTCGCCGCGTGCGGCGACGTCACCGGCCTCGAAGCCACGGCCGAGGTGCAGTTCGACACGCTGAGCGTCTTTCCGCTCACCGGATCGGGCCCGCAGACGCCGAGCGCGCTCGACACGCCATTCGGCACCGTCACTCCGGTCAATTCCGCCGCCAACTTCGACGTCGTCTTCGACCTAGACGCGCAGCGGCGCGTCGTGCTCTACCCGGTGAAGCTCGTCGTCTTCCCGCTGACCGGCGTCAGCGAGGTCGGCCTGCGCAAGGTCGAAGGGACGTTCGAGAGCGTGCAGCGCGCGCCCACGGGCAGCTACGAGACCGAGGAGCCGCTGACGGTGAGCGTCGGCGAAGTAGTGGTGATCGAGGCCCGCCGCAACCGCCAGGGCGATCTTTGCACCTTCGCTCTCTCGCCCAACATCTACTCGAAGATCGTGGTGGACAGCGTCTCGACCGGCACCGACGCGATATGGTTCCGGCTGGTCGCGAACCCCAACTGCGGCTTCCGCTCCTTCGCGCCGGGTCTGCCGAAGAACTGAATGCACGACCTTCGCGCGCTGCGCGAGCAGGCGGGTGATCTGCGCGCGGCCATGCGTCGCCGCGGCCAGGAAGACACCCTTGCGCCCACGATCGACCGCGCCGTCGAGCTGGACCGCGACCGACGCGCGACGATCCAGGCGGTAGAGGAGCGCAAAGCCGCGCGCAACGCGCTGAGCCAGGAAGTGTCGCGCAGGAAGAAGGCGGGCGAGAGCGCTGACGAGGCGCAGGCGAGCTCACGGGCGCTCGGCGACGAGATCGCGCGCCTCGAAACGGAGCTGGCCGCCGCCGAGGGCGAGCTCGAGCAGCTTCTGCTCCAGCTGCCGAACGCCGTGCTCGACGACGTGCAAAGCGGCGGCGAGGAAAGCAACAAGGTCGTGCGCGAGTGGGGGACGCCGCGCGCGGCCGACGGCGTAGCGCCCCACTGGGAGACCGGCGAGAAGCTCGGCATCATCGACATGGCGCGCGGCGCGAAGATCGCCGGGTCCGGCTTCATCGTGTTTCGCGGCGAGGGGGCGCGGCTCGTTCGAGCGCTGCTCAACCTGATGCTCGACCTCCACACGCGCGAGCACGGCTACGAGGAGACGTGGGTCCCGGTGCTGGTGAACCGCGCTGCCATGACCGGCACCTCGCAGCTGCCGAAGTTCGAGGACGACATGTACGCGCTGAAGGAAGACGACCTCTTCCTCATCCCGACGGCGGAAGTCCCGCTCACGAATCTCTACCGCGAAGAGATTCTGCTCGAGTCCGATCTGCCGAAGAGCTTCGCCGCGTACTCGCCCTGCTTCAGGCGCGAAGCGGGATCGCACGGCAAGGACACGCGCGGGCTATTGCGCGTGCACGAGTTCGACAAGGTGGAGCTGGTCCGCTACGCCGTGCCCGAGCGCTCGGCCGCCGAGCTCGAGCTGCTCACGGGACACGCCGAGCGCGTGCTGCAGCTGCTGGAGCTGCCGTACAGGGTGGTGCTGCTCGCGGCCGGCGACACAGGCTTCGCCAGCGCGAAGACATACGACCTCGAGGTGTTCGCGCCGGGAGTGGGGAAGTGGCTAGAGGTTTCTTCCTGCAGCACGTTCACCGACTTTCAGGCGCGGCGCGCCGACATCCGCTACCGGCCCGCCGACGGCGGCAAGCCGCGCTTCGTGCACACGCTCAACGGGTCGGGGCTGGCATTGCCGCGGATCATCGCGGCGCTGCTCGAGCACGGGCTTCAGGCGGACGGAAGTGTGCTCCTCCCGGAAGCGCTCCGCCCGTACACCCGGACCGACCGGCTGACCTAGCACATGCGGCGAAGCGCTCCGGCAATGCTCGCCATCGTTGGAGTGATCGCGCTGCTCACGTGGTACGTGGTGTACACCCAGACCGTCGTGCGCGACCTGCGCGGCGAGGCGTCGCGCGTTGGCCAAATGTACGCCCGCGTGTACGACGCGCTGAACGACACGAACCCCGACGCGGCCAACGCCGCGCTGCTCGACCTGTCCATGCACATCCGCGAAGCGGGCGTGCCGCTGGTGCTGACGGACACCGCCGGCAATCCGACGCACGCGGTCAATCTTCCGTTCGAGGAGCCGTACGATCCGGCCCGCGTGCGGGAATACGTCCGGCGGCTCGACGGTGAGAACACGCCGGTGACGGAGCCCGGCATAGGCACGGTGCACTACGGCAACACGCCGCTCGTCCGCGGACTCAAAGTCGTGCCGTATCTGCTGTCCGGTGTGCTCTTGACGCTGCTGATCGCGGGCGCGTACGCCCTGCGAACGCGGTCGCGCGCCGATCGCGAGCAGATCTGGGCCGGGATGGCGCGCGAGTCGGCGCACCAGCTAGGCACGCCGCTGTCGAGCCTCAGCGGCTGGATCGAGCTGCTCGGCGAGCAGGACACCGATCCGATCACCACGAACGCCGTGGCGCACATGGGGGGCGATCTCGAGCGGCTCGGCCGGATCTCGCACCGCTTCGAGCGCATCGGCCGACCGCCCAAAAAGGAGCGCGTGGACGTGGCCGAGATAGCGGAGCGCGTCGCGCAGTATTTCCGCCGCCGCGTGCCGACGCTGGCGCGGCGCGTGACGATCGAGTCCTCCAGCGACGGGACGGCCATCGTCGAGGGCGACCCCGTCCTGTTGGAGTGGGCGATCGAGGCGGTCACCAAGAACGCGCTGGACGCGCTCGGCGGCCGCGGAGGCCGTGTGTCCATCTCGAGCACGACGCTGCCGGAAGGCGGAGTACGCATCCGTATCGCCGACGACGGCCCCGGCGTCCCACGCGAGATCCGCAAGGAGATATTCGAGGCCGGATTCTCCACGAAAGAGAAGGGATGGGGGATCGGATTGTCGCTCGCGCGGAGGATCGTCCGGGACAATCACGGGGGGAAGCTCATTCTGCTCCCTACGGAAAATGGGGCGACATTCGACATCATTCTCGGGTAGGCTGGCTTCGAGAATCCGGCAGAGGCGCGAGTTGGCGAGTTGCCAGACAGCCAGCAGTCCAGCGATTCAGTTGACAACGCATTCCTGGCTTTCTGGCGCGCTGGGCCTCTGGCAACTCACCAACTCGAATCCCGTCCTCCACTCTCGGACTCTCAGCCCTCCGGCATCTTATCTTTGATGGATGACCTCAATCGCGACCGCTGACATCCATTCCGGCCTGAACCCGGCCCAGAAGGAAGCGGTCGCGCATTTCGAGGGTCCCATCCTGGTCCTCGCCGGCGCGGGCTCCGGCAAGACCCGCGTGCTCACCGCGCGCGTCGCCAATCTCATCGAGCACCACGGCGTGGATCCGTCGCGCATCCTGACGGTGACGTTCACCAACAAGGCGGCGGGCGAGATGCGCGAGCGCATCGGCCGGCTGCTCGGTGAGGAGCCGAGGGGGATGTGGTCCGGAACGTTCCATTCCATTGGAGCGCGGATGCTGCGGCGCAGCGCCGCGCTCGTGGGCCGCACGCCCAACTACACCATTTACGACGAAACCGACACGCTCGGCGTGGTCAAGCGGCTCATGGAACGGCTGCGAATCTCGCCGAAGGAGGTCACTCCCAAGGCGATATCCGGCAAGATCTCCGACGCCAAGAACGCGCTCGCCACTCCCGAAGAGCTGGCCGCGTCGGCGTTCGATCCGATCACGCGCGCGGCCGCGGCTGTGTTCGCGGAGCTCGAGCCCGAGATGCGCTCCGCCAACGCGGTGAGCTTCGACGATCTGCTCGTCCTCCCGGTGCGCATCTTCCGCGACCATCCGGAGATCCGGGACAGATACTCGGAGCAGTTCCGCTTCGTCCTGGTGGACGAGTACCAGGACACGAACCGCGCGCAGTACCAGTTCATCCGGTCGCTGGCGCACTCGCACACGAACGTGATGGTCGTGGGCGACGACGACCAGTCCATCTACGGTTGGCGCGGCGCGGACATCCGCAACATCCTCGACTTCGAGCGGCACTTTCCCGCCGCGCGCGTCGTGCGGCTGGAGGAAAACTACCGCTCGACGCCCAACATTCTCGCGGTGGCCAACGCGGCGATCAGCGCGAACGTGGGACGCAAAGGAAAAACGCTCCGCGCCACGCTACCCGGCGGCGAGCAGGTGACCGAAGTCGCTACGCTGGACGAGCGTGACGAAGCCGAGTGGATCGTGGACGAGATCAAGGCTCGCCAGAGCCGCGACGGAATCGCCTTGAGCGACGCCGCGGTGCTATACCGCACCAACTCGCAGAGTCGCGCGCTGGAGGACTCGTTCCGCCGGCACGCGATGCCGTACCGTCTCGTGGGCAGCGTCCGCTTTTATGACCGGCGGGAGATTCGCGATCTCGTGAGCTACCTCAAGCTCATCGCGAACCCGTGGGACGACGAAGCGTTCCGTCGCGCGATATCTGTCCCGAAGCGCGGGCTCGGCGAGACCAGCATCGAGACGCTCGCCGAGGTCGCGCGTAAGGCGGGGATCCCGCTGGTCGAAGCCGCGGGGCGCGCGGATCTCGTGGACGTGCTCCGTCCCGCGGCGAGGAAGGCGCTCGCCGAATTCGCGGACATGATCGCGCGGTTCCGCCTGATGGCGGTCGACGCGAGCGTGGACGAACTCCTCCGCGAAATCATAGACACCATCCAGTACGGCGCGTACCTCCAGGCCGAAGGGCCGGAGTCGGCGCGCGATCGCAGCGACAACGTCAACGCGCTCATCAACGGCGCAGCGGAGCTCGTGGTCGAGGAGGGCGGCGAGGTGGGGCTCACCCCGCTGGATCACTTTCTCCAGCGCGCGATGCTCATCGCCGGCGTGGACGCGCTCGACTCGTCCGCCGACGCCGTAACGCTCATGACGCTGCACAACGCCAAGGGACTCGAGTTCCCGCTGGTCATCGTCGCCGGGCTGGAGGACGGCCTCTTTCCACTCGGCCAGTCCATAGACGAGCCCGCCCTCCTCGAGGAAGAGCGGCGTCTCTTCTACGTGGGCGTGACGCGCGCCGAGAAGAAGCTGTACCTCACGCACGCCGAGACGCGGCGGCGGAACGGCGAGACGATGCCGTCCATGCGGTCGCGTTTCCTGAAGGAGATTCCCGCCGGCATGCTCGAGGAGCGCAAGACGATCAAGCTCCGCTCGCTCGGCCGGCGCTCGATGTTCGTGGACTCGCCGTCGCGCGCGACGTGGGGTGAGCGCGCACAGCGGAGAAACCATGGCACGCCCGAATGGCGCAAGCCGGCGCGGGATCCGGACATCGACGCGTCGCAGGACGAAGCGCAGTACGTGCGCGGCGAGCGGATCAAGCACCGGCTCTTCGGCGGCGGCACCATCGCGGAGATCACGGGCGTCGGGCGCGACGTGAAGGCGGTGATCGACTTCGACGACGAGAACGTCGGCCGGAAGACGATCAAGCTCGCATACACTACTCTCGAGAGGGGGCTGGGCTGATGGCGGTGACGCGGCAGGACGTGCTGAAGGTCGCGAAGCTCGCGAACATTGCCGTGGACGAGGGGAAGCTCGACGCGCTCGCGCACGAGCTCAACTCGATTCTCGGACACATGGAGGAGCTGGCGAAGGTAGGCACCGAGCGCGTGCTCCCCGCCGAAGGGCTCAGCTCGGGCGGCCAGCGCCTCCGTCCGGATCACGGACCCTCGGACGCGCTGGCGCAGGCGCCGGCCACGTTCGCGCCGGAGATGCGCGACGGATTCCTGGTCGTGCCGCGCCTGGCCACTCACGAAGACATCTCAGAGCCCGAGCGCTCTCCGTGAAGCTGCCTCCGCCACGCGCGCCGGAATCAGCGGCGAAGCTGCTGACCCGTCCGCTTGCCGAGTGCGTCGCCTGCGTGCGCGAAGGCGGGGTGGTCGCGGCGGATCTCGTGAGCGCCGCGTTCGACCGCGCGGACGACGTCGGCGCCGGCAGGGAATCGCTGAACATCTTCCTCTCCACCGATCGCGAGCGGGCCACGGAGCGAGCGAAGGAGCTGACCGCGCTGATCGGGCGCGCCGAAGCGCCGGGGAGTCTTGCGGGTGTCCCCGTGGCGGTGAAGGACAACATCGCGACGCTGGACATGCCCACCACCTGCGGCTCGCGAATTCTCGAAGGCTACGTCAGCCCCTTCGAGGCCACGGTCGTGCGGAGGCTGCGCGCCAACGGCGCGGTGATGATCGGCAAGACCAACATGGACGAGTTCGCGATGGGCTCGTCCACCGAGAACAGCGCGTACGGGCCCACGAGAAATCCGGTGGACATCCGGCGCGTTCCCGGTGGATCGTCCGGCGGCTCGGCCGCCGCGGTTGCCGCGGGGATCGTCCGGCTTGCGCTCGGCTCCGAAACCGGCGGATCGGTACGGCAGCCGGCTTCGTTCTGCGGCATCGTCGGCGTGAAGCCTACGTACGGACGAGTGAGCCGGTACGGGCTCGTCGCGTTCGGCTCGTCGCTCGACCAGGTCGGCGTGCTGGCCCGCACCGTGGAGGACGCGGCCATCGGACTCCAGGTCATCGCCGGCTGCGATCAGCTCGATTCGACGAGCGCCGACGTCCCGGTCCCTCGGTACGAGCTGGAGAAGAACGCCGGACTGAAGGGACTCGTGATCGGAAAGCCCCGGGAGTATTTCCCGGAGGGTCTCGACCCGCGCATCGCGCGGGAATGCGAGCGCGCGCTGGAAGCGTACCGCGAGCTCGGCGCGGAAGTGCGCGAGGTGTCGCTGCCCCACACGAAGTACACCATCCCGGTGTACTACATCGTCGCGCCGGCCGAAGCCTCGTCTAATCTTGCGCGCTTCGACGGCGTCAGGTACGGGCTCCGCGTGCAATCCGAGCGCGGCCTCACCGGGATGTACGAGGCGACCCGCGCGCGGGGATTCGGCGCCGAGGTCACGCGACGCGTACTGCTCGGCACGTACGTGCTCTCGGCCGGCTATTACGACGCATACTATAAGAAGGCGCAGGCGGTGCGCACGCTCATCGCGCAGGACTTCCGGGACGTCTTCGCGAGCGGAGTCCACGTGCTGTTCACGCCCACGACGCCGACGCCCGCGTTCGAGCTTGGCGCCGTGAAGGACCCCTACGAGATGTACCTGAGCGACATCTTCACCGCGGGGGCCAACCTGGCCGGAGTGCCGGCGATCTCGATTCCGATCGGCGACTCGCCGGGACTGCCGATCGGCGGGCAGATCATCGCGCCGCACTTCGAGGAGCCGGTGATGTTCCGGGCCGCCTTCGGACTGGAGCGCGCGCTGGCCGGCGAGCTCCTGCCGGCAGAGGGCGCGTGAGCGCCACGACCAGTCAGGACTACGAGATGGTGGTCGGTCTCGAGGTCCATGTGCAGCTCAAGACCCGCACCAAGGCGTTCTGCTCCTGCTCCGCGGATTTCGGCGCGCCGCCGAACACCAACGTGTGTCCCGTCTGTCTTGCGCTGCCGGGCGCGCTGCCCGTGCTCAACCAGCACGCGGTGGAGCTCGCGCTGCGCGCGGCGCTCGCGCTCGACTGCAAGGTCAACCCGACTTCGGTCTTCGCGCGCAAGAACTATTTCTATCCCGACCTTCCCAAGGGCTACCAGATCTCGCAGTACGACCGTCCGCTCGCCGAGAAGGGCTGGCTGACCATCGGCGAGCTGGAGGACGGCGCGCCGGTGCGCGTCGGCATCACGCGCGTGCACATGGAAGAGGACGCCGGCAAGTCGGTGCACGACAGGTATGCCGGCGCCACCGCGATAGACCTGAACCGCGCCGGCGTGCCGCTCATTGAGATCGTGAGCGAGCCGGACATGCGGTCCGCGGCCGAAGCCGGCGCGTATCTCAGGCTGCTCAAGCAGATCCTCAGCTACTCCGGAGTGAGCGACGTGAGCATGGAGGAGGGAAGCCTCCGCGTGGACGCGAACGTGAGCGCTCGCATTCGCGGAACCACGCCGCTCGGCACCAAGACCGAGGTCAAGAACATGAACTCGTTTTCCGCGGTCGAGCGCGCGCTGGACGCCGAGTTCGCGCGCCAGGTGGCCGTGCTCAAGGGCGGTGGAAAGGTGACGCAGCAGACCATGCTCTGGGACGGCGCCAAGGGCGAGACGCGCCCGAGCCGGACCAAGGAAGAAAGCCACGACTACCGCTATTTTCCCGAGCCTGATCTTCCGCCGCTGGTGCTGGACATGGACTGGGTGGCTCGCGTCGGCAATGCGATCCCGGAGCTGCCCGCCGCCCGGCGCAAGCGCATCGTCGAGGAATTCGAGATGTCCGCCGCCGACGCCGAGCTGCTCACGGCGAGCGCGGGGTTGAGCGAATACTTCGAGGCGGTGGCGCGCGCTTCTCTCGATCCAAAGGCCGCGCTCAACTGGGTGATGGGCGAAGTGTCGGCCGCAGTGAACGCGGGGGGAGCGGGGATCGACCAATTCCCGGTGCGTCCGGCGGACCTGGGCGAGCTGCTGCGGATGGTCCGCGACGACGTGCTTAGCCACACCGCGGCGAAGCGCGTCTTCGCGCGCATGGTCGAGACGGGCAAGCCGGCCGTGCAGATCGCCGCCGAGGAGGGCTTGCAGAAGGTGGGCGACGACAGCGCCCTCGTGGAATGGATCGACGAGGTGCTCAGGGAGAATCCGGCGGAGGCCACGAGGTACAGGAACGGCGAGACGAAGCTGCAAGGCGTGCTCGTGGGGCTGGTCATGAAGAAGTCGAAGGGCCGCGCCGATCCCAAGAAAGTGAATCAGCTGCTGGCGCAGCGGGCGCACGCTTGAGAGCCACGCGGCTCAGGTCGCTGTCACGCCGCGCGGCCGCGCTCGCGCTGCTGCTCTGCGCCGGTGCATCCGCCGCGCAGGAGCCGGGCGACGAAGCGACGACCACCGCGTACCTCGAGAGCATCCGCTGGGACACGCCGGCTCTCGTCGCTTTTCTGCGGGAGATGCCCAAGGGCGCGGACCTGCACAGCCACCTGAGCGGCGCGGTGTACGCGGAGAGCTTTCTCCGCTGGGCGGCGGAAGACGGGGCGTGCGTAAGCAGCGTGCAGCTTCGGATTATTCCCGGGCCATGCGCCAACGGTTCGGACACCGTCGCCGCCACGCTGGCGCTCGCCAACGACGCGCTCTACTCGGCGCTGATCGACGCGCTGTCCATGCGCAACTGGCACTCGGCACGGATCAACGGCCACGATCAGTTCTTCGCGACGTTCGGCCGGACGTACTCGACGCGCCGGCGCACGGGCGACATGCTGGCCGAAGCCGCGAGCCGGGCCGCGGCCGGCAAGGTCTCGTATCTCGAGCTGATGTTCACGCCCGACGGCGGGGCCGCGCGCTCGCTGGGCGACCGGGCCGGGTGGCTGGGAGATTTCGTCCGGATGCGTGACACGCTGCTCGTTCTGAGGTTGAGCGATGTCGTCGCGCTCGCGCGCGCCCGCATTGACAGCGTCGAGGCGCGGAGGGACACCGTGCTCGCGTGCGGTACGCCCGCGGCCGATCCCGGCTGCGCCGTGGCGGTAGGCTGGCTGTATCAGGTTTTGCGCGCAATGCCGCCGGAGCAGGTATTCGCGCAGATTCTCACGGGCTTCATCCTGGCGCGCGACGATCCGCGCGTGGTCGGGTTCAATCTCGTGCAGCCGGAGGACGCGCTGATCGCTATGCGCGACTATTCGCTGCATATGCGCATGATCGGCGCGCTCCGGCCGCTGTATCCGGGAGTCCGGGTCTCGCTGCACGCCGGCGAGCTCGCGAGCGGGCTCGTTCCTCCCGAGGGGCTGCGCTTCCACGTTCGCGAAGCGGTGGAGGTTGCTGGTGCTTCGCGCATCGGACACGGCGTGTCGGTGATGCACGAGGACCGGCCGTACGAGCTGCTCGCGGAAATGGCGCGGCGTGGCGTGCTCGTGGAGATCAACCTCACGAGCAACGACGTGATCCTCGGCGTGAAGGGCAGGGACCATCCCCTGCGCGCGTACCTGACGGCCGGAGTGCCGGTCGCGCTGTCCACCGACGACGAAGGCGTGGCGAGGTCGGAGATGACAAGGGAATACGTTCGCGCGGTGCAGGATCAGCTGCTGGGCTATCCCCAGCTCAAGGCCATGGCCCGCGCGTCACTTCGCCACTCGTTTGCGGACGAGACGACAAAGACGCGGCTAATGACGGAACTCGAGAGCTCTTTCTCCCGATTCGAGCGTGCAATCGCGCAGCGAGCACGCTGAACCGCCCAACGGGCGTGATACGTATCACATTTGTTGGTCACGCCGCTCGCTGATTCGTCCGTTTGTCCGCGAGAAACTGTTGCCTATTCCGATGAAAAACCGTCCTGGGCACACAAGCCGCGTGGGGGCTGGCGAAGACCGGCTCCGTGAGCCAAGCTGGTGACTCACTCCAAGCGGTTTTACACGTGGAGGACGGCAGACTATGAAGCTTTTTGGTGCGCGTTCGCAAAATCGTCCCTCGGGACTCTCGATCATTGATGATCGCCTCACTCTTCGGGGCGAGATCGACACCGATGGCACTGTTCGCGTGGACGGCCGCGTCGAAGGCGGCCTGCACCGCGCCGGAATGCTCATCGTCGGCTCGGGCGGCGGAGTCATCGGCGACATCGAGGCTGGCGACGTGATCGTCGCCGGCACGATACACGGCAACGTGCACGCGACTGGCCGCGTGGAAATCGAGCCGGGCGCCGCGGTGCACGGAGAGATCCGCGCCAACAGCATGCTGCTGCGCGAAGGGGGGATGCTGCACGGCCAGGTCTCGATCGGCGCCGCTCCAGTCTCGACGGCGACGCCAACCGCGTCGCGCCGGCTGGAGCTGGCGCAGACGCCCGCGCAGCCGGTCAGGGCTCGAGTTTGAGTAAAGCACCGCGGTGCGAGCGCAGGCGCTCGTGGACGCTCATCCTCGTCCCGCCGCGTCCCGGCGCCCGCACCCGTCAGCTCAGCATCCGCGCGCGCACCGTCGGTGTGCTCGGGAGCCTGTTCGTCGTGACGGTGGCTACGGCGGCGACCTGGACTCGCGAGACGACTTTCATCGCGGCCACCAGCGCCGGCAAGCTGGCCGAGTCGCAAAGAATGGTGGTCGGCCTGCTCGACAGCGTCGAAGCTCTGGGCGCGCTGGTGGCGCGGGAGCGTGCCGCGCGCCTTCCGCCCCGCAACATGGTGATGCCCGTCTCGGGCCGGATATCCAGCCGGTTTGCCACATCGCGCATGCACCCGATCCTCGACATCTTCCGCGCGCACAAGGGCGTGGACCTCGCTGCTCCGCACGGGACGCGCATTGTCGCGCCGGCTTCCGGCCGCGTGCGCTACGTCGGCTGGCGCGTCGGATACGGTCTCACGGTCGAGCTGGAGCACTCGGGCGGCATAGTTACCCGGCTGGCGCACTGTGGCCGGGCGCTGGTGAAGGTAGGGGACCGGGTGGAGATGGGCACCGCGGTCGCGACGGTCGGCGCGACGGGCGTCGCGACTGGCCCGCACGTGCACTTCGAAGTCCTCACGCGGGGCGGGTCCGTGGATCCGATCCAGTTCCTTGCGTCCAGCAGCGGTGCCGTCATCCCGGACCAGCCGACCGCCAAGAACGAGTAGTTAGGCGGCGGGCGAGGTTGCTGCGTGCTGCGTGCTGCCTAAGGATTACAGAATAGCCTGGTAGGTCGAGCCCTCAGACGGCTCCGGCGGCCCTCAGCTGCGTGACCCGCTGGCGGGCTGCCTGCACCCGGGGCTGCAGCGACGGATCCGCGTTCCGCCACAGCTCCACGAACTTCGCGTAGTGGGCGGACGCCTTCGCGCGATCACCCTTCGCTTCGTACAGGCGACCGAGGCGCTCGTGGCTCGGAGCGAGATCGAAGCTGTTCGACCAGACCTTGGCCACTCGCGTCATGTCCACGAACCGCGTGAGGACCACGATGGCGGAATCCGGATTGCCCGAAGCCTCGTACGCATCCGCCAACGGCACCAATGAACACCAATCGCAATCACCTTCACGATCGGACTCGCGTAGATCCCGAATCGCGTCGGCGAAGCGCCGTTCCGCGGACGCTATCGCCCCCAGCATGCCCTGGCGGGTTATCGCATCGTTCAGACGCTGGAACTGCTGCCGCGACCGGTCCCACTCGCCGAGGTATGCCCGCGCCCGCGCGGGCTCGCCCGCATACGAGTACAGGTGCACTAGCGTCGCGAGGGGCCGGCTGCTCAGCGGAAGCGAAGCGAGCGGGATGCGCTGGAGCGCCCGGTCGAGAGTCTGCTTCATCCCGGCTCGATCGGCCAATATCGACCCCTGCTCCGTTGCTTCCACGCCATCGGCGTCCAGCAGCGCGTCGTCCCCCGTAAATGTGCGGCGGAGGGTGGCGCTCTCCCTCTGCAGCCTCCGCGCCTCGCCCAACCTGCCTTCGGTACGAGCCATCACTGCCAGCAGGTCGAGCAGGTCAGAGCGCGACACGGGCTGCGACGCCTGCGTGCGCAGCGCTGTCGAAACGAGCGCGCGCGCCGAGTCCGACTCTCCGACCGTCACGAACAACAATGCTTTAGTGTACAGCGCATTCGGGTTGGTGGGGAAAGCCGTGAGGAAGGCGTCGATGGCTTCGTGAGCCTGTGCCAGCTTACCCAGCCTGACGGAAACTTCGGCCAGGTTACTGTAGTAAACCGCCGACACGGGTCCGGTCGCGATCGCGCGCTGGTATAGCTCCTCCGCTTTCGCGTTGTTGCGCTGGAATCGGTACATGTTCGCGAGGTTGTTCATCGCGGCGGTGTTGCTCGGCTGCAGCTCCAGCAGCTGCTCGTACGCGGCGATCGATCGCGTGAGGTCCTGGTGCGGACCGCTCGAGTAGTAGCTGCCGAGCAGGAGATATCGCTCCGCGTCGCTCAACCTGTCGCGATGGAGGAAGGCTTTTTGCAGCAGGGAGTCCGCCGCCGGTCGATTCCCTCGATTCCCATATTCGACGGCGAGCTTGCGATACGCCATCGCGAAGCCGCTGTCCAGCGAGATCGCTTCCCTGAGCAGCGCTTCGCCGCGGGCCCAGTCTCCGTCCACTCCGACTGCGGCCGATCCCTGGACGTACTTCTTCAAGGCGTCCAATGACCCCGTGGTCACCTGCTCCAGCGGGGGCGCGCCCCGGACGGACTTGAGCGACTCTCCGACCTTGCCGCGCATCGCCTTGGCGAGCTCGTCGATGGCGGCGAGAATGTCGCCCTCGTCTGCTGCCGTCTCGCGGAACGATCCGAGCGTCTCGCCGGACTGCGGCGAGAGCAGCCGGAGCGAGATCACGTATTTTCCGCCGATACTCAGAATGTTGCCGTCCACCACGGCTTTGATTCCTTCGCGCGTAGCGATCTCGCGTGCCAGCGCGAAGTCCACGCGCGTTCCGGGTGGCTTCTGCATCCGGCGCAAGACGTCGCGCATGGCATTCTGCTGCAGCACGTTCACCGCCTGCGACTGACCGAGCGCGGTGCGGAACGCTTCCGTGATGACGGGCCCCAGGGTCGTGTCCGAGATGGGCGGGGTGAAGTCGGCGACGAGGATGCGCTCGTTCTGCTCCAGCGCGCCCGACGCCATCAGCGATCCCACGGGGCCGATACCGAGCTGGCGAAGCAGCATGTACGCGCCAATGATCAGAATGAACGCGCCGATCGTGTACGCGCCGCCCATCGCCGTCCGCCGCCAGCTCACGTGCGGACTCGCCTTCAGCGCGATGGTCGCCATGGTGCCCTGAGCGACGGCGGTAGTTCCGCCCGACGTGACGATCGGCGTGCTCGTCAGCATTCGGCGCGTCGCGTGGTGCACATACGCGGTGAACAGGATCACCGGAAGTCCGAGCAGCATAACCGCCAGCGCGCCGGCGAACACCCACTCGGGCAGCCCGATCACAATGATCGCGGCTTTTGCTATCAGCGGCACTACGATGAACGCCGCTGCGTACAGCAGCAGCGCCTTCCGCAGCATGCCGCGGCCGCCGAGCATGATCGCGGGCATCGCGGAGTAGCCCCCGCCCGATGTAACCGTGTCGAGCACCTGCACGATCGCCGACGCGTTTTGCGGCCGGTCGTCGGCATCTTTCGACAGGCAGCGCATGATCAGCTCCGCCAGCGCCGGCGGTGTGTCGGGGCGCAGGCTCACGATCGGCTCCGGAGCCTCGCCCATGTGCGCGGCGAGGAGTTTCTGCGGAGTCTTGGCGATGAAGGGCGGCCGACCGGTGAGCAGCTCGTAGCCGAGGCAGCCGAATGAGTAGATGTCCGATCGGTGATCGGCCGACGGATCCGCCGCCGCCTGCTCGGGCGCCATGTAGGCCGGAGTTCCGATGGAGGTTCCCATCTGCGTCAGAGTGGCGACGCCGGGATCGGTGCGCGCGGCGCTGATGGCTTTCGCGATTCCGAAATCAGCTACCGTGGCGGACCCGCCGGACAGGAGGACGTTGTCGGGCTTGATGTCGCGGTGAACCACGTTGCGCTCGTGCGCGTACGACAGCGCCCGCGCCACGTCCCGCAGAACTCCTATCGCTTCCGTAATCGAGAACGGACCCAGGCGGCCCAGCCGGCCACGCACCGACTCGCCTTCGACGAACGGCATCGTGTAGTAGGGAATCCCATCTGCCTCGCCGGCTGCGAGCACCTGCACGATATGCGGATGCTGCAGCCTGGCGGCCAGTTGGATCTCGCGCTGAAACCGCTCGACATTGACACCCGCGCTGATCTCTTCCGGAAGAACTTTTACGACGACCTTCCGGCCGAGCGCGTTCTCTTCCGCCAGGAACACGCGGCTCATTCCGCCGCCACCGAGCTCGCGCTCGAGCGTATAGGAGGAGCTGAGGCTTTTCTGCAGTCTCGAGCGGAGGTCGGTCATGGTCTAGGTGAGCCGGTTATTCGACCCGACTAAGATACGGTCCACGCTAAGTGCCGCCAGGATTGGGCCTGAGCCCGCTCATCTGGAGCCTCGCCTATTCGAGCGGAATCTTCTCCTTGTTGCGCGCCATCCACTGGTCGAATGTCTGCAGCGCCGGGTTTAGCGCGCGTGCCCGACAGCCCGGGCAACTGTCTCAGTCCTGCGCGCCGAGTAGTTGCCGGACTGACCTGGCCACTTGCATGGCCGCTGGCGGATCAAGATTGGCCAGAACGACGAGATCGTACCCGCCGGGCAGTCCGCCCTCCATCACGGCGTTGAGCCCCGGCGCTCCGCCCGCCGCGCCGATCCCTGCGGGGGGACCGCCCGGAATGCGGCCAGCGCGCAACGCGGACAGGAACCGCAGGAGATCGTGCGTCGTGGAGTAACCACCGCCGGCGGAGCTGCCCCGGCCGGGAAGCATGTCGCTGTTGGGACGAAGCGCAGCGCCCGGTGCTCCATCCGCTGTCCTGGTGGTGTATCCGATGGCCACGCCGGACGGAAGCGAATCCGATGCCATGTGCATCGTTCGCGACATCCCCGCTGGCTCGGTGATGTGCTTCCGCACGTACTCGTAATAATCCTCACCGGATACGCGCTCGACGATGAGTCCGAGCAACACGTAGCCCGCGTTCGAATATTCCTGCCGCGATCCCGGCTCGAATGCCAGCGGCTCGTTCGCGAACAGCGGGAGGAAGTCGCGATTGTGGCGCAGCGACGCGCGGGTGTCTCCTGGCGGAGCCGCGAAGATGTCGCCCGCGACGCCACCCCGGTGGGCGAGAAGCTGGCGAACGGTCACGTGACTGGCGACGTCGCGATTGGGATAGCCGGGCAAATACAGGTCGACCGTCCCGTCGAGGTCGACCTTGCCCGCCGCCGCGAGCTGCCGGATCGCAGTCGCGGTAAAAATCTTGTTGATGGAGCCGATATTGAACACCGTCTCAACGGTGTTCGGCTTCGACGTCGCGCGATTGGCCATACCGTACGCGCGCTCGAATACCGGAGCGCCGTTCTTCGCCAGCGCGACGACGCCGGAGAACTGTCCGGTGCGAGCCAGGCTGTCCAGCGCCGTCGTGAGCTGCTGAATAAGCACGGCTTCGTCGATTGCGGGCGCGGCCTGCGTGGACGCCACGGTGGCTGTTGCCCCGAGCGCGAGCGCGACGAGGGCATGTTTCATTTGAGTCATGCCTGTTGGAACCCGTCCCGGATCAGACGGTTGCTTCAGTCCGGCGCTTTCGGCTCCGGGACATCGCGGGCCGACAGGCGAGCGCGCATGGGGCGGCACTGCGTCACTCGAGCGGAATCTTCTCCTTGTTGCGCGCCAGCCACTGGTCGAACGTCTGCAGCGCCGGGTTTAGCGCGCGTGCTTTCGCCAAGTCGCGCGTGCCCGCGAGCTGCTCCTCGAACTCGGCATAGAACTGGAACATGTTCCCGAGGTCGTCCGCGCCCGGGAAGCCGAGGTTCCTGAACACTTCGAACGGAACGGCGTTGTACGTGATCTCCTGACCCAGCGCCTTGCCCATCTTCGCGGAGATCTCCGCGCCGGTCAGATGCTCTCCCGCAATACCGATGCGCTTGCCTGCCGTAGCCGCCGGGCCCTTCTTGAAGATCGCATACGCCGTCTTGCCGATGTCTTCGGCGGCGATCCCCGACAGCTTCTTGTCCGCCATCGGCAGTGAGAGGGTGAGCTTCCCGTCCGGTCCCTTCTTCGGGTTCATGCCGAAGTAGATGAAGTTCTCCCAGTAGAACGAGGCGATCAGATAGGTCACCGGCACGCCGCTCGCTTCAAACAGCGCGTCGGCTTCACCCTTCACGTCGAAGTGTGGGACCTTGTACTTGCCCATGAGCGTGGGCATGCGGTTGTCGCTCAGCGGCACCGATTTGCGGGTGTCCTCGAGCGTGGACCAGATCACGTGCTGCAGGCCGGCGCCCTTCGCCGCTTCCGCCATGCTGCGCGCTTCCGCCAGCTCCGTGTCGGGCGACATGTGCGCCCAGAAGAACGTCACGCAGTACGCGCCGTGCGCGCCGTCGAACGCGCGCCTGACGCTGGCCGGATCGTGCAGGTCCGCTTGGACAACTTCCGCGCCGAGGTCCGCGAGCGCAATCGCTTTGTCCGAGTTGGGGTCTCTCGTCAGCGCGCGCGCAATGAAGCCGCCGTTTCTATCCGCGAGAATCGCGCGCACGACGCCGCCTCCCTGGGCGCCCGTGGCTCCGGCAATCGCGATGATCTTTGATTCCTTCATTTGTCGATTCTCCCGTGAACAGGTGTCAGATCGATGCTCGCGTTTTCAACTACGGGCAGCGCGCAAAGAGAAACTCATGCGCGCCCATGTCGTTCATGCCGAGCGTGGGCTGGTCCTCGGTTACGACGCGCGCCACCGCACCGTTGCCTTCAACGCTGGCTATTCCACGGACCTGGGTGGGCTCGTTGCCGACGAACAGGTCGATGCGTCCGTCCTCACGCGGCCGTGCAAATTGGCCCAATATGGTGCTCGCTCCGAGCGGCCCGGACCCGGCGTAGAATGCCCAGAGGTAGTCGGTGCCGGCGTTGCTGAGCTCGAGCTGTCCGCTGCGCACCGTGGATGCACCCTGCGGCAGGGAGATTGTCTTCGGTGGCGCCGCTCCGTCGATCGTTGTCAGATAGTACGCCGTCGTCTGTGCCCTCTCAAAGCCGAAAATCGGCGCGCACGCGTCCGGTGGATTCGGAGACCCAACTGGTCCGTCGCTGCACGCGACCAGGGCGAGTACGCCAAGTGCAACGAATTGTCTCATC
>JBPPMH010000175.1:0-12157 GCA_051305945.1 Gemmatimonadaceae bacterium
AATGGCTCATGCCGCGCATCGCGGCGCTCACGTCTCTCTTGGTGCTGGGTCTGTCCGGGTGCTCCCGTGACGACGAGCCCGCGTACGCCAAGTCTCCCAACGGAAGCGGACCGCGTGTCACGGTCATCGGCGTCCCGACCGAGCCGTAACGCCCGATCGCGGTGACGAACGGCGTGCGCCTGAACGGCACCGTGCTGTTCACCGGCACCCCTCCGGCAGACTCGACGGCGACGCCCGCGCGCGACCAGAACGTATGCGGCACCGCCATCACCGTCCCCACGCTCGTGTTGCGGGACAGCTCGCTGGCGGACGTGGTGGTGTGGCTCGACGACATCAGAACCGGCCGCGCGCTGCCCATGTCGCGGCGCTTCGAGCTGGTGTCGCAGAAGTGTGTCTTCACGCCGCGCGTGCAGGCCATCGTCGCGGGAGGCGCGCTGAACGTCCGGAACGACGATCCCGTCATCTACCGGAGCCACGCGATCGACTCGCGCACGGGCGAGGCCATGACTGATCTGCCGTTCACTGACGCCGGCCAGGTGATCCCGGTCGACCGCCAGCTCACCGCGCCCGTCCTGCTCGAGGTCAAGTCCACTTCGCACCCGTGGATGCGCGCGTGGGTCGCGACGTTCGATCATCCGTACTTCGCCGTTACCGGTGAGAGCGGCGCGTTCTCGATGGATGGCGTCCCCCCGGGGTCGTACACGCTCAAGGCATGGCACCCAGCGCTCGGCGTCACGAGCCATCCGCTGACCGTCGGGGCCGATGGCGCGGCGGTGACCGTGAAGTTCGGCGATCCCGCCCCGCCGGCGAATCCGGCTACGGCCGCGCAATGACGCGGTCCACCGCCATCGCCAGGAACAGCAGCGCGAGGTAGAGCAGCGAGAAGCGGTACAGCCACCACGCCAACCCCTGCCACTCGGCCGTCGCGCGCAGCTTGATGATGGCGCCGAGAAATATCGCGTCCAGAACCAGAGCGCTCGCCAGGTAGATCCAACCTAGCGCTCCGAACGTCACCGGCAGCACCGTGAGCGGAATCAGGATGAACATGTACCAGAGCATCTGGTTCATGGTCTCGCGCTCGCCCCACACCAGCGGCGCCATCGGTATGCCCGCCTTGCCGTAGTCCTTCTGCTTGAGCAGGGCCAGCGCCCAGAAGTGCGGCGGCGTCCAATAAAAGACGATGGCGAACAGGTACAGCGCGGTGAGATCGATCGCACCGGTGACGGCGGCCCAGCCTACCAGCGGCGGGAACGCGCCCGCCGCCCCGCCGATGACGATGTTCTGCGGCGTCGAGCGCTTGAGCCAGCGCGTGTAGATGAAGACGTAAAAGTAGAACCCGCCCAGCGCGAGCACCGCGGTGAGCACGTTCGCGAACCGCGCTAGCAGAAACGTGGCCGCGCTCGCGAGCGCCACACCGAATGCCAGCACCGCGACGGGAGACATCCTGCCGCTCGGAATCGGCCGGAGCTTCGTACGCGCCATCGTATCGTCGATGTCGCGGTCGTAATACATGTTGACCGCGTTCGCGCCGCCCGCCATCAAGTATCCGCCGATCACCACGGCCAGGATCAGCAACAGCGGCGGCCGGCCGGCGACGTACATCGGCGCCACGGTCGTCACGAGCAAGAGGCTTATGATACGCGGCTTGGTGAGCGCGAGCAGGTCGCGGCCGAACGGGCCCCCCGACGGCGCGGCCGCTGACGTCATGATCTCGCCGGCTGGCGCGCGACCGCGGCGAAGACGAACACGACGAGCCACACGAGCGTGCCCAGAGCCTGGTGCAGGACGCGCAGATGCAGCGGCAGTCCCATCTCCACCATCGCGGCGGCCACGAGGATCTGCGCCAGCGCCGTGCCGAACGCGATCTTCGCCCACAACTTCGTGGCCGGCGGCTCCGCGCGCTTGCGCAGCGCGAACAGCATGCCGAGGAGGTGAAACAGCACCAGGAAAGCGAGGATGCGATGGCTGATCTGCGCGAAGAGTGGAGCTCCTCCCGCGGTGACCTCCCGGCAGTGAGGAAAGCCGAGGCACGACACGGCGGCTCCCGCCATGTTGGCCGTCGCGCCGCCCATGACCACCGCGAAGAACGCCAGCACGGCCGCCACGGTAGATCCGCCCCGGGTGCGGGACGAGGTCGCGGCTGTGGCGCTGCCGGAAAGCGCCGAGCTGCGGACGGCTGCGAGCGCGAGCGCGGCGATGAGGCCCATGGCCAGCGCCAGATGAATGACTACCGCGGCCGCGTGCAGCTCGAGCTTCACGGTCACCGCGCCCAACAGTGCGGCGGTCAGGACGAGCGCTGCCGCGGCCAACGCCGGGCGGAGGACACCGTTCTTGCCGGCGACGCCGGCCGTCGCCCGCGCCCGCCATGCGGTGAAGAGCAGCGCGAGTACCGCCAGCGTGAGCGCGGCGGCGACGTATCTGTGGGTGACCTCGATTATCAGGTCGGCGCGGTCGAGCGGCGGGAACCAATGGCCGTGGCAGCGCGGCCAATGATCGCCGCACCCCATCCCGGACCCGGTGATGCGGACGATCGCGCCGAGCACCGCCTGGAGATAGGCGAGCGCGAGAGAAGCGTAGGCCAGCGCCTTCATGCCGGGAGTGCCAGCCAAGTCGCGGTCAGCAGCGCGGCGAGTGCGAGCGCGGGAAGGAGCGCCCAACCGATCTCGAGCTCGCGCGACGAGGAGCTGCCGCTTTCCGTCGCGCTCGACCGCCTGTCGGGCCCCCAGCGCATTCCGCCACGCCGCGGGCCCTTTCGGCGGTCTTCGGGATAGCTGTCGCTGGCGGGGCCGGCCAGCACCGACCAGATCAGTGCAACGTGAGCGACGGCGCACGAGGCTGCGGCCACCCAGAAGATCATTTGCGCGAGAGGGGGATTCATGGCAGGAAGGTACTCGCCACCCATCGGCCTTTGCACTACCGTTCGTCGCCATGAATTCCACGAAGCGCGAGAATACCGAACTTCCGCGCACGATCGGGCTCTGGTCGGCGGTGGCGATCCTGGTTGGCTCTGTCATCGGATCGGGGATCTTCCGGTCGCCGGCGGCGATCGCGGATCGCGTCCCGGACGCCACCGCGATGATGCTCGTCTGGGTCGCCGGTGGCGCGTTCGCGCTGTGCGGCGCGCTGACGGTAGCCGAGCTGTCGGCGGCGTTCCCGCGCAGCGGCGGGCCGTACGTGTATCTGAAGGAGGCGTGGGGTAAGCTGCCGGCGTTTCTCTATGGTTGGGCCGAGCTCACCATCATCCGCGCGGCCGCGCTCGGGGCGATCGCCACGACGTTCGCGGAGTACTTCATGCGCGCGCTCGGCAACGACCCGAGCCTCGCGCCGTATTCCGACCAGGTCCACTATGTGGCTGCCGGGGCGATTCTTCTCGTCGGGACGCTGAACTACTGCGGCGTACGCTGGGGCACGCTGCTGCAGAACACGACCACGATCGCGAAGTACGGCGCGCTGCTCGTGATCATCGGGCTCGCGTTCGCGGTGACTCTCGGCGGCGACCCGGCGGCCGCGGCGGCCGCGGTGGCCGCGCCGGCGGTGCCGGACGCGACGCGTGCTACGGTCTCGGTCGGCGCGTTCGGCCTGGCGCTGGTGTCGGTGCTCTGGGCGTACGACGGCTGGGCCGACTTGAGCAAGGTGTCGGGGGAAGTGAAGGATCCGCAGCGGGTACTCCCGAAGGCCATCATCATCGGGACGCTCGCCGTGATCGGCGTCTATCTGCTCGCCAACCTGGCTTATCTCTCGGTCCTGTCGGTGGAGGGCATGCGGGCTTCCCGGCTGGTGGCCGCGGATGTCGCGTCGAAGGCGATGGGGCCGGCCGGACTCGCGTTCGTGGTCGGAGCGGTCATGATCTCCACCTTCGGCACGCTCAACGGGTCTCTGCTCACGGGTCCGCGCGTGCTGTTCGGAATGGCCGAGCACGGCTCGGTGTTCCGGCACCTGGGGCGGGTCCACTCCCGCTTCCAGACGCCGCACGTGGCGATCGGCACGGCGACGGTGCTCGGCGCCGCCTTCGTTCTGGTGGGCACTTTCGAGAACCTGGCCGACGCCTTCGTGACGGCGATCGTGCCTTTTTACGCCTGGGCGATCGCGGGGATTTATCTCCTGCGACGCCGGGCCGGCTACCAGCCGCCGTTCCGCGTGCCGGGATATCCCGTGGTCCCCGCGCTGTTCATCCTTGCCACTATCTACTTGCTGGGCAACGCCCTGGTCGATCCCGGGAGCCGGCTGGCCACGATGGCGGTATTCGGCGGGATTCTTTTGGGGATTCCCGTCTATTACCTCACCGGCGGCGGGCGTTCCGGGACATCGTGACCGGATCGATACGATTCGTCTTGCACCCTTCGGCGATGCGGTCGTAGGTTATAGCCGCTCTGCAGTTCCATTTTTCGCCGGCCGCTGGCTGCGGCCCCCATTCACCGCTGTCGCAGTACCCCCACAAGGAGTCAGTACATGAGTAGATGTCGTCTGTTGCTCACGGCCGCCCTGGTCGCGGCATTTTCACTGGTCGCGAGTGCGCCGGTGCATGCGCAGGCCGTCACGACCGGATCGGTATCCGGGACGGTCACGGCCGAGAGCGGTGAAGCGCTCGGGAACGTGCAGGTGCAGGTCCTGAACCGGAACACCGGCTTCAGCGCCGGCGTCACGACCGGTGCGAGCGGCCGGTATACGGTCGCCGGGCTGGAGGTAGGTAGCAATTACGCCATCACGGTGCGCCGCATCGGGTTCGAGCCGCAAACGCGGGACATCTCGATCAGCCTCGGCTCCGCCTCCCGCGCCGACTTCGTGCTCTCCGCGCAGACGGTCGTCCTCGCGGGCGTCACGGTGACCGGTGAGCGCAGCGCCATCATCAGCCCGACGCGCACCGGCTCGGTGACGGCGATCACGGATACGGCGCTGCGACGGCTGCCGACGCTGAATCGAAACTTCACCGACTTCGTGGCGCTGACCCCGCAGGTCTCCACCACGCTGTTCAACGGTGGCCTGTCCGGCGGCGGAACCAACAACCGCTACAACAACGTGCAGATCGACGGCACTTCCGAGGCCGACGTGTTCGGACTCGGCTCCACGGGCCAGCCCGGCGGGCAAGCGAACGGAAAGTCGATCGGCCTGGAGTCCGTCAAGGAATACGTCGTCATGCTCTCGCCGTACGACGTGCGGCAGGGCTTCTTCGCAGGCCTCCTCATCAACGCCGTAACGAAGAGCGGAACCAACGAGTGGCACGGCTCGGCGTTCGCCGTCATGCGCAATGAAGGCCTCACGCGCTCACAGACCTACATCACCGAGTACGACCAGAAGCAGTACGGCTTCTCCGTGGGCGGCCCGATCATCAAGAACCGGGCGTTCTTCTTCTTCAGCCCCGAGTTCCAGAGGCGTACCAGCCCGGCGTCCGGCCCGTACCTCGGCTCCGAGACGAGCGTGACGCAGGCGCAGGCCGACGCGTTCATCAGCGCCCTCCAGGGGTACCAGGGCCTCAATACATCCGGCCACTTCGGCCTGGTTAACGTCGAGAACCCGCTCACGAACGTGTTCGCGCGGGTCGACGTGAACCTGCCGTGGAACTCACAGCTCGTGCTGCGGCATAATTACGGGACCGCGCAGGACGACAACTTCTTCCGGTCGAACTCCTCGTTCCGATTCTCCGACAACGCCTATTTCTTCGAGTCGAAGAAGCACGCCCCCGCGATGCAGCTCCGTACGCTGTTCTCCAACGGCGCGTACAACGAGCTCCTCGCCGGTTACACCCAGATCCGCGACCGCCGGACGCCGGTGGCGCGCTCGCCGCAGATCGCCGTGGACATGGGCGGCGGCACGGACTTCATCTCCGGTTCCGAGCGGTTCTCCCACGGCAACGAGCTGGATCAGGATGTGTTCGAGATCACCAACAATTTCAGCATGCCGTTCGGCTCGCATCGGATCACGATCGGCACGCAGAACCAGTTGCAGAAATTCCGGAACCTGTTTGCGCAGTCGACGTTCGGCGTGTGGGAATTTCCGAGCCTCGACCGGTTCAGAACCGGCTTGCCCAACTCGTATATCGTGGGCGTACCGCTGCAGCTGAATGCGGCGGGTGACGTCGAGGCCGGCGGTGATGGAGCGGTCAGGTTCAAGTCCGCCATTTACTCGCTGTACGCGCAGGATGAGTGGTCGGTCAATCCGCGGCTCAACGTGACGGCCGGCTTGCGGATGGACATGCCCGTATTCAAGGACAAGCCGCCCACCAACCCGGGCGTGCTGGAGAGTTACGGGTTCAATACCTCGGACGTTCCGTCCGGCAACGCGCAGTGGTCGCCGCGGGTCGGGTTCAACTGGGACCTGACCGGCGACGCGGTGAATCAGCTTCGCGGCGGAGTGGGTCTGTTCACCGGCCGGCCGGCGTACGTCTGGCTGAGCAACATGTTCCAGAATTCGGGCATGGGGGCGGTCGCGCTGCTCACCTGTAGCTCGTCGTCGGGAACGCGCACGCCACCCGCCTTCAACAACGCCAATATCGCTTCGCCGCCCACCGCTTGCGGAGGCGGCGCCACCGCCGCTCTCGGCGGCGAGATCAACGTGATCGACCCCGATCTCAAGTACCCGCAGAACATGCGTGCGACGCTCGGCTACGACCGCCGCATGTTCGACAACTGGGTGACGACGCTCGAGGTGATGTACACCAAGGGAGTGAACGGTCTCTTCTACCAGAACTTCGCCCTGGCCGGTCCGCAGGGCACGAATCCTAACGAGGGCCGCGTGGTGTACGGCACATCGCCGTTCAACCCGACGCTCAAGGCCGGCGGCCGCTCACAGGTGTTCGCGGTGAGCAACCAGTCGAACGACCACGCCTACAGCCTCACCGGCGGAATTCAGCGCCGCTATTTCAACAACTTCGAGGGCTCGCTGTTCTACACGCATACCCGCGCGTACGATGTGCAGAGCTTCACGTCGAGCACCTCGTTCTCGCAGCTTCGATACGGCCGCACCATCGCCGGCGAGGTTACCGACCAGACCGCCACGCGCTCCACGTTCGAGCAGCGGCACCGGATCGTCGGGACAGCGACGTACACGTTTCCGACGAAGACCGACGTCAGCGTCATCTACTTCGGCGAGTCTGGCTCCCCGTACACCTATATCGCGAGCGGCGATCTGAACGCCGATGGTCTCTCGCTCAATGACCCGGTCTATGTGCCGAACAACGCGGTGGAGCTCCACTTCAATACGCTCACTCAGGGCTCCCGTAAGCGGACGCCGTTCGAGCAGGCCGCGGCTTTGGAGCGGTACATCGAGTCGGAGCCGTGCCTGAAGGAAAATCGCGGCAAGATTCTCCCGCGGAACGCCTGCACCGGGCCCTGGACCAACACGGTCAACGTGTCGGTCCGGCAGTCGATGAGCACCTTCCGGATGCAGAACGTGATGCTCCAACTCGATGTCTTCAACTTCCTCAACCTGGTGGACAGCGATTGGGGGCTGCAGCGCAGCCCGGGCACCAGTCCGATCACGCTGCTCGGCTCGGGCAATTACGTGGGCGGCACGGCGCTGACCGGCAAGCCGGGCTACACGTTCAACCCGGACTTCCGGAGATTCTTCTCCAACAACCTGCGGTCGAACTACCAGATGCAGCTGCAGATGAAGTACACGTTCTAAGCAGTACGCAAGATCAGAGGGCCGGCTCCTTCGGAGCCGGCCCTTTTTTTGTCCGCGAGCTCGAGAGAGGGAACGGAGCGGCTAGAAGATCGTGAGGTTGATGTAGCGACGGGGGTTGCGCTGGAAATCGAGTGTCAGCGAATCCACCCGCGTCACGAGCCGGCGCACGTCGTTGTACAGCGCGGGATCGGTGAGAAGCTTGCCGGCCGTGCCTTCGCCGCTGTCGAGCTTGGCCAACGTCGAGCTGAGCTGCGCCGAAGTCCGGCTGAGCTCGGCGGACAGCTCTACAACGTTGGCGCTTGCCGCCTGCATGTTGCGCAGCGTGGAATCCACCTTGGTCGGATCGACAGCGGCGGCTGCATTACGAAGTGACGCCATAGTGGCGTCAAGCTGGCGCGATTGAGCGGTGACAACAGCGCTCAACTGGTTGACCAGGCGGTTCGTCCCGGCCAGAGTGGCCCGCAGCTCGGCCAGCCCGCGGCCCACCACCAGCTCACGCTCGAATTCCCGGGTGATCGCCTGCACCGAGCCTGCTATCGAATCCGCCTTGGCAGCGAGCTGATCGACCCCGGGCGGGCTCGGAGACACAGGAAGCGTGTCGCCCTCCGCGTGCGTCACCGTGTTCGGGCCCGCCGGGACCAGCGCCACCGCCTTGTCGCCGAAAAACCCAGCGGGGATGACCGAGGCCCGCGTGCCTTCGGGCACCTTGTAGCCGCCGGTCATCCTGATCGTCGCCAGGACGCCGCCGGTCGGGATGAATTCCACCTTGTCCACGTAGCCCGCGGTCACGCCCGAGAGCAGAACAGGCTGCCCGCGCTTGAGCCCTTCGCCCCAGGGGAACTTGGCGTACAGCGGATAGCCGCGCTCCAGCCCTCCCTGCGTCAGCCACACCGTCCCGGCGATGGCTACGATCAGGCCGATGGTGACGATGATCCCCACGAGAACCTCGTCGCGTCGCTTCATCGGTTGGTTTGCAATGTCATCGAAGGGCTCTGTTTCAAATGAGATACCGGGCCAGCACCATCGCGGTGAGCGCGTCGAGCATCAGTATCGCCACGGAAGTTACGACCACGGCGCTCGCGGTGCTCCGGCCCACTCCCTCGGCGCCGGCCTCGGCGAAGAAACCCTCGTACGCGCAGAAGAACGCGATCGCCGTTCCGAACAGCGTGGCCTTGAGCAGGCTGTAGAAGATCTGGAACGGCGCGAAGGAGAGTCGCAGCCCTTCCGCGAATGTTGCCGGGTCCACGCCGACGCTGTCGGCGGCGAACATGGCCGTCACCACGCCGATGGAGTTCGCGAACACCGTGAGCAGCGGCACCATGATTATCGCGGCGATCAGCCGCGGCACGACTAGATACGCGACCGGATCGTATGCCAGCGTCTCGAGCGCGTCTATCTGCTCCGTAACGCGCATGGTCCCCAGCTCCGCCGTGATGCGCGCGCCTACGCGCCCGGTGAGCACCAGAGCGGTCAGCAGCGGTCCCAGCTCCAGGACGATGGACTGCCGCGTGATGAGGCCCACGACGGAAAGCTCGACCCCCGGCAGCAGCTGGAAGCGGGTTTGTATCGCGGTGACCGCGCCGATAAACGCCGCCACCGCGGCGACCAGCGGCAGAGAATCCACTCCCATCTTCCGCATCTGCCCGATGATCTCGGGGCCGTACGTCCGCGGCGACGTTGCGCCGCGCCCGATGTCGCGCGCGAAGTAGCCGCGCGCGCCGATGCCCCCGAAGATGTTGCCGACGGCTTCGATCAAGTTCTCACCCGCAGGAAGAGATACGTTCCGGTCACGCCGAAAAGAATACTTGGAATCCACGCGGCCAGGTCGGGCGGCACCATGCCCTTCGACCCGATCGCCTTCGTGAGCTGGATCAGCACCAGGAAGATCATTGTCGTCGCGAGGCTTATGCCGATGCCGTACGCGGCTCCGCCCCGCTGGGTGCTGGTCGCGAGCGGCGCGCCGAACAGGAGAATCACGATGCACGTCACCGGGACGGCGATCTTGAGCATCCGCTCGACCCGCAGCTGATTCACGTCCGCTCCCGACCGCTCCATGGCCCGGATGAACCGCCCCAGCTCGGCGAATCGCATCTCCTCCGGCGCCTTCGGCGAGGCGGTCAGCTCCACCGGCCGCTGGTTGAAGTACCGGGCGCGCGCCGAGTCGAACGTGAACGTGATGTTGCGCGACGTGTCGGGGATGACGTGCATCACACCGCCCGTCAGCAGCCAGCCGCGTCCCGGCTCATACATACCACTCGTTGCGGTCAGCACGTAGCTGGGATACTCGGGCCCGGCGCCCTTGCGCTCGATGTCGATGCCGTGCACGGTGCGCTCGCTCACGCGCAGCGCTCCGATCTTGTACACGCGACCCTGCTCGGCGGCGTAGGCAAAATTGAACCGCTCGTTGCCTCGCGCGAACTGGTCCGCGCGCAGCAGCTCCTGCCGCTTTCGGTTGGCGAACGGAGCCAGCTCTCCGAGCACCAGCCCGGCCACGGTCGCGAACAGCGCGCCCGCGAAAATCGGGGCGATGACGCGGTAGAAGCTGATGCCGGATGCCTTGGCCGCGGTGATTTCCGAGTGGCGGGTGAGCGCGCCGATCGAGAACACCGTAGCGAAGAGAACGGCTGCCGGCAGGATCAGGAACACGGAGTCGGGAAGCCAGTACACGTAGCTGAGCAATAGATCCGCCTGCGACAACTCACGATTGAGGTACGTGTCGAGGTTGTCCGTCAGGTCGAAGATGATCAACAGCAGCGGGAAGCCTAGCGCCGTAGTGACGAAGATCTTCCAGAACTCCGCGAACACATACCTGTCCAGCGGCCGCACGCGCCATCTCATGGCGTGGAGCGCCGCCGCTCGAGCCGGATGCCGACGCGGGCAAGGTGTCTCGCCAGCCAGGCCCGGAACGAGTCCACCATCTCCCGGGCATCGCCGCCGCGCGAAGTAGCCGACTCGGTTCCGAGCTTGTACAGCAGGACGACGCCCGCGGCGCCGAACAGGATGTTGGCTCCCCACATCGCGAGCGCGGGCGGGACGATCCCGCGGTGGCCGAGGGATTGTCCGCCGATGAGGGCGACGTAGTACAGGCCGAAGACGCCGATGCTCACTCCAATCGTGAGCCCCACGCCACCACGCGGAAAACGGAGCGCGATCGGCGCGCCCAGGAGCACAAACACCATGCACGCCACTGCCAGCGCGAACTTCTTGTGAATCTCGACCGCGTAGAGATTCATCGTGCGGGAAGTCTCCACCATTCTCACGCGAGACGACTCTATCACCGCCGGCAGCGTACTTCGTGCTTCCGCGGGATCCACGGAGGCGACGACGCCCACGCCGTCGCCCACGCCGTCGCCCGCGCCGTCGGTCGCGCGGTCCGCGACCGCTCGCGGCAGCAAGCGGGTCACCTTGGCCGGTGCAGCGATCGCCGCGGTGTCCTGAATCCCCGGAGCCATGCCGGGGGAGCGGGTGAGCATGGCAGAGGGAGGCGCGCGCCGGGCGGAGTCCGCAGAGTCGCTCCCGAATGCCCCGAGCATCGCGCAATACGCGCCGCTGAACGACCACTCGGCCGGCGGATCCAGGTCGGTCTCGCGCACGTCGCGGCTCAGCTCGATCTTTGCCTCCCTCGCCTCCCCCACCTGGCGGGCGAACACGGCCTGCGCGGTGGTGTATGCCAGCTGGGCGCCCCTCCGCGTCTGCTCCATCTCGCATACGGTCATTTCGCGCTCGCCCTTGTACGCCTGTCCCTGGCTCTGACGAAACTGGTTACCCACGCCGCGCACTCGCACGAGATCGACCTTGAAAAAAAGGCGCTGGAGCTGCGTTGGGTCCGACACCGGCACGTCCTGCAGCGTGCCGTCGTACAGGGTCATGAGGAGATCGGACTGATCGGCGGACATCGCCATGTTCCCGCTGTCCGCGTGGATCGTGCGGCGGCGGCCCACGTCGCCGAAATCGTAGATCGTGATCTCTCGCATCCGGTTCGAGTTCTTGTCGATGTGCCCCGCCCGGAGATAGAACTTGCCGGGGCTCAGCTCGTTGATCACCTGCTCCCTGAGCGCGAAGGTCGGCTTCTTCTGCGCGATGTCGCGGTGCAGCACCGCGAGCCGGTGATTGGCGCGCGGCATCACCTGGTCGTTGAAGAAGATCATCCCCACCGTGATCACCGAGGCGGCGAGGATCACCGGGGTCATGATTCTGCGCAATCCCACTCCGCTCGACTTCAACGCCGTGATCTCGTTGTCGGCCGCTAGCCGGCTGAACGCGTACAGCGTCGAGATGAGCACGGCCATCGGGAGCGACATCGCGAAGATGAACGGCACGGTGAGGCCCACGAACTCGCCGATGACCGACCACGGCAGCCCCTTGCCCGCCAGTTCGCCGAACCGCTTGGCGACGTAGTTGAGGAGCAGCATGGACGTCAACGCCGATATGGCGAAGGTGAGCGGCCCGACATGCTCCTTCAGAACGTACCGGTGAAGTATCTTCACGGCGTGAAATATACGGGTGGGCTGTTCGCGCTCATCGCGGCGGTCTCGCT
>JBPPMH010000176.1:0-21773 GCA_051305945.1 Gemmatimonadaceae bacterium
CATCTTCGGCCTGCACGGAGTCGCCCTACCCCGCGACGCGTGGCAGCAGGGCGGAGCCGGCACCGCGCTCGACGGCGGTCAAACTGCGCTTCAGCCGGGCGACCTGCTGTTCTTCTCGGAGCGCGACGACCGGCGGATGACGCACGTGGCGATCTCGGCGGGGGGAGCGGAGATCGTGCATCTGGCGGTGGCGCGGGGTGGGTACGCGGCGGAGTCGCTCGAGTCAGACGACCCGGTGTCCGCGGCTTTGAAAAGCAGGTTTCTGTTCGGGAGGCGGGTCCTGCCGGCGGAGTAGCCCCGGTTCACCTCAGCTGTACAACGCTCCGGCCTGGTGCACGACGGGCACCCCGCTCGTGACCAGCAACGGCAGCTCGCCCTCGAACTCCCCATCCACCTCGAGCTGCATCACGTACCGCCCCGGCTCGGATAGCGGCAGGTCGATCAGCGCGATGACCGGGAGATCCATCTCGAAGGTCGGGTCGGCGGGCGCTCCGACGTTGAGCTCCCCACCCGACACCCACAGCTCGTCGCCGGACGGATTCAGCCAGCGCAGCGTCATGGAGTGCTTGCCCACGTCCTCCACGTCCCCCTTGAGCCGCACGACCAGGTGCGTGCGCGGGTGGACCGACGGAAAGGACGACACCTGCACGGCGTCGAACACGCCGAGGATGTTGAGCTTGCCTTCCTGCGACAGGTTGGCGGCGTCGGCGAAGACGGCGAAGGAGATGTGCATCGTCGGAAAGTAGCTGTCATTCCACGCGGGCGGCTAGCTTACTCCGCCATGACCACGCCGCAGCGGGGCTTTACGGCGACCGATTTCATGCTGTTCATGATGGCCACCATCTGGGCGGTGAACTTCAGCGTCGTGAAGTTCGCCACCGGAATCTTCACGCCGCTGGCGTTCACGGGTCTGCGCGTCGGAATGGCGGCGGTAGTGCTCGTGGCGATCGCCGTCGCGTCGAACAGCCCCTGGCCCGGCAGGCGCGATTTCGTGATCCTGCTCCTGATCGGCGTGCTCGGGCACGGCGTGTATCAGTACTTCTTCGTGGAAGGGCTGTCGCGCACGCGCGCGGGCCACGCGGCCCTGATAGTAGCCGCCGCTCCCGCATTCATCATGGTGGCGAGCCGCATCCGCGGCATCGAGCCGATCAGGCGGAAGATGCTGCTCGGCGTCGCGCTGTCGGTGGTGGGCGTTGGACTCATCATCTCCGACAGCGCGCAGTCGCCGCACGGGCAGGCCACGCTCGCGGGCTCGCTGCTGATGGTCGCGGCAGTAATGACGTGGACGACGTTCACGGTGCTCCTGCAGCCGTACACGCTGCGATTCAGCCCCCTCAAGCTCTCCGCCATCACGATGATCGGCGGATTGCTCCCGCTGCTCGTCGTGAGCGGGCCGGCCCTCGTCGCGACGGACTGGCTCGCGGTGCCGTTCCGGGCGTGGGCGGCGGTGTTCTACGCGAGCATCGTCTCGATGGTCATCGCGTACCTGTTCTGGTACCGCGGCATCAAGCTGCTCGGTCCCACGCGCACGTCGGTGTACTCCAACATCCAGCCGGTCATCGCGCTCGCCATCGCGTGGATCTTCCTGAGCGAGATTCCGACTTTGTGGCAGACCATCGGGGCGACCACGATCATCTCCGGCGTTCTCTTCACCCGCGCATGAAGCTCGTTCTGTTCGACATCGACGGCACGCTCCTCTCGAGCGAGGGAGCCGGTATGCGCGCGATGCGCGCGGCGCTCGACGACCTGTTCGGCACGATCGGTGATCCGGCCTATCGCTACGACGGCAAGACCGACAAGCAGATCGTTCGCGACTTGCTGCGCGGGCACGGGCACGACGACGAGTACATAGACTGGCGGATGGACGCGCTGCTCGAGCGATATCTGGAGGGGCTCGCGCGCGAGCTGAAGTCAGGCGAGCGAATCCCATGGACGCTCCCGGGAATACCGGAGCTCCTCGACGAGCTGGAGTCGAAGGAGCACGTCACGCTCGGCCTGCTGACGGGCAACATCGAGCCGGGCGCGAAGGTCAAGCTCGCCGCGGCTGGCGTGGACATCTCCCGGTTCCGCGTGAACGCGTTCGGGTCGGATCACGAGCACAGGCCGGAGCTGCCCGGCGTGGCGCAGCGGCGCGCCTTCGATTTCCTCGGGCGCGAGCTCGCGGGCGACGCGATCTACGTCATCGGCGACACTCCGGCCGACATCCGCTGCGGCGAATCCATCGGTGCGCGCGCCATCGGTGTGGCCACGGGACACTACTCCGTGGACGACCTGAGACAGCACGACCCATTTGCGGTGTTCGAGAACCTGGCCGAGACCGGCGAAGTCGTGCGGGTCATTCTGGATGATTGAGGTCGAGGTGAAGGCGGTGGTGGACGACGTCGCCGCGCGCCGGGTGCGGCTTCTCGCCGCGGGCGCGCGCGAGGAGTTCAGCGGACGGATGCGCGATCTCAGGTACGACACTCCCGATCACGCGCTGGCCGCAGTGGATCACGTGCTGCGCGTGCGTGTGTATTCGGGTCCGGCCGGCGAGACCATGCACCTGGACTGGAAGGGCCCCACCGGGATCGAAGAAGGACTCAAGACACGCGAAGAGCACACCACTGGCGTGGCCGACCCCGCCGGCCTGACGGCGATTCTTACCGCGCTCGGCTTCGTCGTCACGCGCGAGATCGAGCGCGAAGTGTCCATGTACCGGTTGGGCGACGCCACGGTGCGGTTCGAGCGCTATCCGCGGATGGATGATCTCGTGGAGGTCGAGGGCACGCCGGACGCGATCGAGGGCGCGATAGTGGCGTTGGGGATGGAGCGCTCTACGTTCACCGCGGAGCGGCTCCCTGACTTCGCGCGAAGATTTGAGGCGCGGACCGGCGAGCGCGTGGCACTGTGCGACGCGGAGCTGGCCGGTGAATACAAGTACGACCTCGAGCAGGCCTGAGAGCTAGCCCGCCAGCTCCGCTGGAGTGAAGCAGCGGATAGAGTGCGCCCGCGCTACGACGCGAACCGGCGCACCGACGTCCACGCGGTGATTCCACGCCGACGGAACCACGCACTGGAGCAATTGCCCGGAAGCCGTCCGGACCGAGTACGTCACGGTGGACCCCGTGAAGATCGCCTGCTCGACCGTCGCCGTCCCTTCCGGATCGTACTCGGGCGCCAGCTCGTCGGCGCGCACCATCGCGACGAGCGGCGTTCCGATCGGCTCGCCCTCGGACAGCGCGCAGGGAAGACACCCGATCTCCGTCTCGACTCCGAGCTTGCAGTGCCGGCCGGGAAGGAAGTTGGCGTCGCTCACGAACCGCGCGACGAACGGCGATGCCGGCGAGCCGTACACGGAGTGCGGGCTGCCGACCTGCTCGATCGTGCCGTCGCGCATCACGGCGACGCGGTCGGCGATCGCGAACGCGTCCGCGTGATCGTGCGTCACGAACACGGCCGTGGCGTTGCTCGCACGGAGAATGCTGCGCAGCTCCGCCGCGATCACCGCGCGCAGCCGCACGTCCACGTTTGACATCGGCTCGTCGAGCAGCACGACGCCTGAATCACGCGCGAGCGCGCGGGCCAGCGCCACGCGCTGCTGCTCGCCGCCCGAGAGCTGGTGCGGATACCGGTCGAGCAGCGGCTTGAGGGCGCAGAGCTCCACCACGCGGTCTATGGCCGCCATCCGCTCGGCGGTGCTCAGATGCCGCAGCCCGAACGCGATATTGTGCCGCGCGTTGAGGTGCGGGAAGAGCGCGCTCTGCTGGAACACGAACCCGATGCCGCGCGACTCGGCGGGCACGTTCACGCCGGCCCCGCTCATCGTTCGCCCACCGACCGTGATGGTCCCCGCGTCTATGCGCTCGAACCCGGCGATCAATCGGAGGAGCGTCGTCTTGCCCGCGCCGGATGGGCCAAGCAAGCCCAGGATCGAGCCGGGCTCTACGTCGAGGGAGACGTCGTCCACCGCGGCGCCGGCCGAGCCGGGGTAGCGCTTGGTGACGCCGTTTATCGAGAGGCGAAGTCCGTTCACGGCAATGCTCTCTGGCGGGCGCCGGTCCGCGTGAGCCATCCGACCAACAGCGCGCCCAGCGTCACGATGGCGAGCGACGGCGGCGCGGCTTCCATCCACATTGCGTCGTTGGTCCGCTCCCAAACCTCCACCGCGAGCGTCTGAAAGCCGAACGGCCGGATGAGCATCGTGGCGGGAAGTTCCTTTAGAACCTCGACGACGACAAGGATGGACGCCGCCACCAGCGAGCCGCGGAGCATGGGCGCGTGCACCTCGCGCAGGATCCGTCGAGGAGTGGCGCCGAGCGCGCGCGCTGATTCGTCGATCGCCGGGGAGATGCGCGCCAGCCCGGCCTGCACGGGATAATACGCCGCCGCCACGAACCGCACGGTATACGCGAACAGCAGCGCCACCACCGACGACGTGATCAGGAACGCGGGCGGTGCGCCGATAACCGCTCCGGCAATCCGGTCCGCGAAGGCCAGCACGAGCAGCACGCCTACAGCGACGACCGAGCCCGGAATCGCGTAGCCAAGCAGCGCGACGGCCGTGAGCGCCCGCAATCGGCGCGAGCGAAGCCGCCGCCCGGTGTAGGCGAGCAGCACGGCGGCGCCGACGGTGACCGCGGCTGCCACGACCGCGATCATCAGCGTGTTTCCGACCAGCGATGGGTACGTGCTCGCTACCGTCCCCGCGCGGACCGATCGCACGGTCCAGATCACCAGCATTGTCGCGGGAAGGGCGAACGCGACGCCCAGTACCGCGCTGCAGATCCCGGTGGAGAGCCACTGCCTGCCGCGGCTCACCTCGATGCGGCGTGTCCGGCGCGCGTCGCTCACGGTGTGCGCCGCGCGCCGGCGCGCAAAACGCTCGGTCGCGACGAGGGCGGCGGCGAAGAGGATGAGGACGAGCGCGATCTGGCTCGCCGCCGTGCGGTCGAGCATTCCGAACCACACGCGGTAGACCGCGGTGGAAAAGGTGTCATATGAGAAAACTGACACGGTGCCCACGTCGGCCAGCGTCTCCATGAGGGCGAGCGCGAGGCCGGACGCAAGAGCGGGTCGCGCCAGCGGGAGCGCCAGGCGCCAGAACGCCGCGCGCGGCGCCTGGCCGAGGCTCTTCGCGGCCTCGACGAGCACGATCCCACGCTCGGCGAACGCCGACCGCGCGAGCAGATACACATATGGATAGAACACCAGCGACATCGTCAGCACTACTCCCCAATAGGATCGGATGTCCGGCAGCCCCGCGCCCGGACCGAGCGCGCCACGCATCCACGTCTGAACCGGTCCCGTGAAATCGAAGAACGCGATCATCACGAAGCCGTACACGTACGCGGGCATCGCGAGCGGAAGCACGAGCGCCCACTCGAAAAAACCGCGGCCCGGAAACCGATGCACCGCTATCAGCCAGCCGAGCAACACGCCGAGCGCCCCGGCTCCGAGCGCGACGCCCACGAGCAGCCGCGCCGTGTTCCAGGCCAGCGACGCCAGCCGCGTCTCGAACAGGTGCCGCCACACTTCCCATCGCGGCTCCATCGCCGCGATGGCTACTGCGATCACCGGTGCCGCCACGATCGCGGCGAGCAGCATTACGGGCCACCCTCCCATCGCCCGCAGAAACGGGCGCGGGAGGGCGAGCGCGTGCGCGCCGGCAGCGCTAGCGATAGTTGGCCCGGTCGGCGAGTCTCACCGCCGCCGCCTGATACGCGCCCGCCGCGGCCACTCCGACCGACTGCGGCTTGAAGCTCCCGAACCGCGCGAGAATAACGTGCGGCTCGACCGCCGGATTCGCCGGATACTCGAAGCTGCTGGAGGCGAGGAGCTCCTGTGCCTCGGGCGTGCTGAGATACTCGAGCAGCTGGATCGCGGCCGCGCGATTCTTCGCGTGTCGCGTTACTCCGCCGCCGGAGATGTTGACGTGCACACCCGCTCCATCCTGGTCGGCCCAGAACGGTGCTACGGACACGGTGGAATCCTTGGAGAGCAGCCTCGCCAGGTAGTAGTGATTCGTGATGCCGACGTCGCAGCGTCCGGCGGCGATCGCTTCCAGTATCTGCGTGTCACCGTTGATGTAGATCGGCTCGTTCGCGGTCCAGCCGCGCACGATCCGCTCGGTGGCTTCTTCTCCGTGGATCGCGATCAGCGACGCGAGCAGCGACTGGTTGTATATCGCAGAGGAAGAGCGCAGGCAGAGACGTCCCTTCCATTTTGGATCGCCCAGCGCCTCGTACGTGGAGAGCTCCGACGGTTTGACGCGCGCGGGGTTGTACATGATGGTCCGCACGCGGGTCGCTATCGCGAACCACTGATTGCCCGGATCGCGAAGATGCGCGGGGACATTCGCGGTGAGCACTTCCGACTCGACGGGCTGCAACAGGCCCTGCTCGGCGGCGCTCCACAGATTCCCCGCGTCCACCGTCAGCAGCAGGTCCGCCTTCGTCCGCTCGCCTTCGGTCTTGAGGCGCTCGAGCACCTCGTTGTTGTTCCCGTCGAAGAACTCGACCTTGATCCCGGTGGAGCGCGTGAAGGCAACGAACACCGACTCGGCGCCGTAGTGCGAGCGGGAGGAATAAACGGTTACGGTTTGTTCTTTCGGGGCCCGGTCGCAGGCGGTGATCGCCGTAACCGCGATCGTCGCCAGCATCGTGATGCGGGCCGAATTCTGATGAAGAGGCATGCACAAAAATCGCACGATGGCGACATATCCGACAAGTCCAGTCGGAATTGCCCCTACAGGAGCTAGGCCGAGTCTTTGAGCTCCTGGAGCAGCTTTTCGTGCAGCCCGCCGAAGCCTCCGTTCGACATGATGAGGACGACGTCTCCGGGGTGGGTCGTCTCACTCAGCGATCTGACGATGTCCGGGATGGCAGGGACGTAGGCGGCGGGCTTTCCGGCCCTGGACCAGCGCTCGACCAGCCTGACCGGGTCGAGGGCGTTCCCGGCGTACCGTTCCGGGTGGAAGAGGCCGGCCAAGATCACCTCGTCTGCCGCGGCGAACGCCGCTTCGTATGCGTCCTCGAATTCGCGGAGCTGCGCGGTGAAGCTGCGCGGCTCGTATACGGCGATCAGGCGGCGCCCCGCGTATTTCTGCCGCGCTGCGGCGATGGTCTCGCGGATCGCGGTCGGGTGGTGGGCGAAGTCGTCGATAACCGTAACGCCCCGCGCTTCGCCGCGAACCTCCATGCGCCGCTTGACGCTCTTGTAGGTGCGCAGCCCCTCCCGCACGCGCTCCGTATCCGCGCCGACGGATTCGGCCGCGGCGATCACGGCGAGGATGTTCCGCACGCTGAAGGCGCCGGCCAGCGGCGACTGCACCGGTCCCCATTGCGCGCCGTCGTGGACGACGGTGAACGTCGTTCCATCCGGACCGAAGGCCACGTCCTCCGCCCGCCAGCGCGGATGCTCGCCGCCGGGGATGGGCTTCTCGTCGGCGTAGGCAAAAGACTCGACCGGCGCGAACGATTTCGTCGCCAGCTCGCGCACGATCGGTGAGTCCCAGCCGGCGACCAGCGTACCGTTGCCCGGAATCAGGTTGATGAAGCGCGCGAACGCGAAGTTGTACGCGATCGAGTCGCGATATATGTCGGCGTGATCGAACTCGATGTTGGCGACTATGGCCGTGTCGGGCAGGTAGTGCCACATCTTCGGCCCCTTGTCGAAATAGGCCGTGTCGTACTCGTCCGCCTCGATCACGAAATACTTCGAGTCCGTCAGACGGAAGGAGCGGCCGAAGTTCTCGGCCACGCCGCCGATGAGGAACGCGGGGTTTAGCCCGGCGCTCTCGAGGACCCACGCCAGCAGCGAGCTCATGCTGGTCTTGCCGTGCGTGCCGGCGACCGCGAGCGAGTGCCGCCCGCGGATGAACTCCTCCTTGAGCACCGCCGCGGCGGAGGTGTAGCGCAGCTTCTGGTTGAGCACGGCCTCCAGCTCGACGTTTCCGCGGGAGATCGCGTTGCCCACGATCACGACGTCCGGCCGCGGCTCGAGATTCGCAGAAGCGAACCCGGACTGGTACGGAATCCCGAGCGCCTCGAGCTCGTGCGACATCGGGGGGTAGACGTTCTCATCCGACCCGGTGACGGTGTGTCCAGCGGCTTTGAGGAGCCCGGCCAGCGAGGCCATCGCCGTGCCGGCGATTCCAATCAGGTGGTAGTGCAGGTGACGGGCTCCGCGGCTTGGTCCTGGATTCCCCGTCAGAATCCCTGGACCATGATCACGAAGCGTATATCCCCGGCTTACCAGGCCCGATGTCGCGGCGCGAGTACATCCACGCCACGCCGGCGGCTACGAAGCCCAGCGCGATCATCTGAGCGAGCGTAAGTCCGCCGAAAAAGCGGTCGTCCTTCGCGCGCACGAACTCGATGACGAACCGCTCGATCCCCGCGAGCACCGCGTACAAACCGAACAGCCAGCCAGCCGCGTGCCTGTGGTCGCGGAAGCGCCACACGATCAGGAACATGACGAAGCCGAGGATGACCTCGTAGATCTGTGTCGGGTGTACGGCGATCACCGCGGACGGGTCCGTGCCCGCCGGAAAGCTGGTGCCGAATAGCTGCGACATGTTGGCGGCGGTGGAGGGAGGCGCTCCTTCGGGGAACTGCACGGCGAGCGCCGAGTCCCAGGGCCGCCCGTAGTCGTCGCCCACTGCCCAGCAGCCGGTGCGTCCCACCGAGTACGCCGCCGCGAGGCTGAGCGCGCTCGCGTCGCTGATGGTGCTCCAGCGCAGCTTCTTGAAGCGCACCACTAGACTCGTGGCGATGATGCCGCCGATCAGGCCTCCCCAGAACACGAACCCCGCGCGATCGAACAGCGCGTCCATATCCTGCACGAGGATGGCGTAGTAGATCTTGGCGCCAAGTAACCCGCCGACCACCGCGGCGAAGACCAGATCGCCGACCGGCGCCGGATCATGGCCGCGCCTGGTCAGCTCGCGCGTGAGCAGGATCTGACCGATGACGAAGCAGAGCAGTATCGCCAGGCCGAATCCGCCGATCCCCTTGATGGGGCCGATGTCGTAGAGGAACGGCTGATGGACGATGTAGGGGCTGTCAGGCATGGGGCAATGATAACGTCTGCTGGCAGCCAGCAGCTAGCAGCTAGCTGCTAAAAGCCAACTGCGCTTCTCAGGCCGGGGATCGGGAGCGTGGCGTAGGCGTTGAGAGACAGGCCGGCCTGCTCGCCGCGCTCGAAGTGAAAGAGCCCCGCGCGCGCGATCATCGCGGCGTTGTCGGTGGAGAGACGGGGAGAGGCGCTGTGCACCGTCGCGCCGATTCGCTCGGCGCGTTTTCGCGTGGCCGCGACCAGCGTCCGGTTGCACGCCACTCCGCCGCCGAGGACGATGCGCGAGCGTCCGCGCTCGTCGGCCGCGCGCACAGTCTTCTCCACCAGAGTTTCGATCAGCGCGTCCTGAAAGCCGCGCGCGATGTCGGCGCGGTCGGCCTCGAGGTCCTTCGACGCCCGCACGGCGTTGAGCACGGCGGTCTTGAGGCCGCTGAACGAGACGTCGTGATAGCCGGGCGTGTTCTCCTTCCACGTTCCGTCGAGCATCGGCGGCTTGAACTTGAAGCGGCCCGGCGTGCCGCGCGCGGCCAACTCCTCGACGTACCGGCCGCCGGGGTAGGGGAGTCCCAGAAGCTTGGCCACCTTGTCGAACGCCTCTCCCGCGGCGTCGTCGCGCGTCGCGCCGAGCAGATCGTAGCTGCCCCATTCGGGACAATCGATCAGCATGGTGTGGCCGCCGGAGACGAGCAGCGCCATGAACGGCGGCTCGGCGTCGGGATCTTCGAGCGACGCGGCGAAGAGATGGCCTTCCATGTGGTGCACCGCTACTACCGGGATACCGAGCGAGAACGCGAGCGACTTGCCGTACGACACGCCCGCGAGGAGCGCGCCGATCAGTCCGGGCGCGTGCGTGACGGCGATTGTGTCGAGGTCGCCGAGCTTCGCGCCTGCATCGGCGAGCGCCTTGTCCACCACGGGAACGATGCTCGTAAGGTGGGCGCGGGCCGCGATCTCGGGGACAACGCCGCCGAACACCGCGTGCACGTCCTGCGACAGGATCACGAGCGAGCGCAGCGCCGGCCTATCGGATTCTTTTTTCTCGATGACGGCCGCGGATGTTTCGTCGCACGACGTCTCGATTCCGAGGAGCAGCGTCACTTCAGCTCGCTGGCTTCGCGACCAGCTGCTCCACCAGCGCGCGGTTGGCCGGCGAATCCCAGTGGATCGCCCCGCGGACGCGTTTGCGGATGATGCCGTCGCGGCCGATGACGACGGTCTCCGGCACTCCCGTGGTGAGATACGCCCGTTGGATTCCACCCGTCGAATCGTGCAGGATCTCGAAGGTGAGGCCGAGCGAGTCGGCGAACGAGCGGATCTGCTCCCCGGTGCCAGGCGCGTCGACGCTGACGGCCACGACTTTGAGTCCGCTGGCAGCGAAGGCGTCGTGCAGGTTCTGGATGCTGGGCATCTCCACGCGGCACGGCGCGCACCATGTCGCCCAGAGGTTCAGCAGCACGACGTCGCCGGAGTAATCGGCGAGGGTCTTCGTGCGCGGTACCGAATCTAGCGTGAGGGCGGTGAAGCTTGGCGCCCGCGATCCCACGCCGGCGGTGGTGAGATCCTGCCGCAGCGCGCGCACGCTGAAGAAACCGCCGACGACCGTCGCGGCAAAGAACAACAGCAGCACAACGCGTCTCATGGGCACGGTCAGGCCGTTTCCCGGCAGAGCGCGCGCAGCGCGGCGATCTCGCCGCGCGGGTCGCTCGCACCGAAGATTGCGTTCCCCGCTACGAACGTGTCCGCGCCCGCGCGCCACACGTCGCGGATCGTCTCGCGCCCGAGGCCGCCGTCCACTTCCAGGTCGGCGGCGCTGCGCGCTGCGTCCAGCAGCTCCCGCGCGCGCGCAACCTTCGCGAGGGACGCGGGGATGAAGCTCTGCGCGGAGAAGCCGGGATTGACCGACATGATCAGCAGCAGGTCGAGGTCCTGGACGACGTCCGACAGCGTGTCCACCGGAGTCGCGGGATTCACCACCGCGCCCGCGCGGCAGCCGAGGTCCTTGATCTTCATGAGCTGCCGGTGGAGGTGCGCCGCCGTTTCCACGTGAATCGTCATCGTCGTGGCGCCGGCTTTGGCGAAGCTGTCGAAGTACTTCTCCGGGCTCAGCACCATGAGGTGCACATCGAGCGGCAGGGCGGTGAGCTTGCGCACCGTCTCGATGACCTTCGCGCCGAACGTGAGGTTGGGCACGAAGTGCCCGTCCATGACGTCGATGTGAATCCAGTCGGCGCCGCCCTCCTCGCACATCGCGATCTCGTCGGAGAGTCGGGCGAAGTCGGCGCTGAGAATTGATGGAGCAATGCGAACGGCCATTGATCTCAAAGCGGATAGCGGTGGCGGCGGGCGGGATCATTTGACGGTCTGGTGGCCCTGACCGTTCGGCGCGAGCGGTAGAGGGTAAGCTAGCGGCATGGTACCGAATCGTCAGGGTAGCGGCGGCTTGCAATCGCCCTCCCCGGGCTCGCAGATTTCCTGCGCGCCGCGCCCGGCCGGTTGGGCGTGAACGGGGCTGTCAATTAACAACGGAGGAATCTTGAGAAATCGTCTTGGCCATGTCGCGTTGATGCTGATGGTTACGTCTCTGCCTGCCGCGGCTCAGGGGGCTCCGGATGCCGTTGCCGTCGATCCGGCTCACCACCACGTGCTTTTCGAAAACGACCACGTGCGGGTGTTTCGGGCGCTGGCGTCTCCGGGCGCCCGCAGTCCGATGCATTCTCATCCGCCATTCGTTTTCGTCGGATTGGCCACGGCGCGGCTGCAGCTGGCAACGCCCACGGCGACAAACGTCATCTTCGACGTACACCCCGAGCAGGTACTGTGGATGGAGAACGCCGAGCATTCCTGGGAGATGATCGCAGGACAGGCGCACATCGTCGCCGTGGAGGTGAAGGCCGCGAAGCGGGGGACAATCCCGCGGACAATTACCATCCCCGCGACCGATGCGACTACGGCGGATGCCACCTCGCATCACGTCGTGCTGGAGAATGACTACGTACGCGTACTCGAGGTGCTGGCGCCCGGCGGGGCGCGGAGCCCGATGCACTCGCATTCGCGTGGAGCAGTGATCATCAGTCTTGGCAGGGTGCGGTCGAGGCTCGCGCCGGCCGGGGGAGAAAGCATGATACTCGACTTACACCCGGGGCAGGTCCTGTGGATCGAACCCGGCTCCCACTCCTGGGAAATCGTAGGCGGAATGAACCGTTTGGTCGTGGTCGAAGTCAAATCCGCTGCCGGGGGCCAATAGTCGCAGGCCGGGCAGCCGGCGGTCTTCCCGCCGCCGGCTGCCCTTACTCTATCGCGGTAGAGTGTCCGGCCGCGACGGCACGGCCAGAGGGTTGACGGGCGGGAAGCGCGACACGACGACGTTGACCCGCCCTCCCGCCGACACGGACTGACCGGCGGGCGGTGACTGCGAGAGGATCGTATTCTCCGGTTGGAACGAGCTGGTGTCGCGCCCGACTGCGCCGACGCGAAGGCCGATCTGCTCCAGCAGAGAGCGGGCATCGGGGAGAGTTCTGCCCACGAGATCGGGGGCGACGACGATCGCGGGGCCGTCGCTCACGACGATGTTCACACTTGAGGGTAGTTGCAGCACTTCGCCCGACGGCGGGCTGCTCGCGATGATCGAGCCGCGCGGCTGGTCGCTCGCTTCCCGGCGCACCGTGCCGAGGTCGAAGCCCGCGTTCGCGATCGCCACGCGCGCCTGTTGCTCGCCGAGCCCCGTGACCTGCGGGACCGGTGCGCTGCGTTGCCCCGCGCTCACCGCCAGCCGCACGTCTATCCCGCGCTTCTGGCTGCTCTCCGCCGGCGGATCCTGCTGCAGCACCATTCCTTCCTGTGCCCGCGGGTGGAAGCGCGTTTCGCCCTGCACCGCGTGAAAGCCGGCCTTCTCGATCCGCTGCGCGGCGTCCGCGTACATGAGCCCCACGACGTTCGGCACGTCGGCGTCGTCCGGGATCACATCCGCGGGGAACGCGAACAGAAAGATCAGCAGGTACGCGAGCAAAAAACCGCCCGCAGCGGTCATCAGGTACGGGAATGCGTTGCGCGGCCCGGCGCGCCAGTTCATCGGGCGGCCTTGCGCAGTCGCGCCGCGAAAGCGCCGTCGGCGCCGTGTCTCTGCGGCAGCACTCGGAGAAAGCCGGCGTCGAGAACCTCCGGCGGAATCTCACCGGCGGGCGGCGGCTCCAACACGAAGTCCGGATGCTCCGTGAGAAACGTGGCGACCTGCTCCTCGTTCTCCTCGGGCTCGAGCGAGCAGGTGCTGTAGATGAGCAGTCCGCCGGGCTTGACGACGCGCGCGGCGCCGCGGCAGATGGCGCGCTGCAGGTTGGTCATGACCGCGAGATCGGACGGGCGCAACCGCCAGCGCGCGTCAGGGTGCCGGCGGAAGGTACCGGTGCCCGTGCAGGGCACGTCTATCAGCACGACGTCCACCGGTCTGATCGCGGGATGCCGCGCGTCGCCGACGAACGCGAGCAGGTCGCGCGCTTCGAGTCGCTTGACGTTCGCGATCACGCGCTGGAGGCGCGTCTGCGACCGGTCACTCGCGACTACGGCTCCCGCTACGCGCGTCATCTCCAGGGATTTCCCGCCCGGCGCGGCGCACAGGTCGGCCACGGTCACTCCCGCGGAGATCGCGGCGTACCGGGACACGAGCGTGGAGGCGGGATCCTGGATGAAGAACAGTCCCTGCTTGTACGCGCCCAGCTCGGTGAGCGCGGCCGCGCCCTTCAGCTCGATGCTGTCGGAAACCAGCGGCGCCTCGGCGACTCGCACGCCTGCCGCCTCGAGCGTGGCCTCGAGCTGCTCGCGAACTATGCCGTACGGTCGCGCGATCAGCGGCGGCTCCGTGTTGTTGATCTCGAGCAGTCGCACGGTCTCGCCGCGGCCGTACCGGTCCAGCCAGCGCGCAACGATCCACCGCGGATGCGAGTACTCCAGCGCGAGCTGATCCACTTCGTCGCCGTCCACAGTTACCGCGAGATCTTCGCGCTCGCGGTCCACGCGCCGCAGCACGGCGTTGGCCAGCTTGCTCGCGCCGATGCCGTGCCGGCGCTTCGCCAGCTCGACGGTCTGGGCGATCGCCGCGTACGCGGGGACGCTGCCCATGTACAGCAGCTGATCCACGCCGAGCCGCAGCAGGTCGATGAGATCGGGATCGAGCCGCGCGAGCCCGCCGCGCACGCGCGACGACAGGATCGCGTCCAGCCGCGCGCGGCGGCGCAGCATCCCGTACGCCAGCTCCTGCATCCAGCGGCGGTCGCGGGAGTCGAGCGGCGCGGCGCGGCGCTCGAACGAAGAATCCAGCATCTCCCCGTTCCGCAGGTCGGCGCACACCTCGGCGGCGAATACGCGCGCTTCCGTGACGCCGCCCTGGACCGCGAGCTGGACTCCGCCGCGCGGGTGCGTCACTCGAGCATTCCCTCGATCGGAGACGACGGCATCGCCGTCTCGCGCTTAGGCATCCTGCCGGCCAGGAACGATGCGCGTCCCGCTTCGACCGCGAGCTTCATCGCGTGCGCCATGCGCACGGGATCCGATGCGGCTGCGATGCCGGTGTTCATGAGGATTCCATCCACGCCCTGTTCCATCGCCGCGCACGCGTCGGTGGCGCAGCCGACGCCCGCGTCCACGATCACCGGTACCGATAGACGCCGCTTGATCGTGCGGATCGCGTGCGGGTTGAGCAGGCCGAGTCCCGATCCGATCGGTGACGCGAGCGGCATGACGGCTACCGCGCCTGCTTCTTCCAGCCGCAGCGCGGTGATCAGATCCTCGTTCGTGTACGCCATCACCTTGAAGCCCTCACCCACCAGGACCTTCGTCGCATCGAGCAGGCCGGCGACGTCGGGCAAAAGCGTCTCCTCGTCGCCGATCACCTCCAGCTTGATCCACTCGTTGAACCCCGCTGCGCGGGCAAGCCGGGCGTAGCGAATGGCTTCCTCGGCGGAATAGCAGCCGGACGTGTTCGCGAGCAGGAAGTAGTGATCGGGGTCGAGATGGCGCAGCATCCCTTCTTCGTTCGCGCGATTCAGGTCCACCCGCCTTACCGCGACCGTCACGACTTCCGCGCCCGACGCCTCCAGCGCCGCGGACATCTCCTCGTTCGACCGGTACTTGCCGGTGCCGACCATCAGGCGCGAGCGGAACTCGCGGCCGGCGATTTCGAAGGGGAGGTCGTGCACGGGAAGCGCGGCGGTCGTCATCCGCCACCCACGAAGTGAACGATCTCGATCATGTCGCCCTCACTCAGCTCGATGCGCGCGTAGGCGTCGCGATCGCGAAGGATCACGCGATTGTGCTCGACGACGACCATTCGCGGGTCGAGCTTGTGCGACTCGAGCAGATCCGCGACGCTCGATCCGGCGGGGAGTTCTTTCTCTTCGCCGTTGACGGTCAGGGAGACCGTTTTTTCACTGGCGACGCTCTGCTGCGACATACTCTGAAAGATAGCGACCGGCTGCCTCACCGGGATTCGGAGCGTCCCAGATACCGCTGATGCTCGCGACTCCGTAGGCACCGGCTTCCACTGCCTCCCGGACGCGATCGGCGGTGACGCCGCCGATCGCGATCACGGGGATGTCGGTTCCCTCGGCGCACTCCCGGAGGAAGCCTGTCCCGCGGCCCACCTCGTCCGCGTGCGACCCGCTGGCGAACACGTGGCCGGCGACGCACCAGTCGGCACCGAAGAGCCCAGCGTCCCGCGCTTCGAGCGGGGAATGCACGCTGCAGCCGATCCGCAGCGCGGGCGCCATCGCGCGCGCATCGCTCACGCCGACGGAGCGCGAAGTGAGCTGCACGGCCGACGCGCCACCGGCGAGCGCGACGTCCACTCGATCGTTCACGACAATCACGCACTCGCTCCCGCGCGCTTTTTCCGCGAGCGACTGCGTAATCTCGAGCAACCGCCGGTCAGGGAGCCAGCGGGCGCGCACGTGGATGGCGCCGCGCTCCCCGAGCGCGCCGATGATGGAGCTCGCATTGTCCAGGAAAGCGGGGTCGAGCAGCTTGTCGTCGTTCGTGATCGCGTGGACGACGGGTACGTGCCAGACCCGCGCGTCAGCCGAGGATGTCACCGACCGCGACCGCCCGCCCGCGCGTCCAATCGCCGGCAGCCATGCGCCGCCGGCCGGCGGGCTGAACCTCGGAGATTCGCACTGCCCCTTCGTCGCACGCTACCACGAGCTCGTCCCCGGCCTCGAGTATCTGGCCGGGGTTCCCCGAGAGGCCGTCAGCGAGCGACGGGTGAAACAGCTTCACTTCCGCTCCGTTCGCCACGGTGAACGCCGCCGGCCGCGGATCGTATGCGCGGATTCCGCGCGAGACCTGCGTCGCATCCTGAGTCCAGTCTATCCGCGCCGCGTCCCGCGTGACCTTCGGCGCGTACGTGACGAGTGCAGCGTCCTGCTCTTTCGGGGCAGCCGCTCCCGCCGACATGAGCGCGAGCGCCTCGACGATCGCGAGCGCGCCGAGCTCGGAGAGACGCAGCGCTAGCTCGCCATAGGTCTCGTCCGGTCCAATCGGCGTCCTGACCTGATGCAGCACGGGTCCCGCGTCGAGCTCCGGCACCATCTGCATGATCGAGATCCCGGTCTCGGCGAGGCCGGCGAGAATTGCGCCCTGAATAGGGGCCGCGCCACGCAGCGCCGGCAGGAGTGAGGCGTGGATGTTCAGCGTGCCGTGTTTCGGCAGGTCTATCACTTCCTTCGACAGGATCTGGCCGTACGCGACGACCACGGAGATGTCCGGCTCGAGCTTCCTGACCTCGCTGATGAACTGCGGATCGCGTGCTTTTGCCGGCTGGAGCACCGGAATTTCCTCGCGCAGCGCGATCGTCTTCACGGGCGACGCGACCACGCTCGAGCGCGACCGCCCCTGCGGCTTGTCCGGCTGGGTGACGACGCCGATGACCTCGAGACCTTCGCCGAGCAGCGCAGCCAGCGGAGGCACCGCGAAGTCCGGCGTTCCCCAGAAGAGAACGCGCATCAGACCTCGCCGGCGGCGGTGGGTGAGTGCTCCGCGCTGCGAGGGCTTTGCGCTTCGCCCGGAATCACTTTTCGAATCAGCCCCGGATAGTCCTTCTTGAGCTTCTCCCACTGGGCCAGCGCCGAGCGTCGCTTGAATACGCCGAGGTAGTCGAGGAAAAGCTTGCCGTGCAGATGATCGATTTCGTGCTGGATTGCACGGGCGAGCAGCTCGTCCGCGGCGAGCTCGAACTGCCTGCCTTCGACGTCGAGCGCGCGGACGGATATGCGCTGCGGCCGCTCCACTTCGCCGAACACGTCGGGAATGGACAAGCAACCTTCCTCCGCGCGCGCAGACCCTTCGCGCATGAGGATCTCGGGATTGATGAGCACGTACTTCGCGCCTTCGACGTCCACGACCGCGAGCCGCTCGGTGCGGCCGACCTGCGGCGCGGCGAGCCCGATTCCCTCGGCCGCGTACATCGTGATGAACATGTCCTCGATGAGCTGCCGCAGCTCGTCGGTGACTTCCGCGACCGGCTCCGTGTCCTGGCGCAGGATCGGGTCGCCGAGCACGCGGATGTCGAGCGTCTTCACGCCAGTCAGGCTCCCGCTGTCGTGGCCCGCATGACTTTAGTGATGCGGCCGCGCTCGATGACGATCTTGGACTCGCCGGAGCGGATAGTGACGCGGTCCTCCATTGTGGGCGCGGGCGTGCCTTCCTTCATCGTCTCCTTGATGTGCAGCACTTCGCCAACGACTCCGCCGGCGGTCACGACTTCGTCGCCCTTTTTGAGGGCCTTGATCAGCGCTTCGTGCGCCTTGCGCTGCTTCTGGCCGGGACGGATGAGGACGAAGTAGAAGATGATGAAGATCGCGCCGTACATGAACAGCGGGCCGAGCAGCGGGTTGCCGCCGGCGGGCGCGAAGATGGCGAGAGCGGCGAAGGTCGTCGTGGTCATTGAGCGTTGATCCCGGTTCGGGAATTGGAGGGCGTGGTGTTGTGTCGCTGGAGCCAGTCGCGGCTCCAGGCGTCGAACGTGCCGTCGCGGATGGTCTCGCGCGCGGTGCGCATGAGCCGCACCAGAAAATGTACATTGTGCAGCGAGAGAAGCCGGGGCCCAAGCATCTCGTCGGACGTAAAAAGGTGGCGCAGATACGCGCGGCTGAAGCGGGAACAGGTGGGGCAGGAGCAACTCTCGTCCAAGGGGCGGTTGTCGGCCTTGAGCTCGGCGTTGCGGACGTTGATCCGCCCGTCGGGGACGAAGGCCGTGCCGTTCCGGCCCATGCGGGTGGGTGCGACGCAGTCGAACAGGTCCACTCCGCGCCGCACGGCCTCGATCAGGTCGGCCGGGAAGCCCACGCCCATCAGGTAGCGGGGCCGGTCGCGCGGGAGGGCTTCGTCCACCACCTCGATCATCTCGTACATCGCCGGCTTTTCTTCGCCCACGGACAGCCCGCCGATCCCGAAGCCGCGCCAGTCGCCCATGTCGGTGACGGCGCGAGCCGCTTCGCGCCGGAGGTCCTCGTGGATTCCGCCCTGGACGATCGGGAAGAGCGCCTGCTTCTCCGCCGGGTCGTCCTGCGCGAGGCGCGCATGTTCCTGCCTGCAGCGCGCGAGCCAGCGGAGGCTGCGCTCGCTCGCGTCGCGTGAGCTGGCGGCGTCGGACTGGCCCGGAATCACGTGGTCGAACTGCATGATCACGTCGGCGCCAAGGTTGCGCTCGATCTGCATGACCGACTCGGGGGTGAAGAGGCGGGTGGAGCCGTCTATGTGGCTGCGGAACTCGACGCCTTCTTCGGTGACCGTGCACAGCTTCGCGAGCGAGAACACCTGGAAGCCGCCGGAATCGGTGAGGATCGGCCCGTCCCAGCGCATGAACTCGTGCAGCCCGCCCGCGTTGCGGACGACGTCGTCGCCGGGGCGGAGGTGGAGATGGTAGGCGTTGGCCAGCAGCATCGTGACGCCGGCGTCTTTCAGCTCGGTGGGGTCGAGCGATTTGACCGTAGCCAGCGTGCCGACCGGCATGAACGCGGGAGTTTCGACCGGACCATGCGGCGTATTGAAAACGCCGGTCCTGGCCGGGCCGGCGGTGGCGCTCACCTCGAATCCGAACATCGAGGAAATGTAGCCGCTCAGAGAATCAGCATCGCGTCGCCGTACGAATAGAACCGGTAGCGCTCTGCGATTGCCGCCCGGTACGCCTCCATCACCAGGTCGTATCCCGCGAATGCGGCGACCAGCATCAACAGAGTGGACCGCGGCAGATGAAAGTTGGTCAGCAGGCGGTCTACCGCCCTGAACTCAAATCCCGGCCGGATGAAGATCGCGGTCTCACCGGATGCCGGAGCGAAGCGCTCGTCGCTGGAAACGGCCGACTCGAGCGTACGCACGGCCGTCGTTCCGACTGCCGTGATGCTCCCGCCGCGAACGCGGGTTGCGTTCAACAGCTCTGCCGTGGTCGTCGGGATGGTGAACCACTCCTCGTGCATCACATGGTCCGCTGGGTCCTCGACCTCCACCGGCTTGAACGTCCCGGCGCCCACGTGCAGCACGACCTCCGCGATGCTCACGTCGCGCTTCCGGATCACGTCGAGCACCTGCTCGGTGAAGTGAAGCCCCGCCGTCGGCGCGGCGACCGAGCCGGGCTCCCGCGCGTACACCGTCTGATACCGAGTCGCGTCGTCGGTCTCGTCCGAGCGGCGGATGTACGGCGGAAGAGGAATGTGGCCGAACCGCTCGATCGCTTCGTCGAGCGACAGCTCGGTGTGGAGCTGCACGATCCTCGTCCTACGCTCGGTAGTTTCGAGGATCTCGACCTCGAGCTGCGGCGATACCGTGACCCGCCGACCCGGCTTCAGCTTCCCGCCCGGATGCACCATCGCTTCGTACCGCCCGGAGCCCAGCGGCTTGATTAGCATAACCTCGGCCGGCGCCCCGCTGTCGCGGGTGCCGAGCAGTCGCGCGCGGATGACTTTGCTGCTGTTGAGCACGAGCGCGTCGCCGGCGGAAAGAAATCCCGGGAAGTCCGTGAACCTTCGATGCGTGATCGTTCCGGCCGCGCGGTCGAGCACCATCAATCTGCTCTCGTCCCGCCGTTCGGCGGGCGTCTGCGCTATGAGCTCGGGCGGAAGATCGAAATCGTAGTCCGCCGTCCGGCTGCCGGCCGGCATCCCGCACTCAGCGCTGGAAGAGACTGGGCTGGCCCCCGCCGCCGGTGCTCGCGGGCGGCGTGAATCCGAAGTGGCGGTACGCCTGCGCGGTGGCGACGCGCCCGCGCGGCGTGCGGTGCAGAAATCCGTTCTGCACCAGGAAGGGCTCGTACACTTCTTCGATCGTGTCGGCGTCCTCGCCTACAGCCGCGGCAATCGAGCCGATTCCGACCGGCCCGCCGTCGAACTTTTCGATCACCGCGCGCAGCAGCCGCGTGTCCATCTCGTCCAAACCGAACTGATCCACCTCGAGCAGCTGCAACGCCTCGTGCGCGACGGCGCGCGTGATCCGGCCATCCGCGCGCACCTGCGCGAAGTCGCGGATCCGGCGCAGCAGCCTGTTCGCGACGCGCGGCGTGCCGCGTGCCCGGCTCGCGATCTCCAGCGCGCCTTCATCATCCACGAACACGCCGAGCACGTCGGCGGTGCGGCGCACGATCTGCTCCAGGTCCGCGGTCGGGTAGTAGTTGAGCCGCTGCTCGATCCCGAACCGCGCGCGCAGCGGCGGGGTGAGCAAGCCGAGTCGGGTCGTCGCGCCGATGAGCGTGAACTTCTCGACCGGCATGGTGATCGTTTGCGCCTTCGGCCCCTCCGACAGGCGAATGTCAATCCGGTAGTCCTCCATCGCCGGATAGAGAAACTCCTCGATGATGGGCCGCAGGCGGTGGATCTCGTCTATGAAGAGGATGTCGCGCTCGCGCAGGTTGGTCAGCGTACCGACGAGATCGCCCGGCTTCTCCAGCGCAGGTCCGGACGTTTGCCGAACGTTCACGCCCAGCTCGCGCCCGATCAGCTCCGCCAGCGTCGTCTTGCCGAGCCCGGGCGGGCCGAAGAAGAGCGTGTGGTCCAGCGCTTCACGGCGGGCGAGGGCCGCTTCTATATAGATGCGGAGGCTCTCCTTCACGCGGTCCTGCCCGATGAACTCGTTGAGCGCCTGCGGCCGGAGCGACAACTCGACCACCGACTCTTCGGTGAGCGCTTCGGGCGTGGTGATCTCGGTGCGGCTCATCAGACGCGCGCCGCCAGCTTCGACAGCCGCTCGGCGGCGCGCTCCAGCGTCTCCAGCTTCTTGCAGAAGGCGAAGCGCGTGTAGGTCTTCGCCGTGCCGGCGTCGTGGTAGAACGTCGAGCCCGGCACGGTGGCGACGCCGATCTCTTCCGCGAGCCACATCGCGAACGGGATATCGGCGAGATCGCTCAAGTCCGAGAAATCCGCCAGCACGTAGTACGCGCCCTCGGGCGCGGTGCACTTGAAGCCGGCGTCGTGCAGCGCGGGCATGATGAGATCGCGGCGCGCGCGGTACTCCAGCGCCATGTTGTTGTAATACGCCGTGTCGAACGCCATCCCGACCGCGCCCGCCGCCTGGAGCGGCGCCGGCGCGCCGACTGTCAGAAAGTCGTGGACTTTTCTGATCGCGGTGGACGCGAGCTGAGGCGCGATGGCGTAACCGAGCCGCCAGCCGGTGCAGCTGAACGTCTTGGACAGCCCGGAGATCGTGACGGTGCGGTCCTTCATTCCCGGAAACGTCGCGAGCACGTG
>JBPPMH010000177.1:0-28402 GCA_051305945.1 Gemmatimonadaceae bacterium
GTTACACCAAGGGGCAAAAAACGCCGCGGTTGCCCGCGGCGCCGATCTATGAAATCTAAGCCGAAAAGGTCCCCGACTCAACCGATATCGAGCCCGGACCGAGACCTACATCGCCGAGGCCAGCGACTGAAACCGGGGATCCGCCCGCAGTGATTCCAGGTCGGTGTCGTGCTCCAGCCACTCCTTGTGCCCGAAGCCGTTGTCCACCGCCTTCTCCAGGCAGGACAACGACGCGTCACGTCGTCCGCTGAGCGCGTACACGCAGGCCACGTTGTACAGCGTCATCGGGTCCTCCGGATCGATCGCCAGCCCGCGCCCCGCCCATTCGGCCGCGCGATCGGGCTCACCGATGGAGGCGAGCGCGGCGGCGCCAAGGACCAGCGCGCGCGAATCATCGGGATTCAACTCCAGATATTTTCCTGCGAGCTCTACGGCCTGCTTGCGCGCCGCGATCGCCTTATCGTGCTGCCCCAACCCTTCGTACGCCTGCGACAGGAAATTGGGCGTAGTGTAGTCCTCGGGCCGCAGCTCGGAGCCGCGCGCGAACATGTCCACCGCCCGCTCCCATTTTCCCTGCGTCAGCAGCGCGCGCCCGTAGAAATACGCGGCGTCGTACGACCGCGGGTCCAGCTCGATGGCGAGCTCCAGCTCGCGCTCCGCCTCCTCGAACTCCTTGCGCAGCGACACCGCGAACCCGCGCGCCACGTGCGCCTCCGCCAGCTGCGGATCCAGCTCCACCGCCCTCCGGCTGGCCGCATCCGCCTGGTTCAGGTTGGACGCGCGCGCGTCGAAATACATGTACAGAAACGCGCAGCAGTACGCGACGCCCGCGTGCGCCAGCGCGTAGTCGGGATCTATCTCGATCGCGCGGTTGAACATCTGCCGGGCGAACTTGAGGCTCTTCAGCCGGAGCTGATTGAAGTACTGCCGCCCGCGCAGGTAGTAGTCGTACGCCTCGAGGTTCGTCGTCGGAACCTTCTCGATGACTTCCCGCTCACGATCGGTGAGCACCAGCCGCAGCGCCTTGGCGATGTTCTGCGCGATGTCGTCCTGGATCGCGAACACGTCCTCCATCTCGCGATCGTACCGCTCGGACCAGAGCTGGTACCCGTCCGCCACGCTAATGAGCTGCGCCGAGATGCGGAGCTTGTTGCCGGACTTCCGCACGCTCCCCTCGAGCACGGTGCCCACTTCAAGCTTCCGGCCGATGTCGCGGATGTCCTCGGTCTTTCCCTTGAACGCGAACGACGACGTCCGCGACGCCACGTGCAGCGCCTGGATCTTCGACAGCGCGCTGATGATCTCCTCGGCGATCCCGTCGGTGAAATACTCGTTCTCGGCGTCCGCGCTCATGTTGGTGAACGGCAGCACCGCGATCGATTTCGTGGACTTGCTCAACTCCGCGCCTCCGGTTGGACCAGCTTCGTTACCCCGCCGCGTTTCCGGCGCGACCGCCTGTACGAAGCTTATCACGGTGTCAAAACGCTCCGTAGGCTCCTTCGCCAAGGCCCGCGCGACTGCCTTCTCCACGTGCTCGGCCACGCGCACGCTCGCCGACTTGAGCGTCGGGGCCGACTCGGTGAACCGCTTCGCCAGCACCGCCTGCGCCGTGGGTCCGGTGAACGGCCGGTTGCCGCTGAGCATCTCGTACATCATGCACGCCAGGCTGTACTGGTCGCTCCGCCCGTCTATCTCGCGCTCGCCGGCCGCCTGCTCCGGACTGACGTACGCGGGCGTGCCCACCATCATTCCCGTCTGCGTCAGCAACGTGTCGCCGCCCGCGGCGCTCACGGCCTTGGCGATCCCGAAGTCCATGACCATGGGGACGCCCTCGTGCAGCATCACGTTCTCGGGCTTGATGTCGCGGTGCACGATGTTCTGCCGGTGCGCGTAATCCAGCGCCGATCCGATGGCGCTCACGAGCTGCGCCGCTTCCGGGAACGCCAGCTTCTTCTCGCGGTCGAGCCGCTGCCGAAGCGATTCCCCCTCGACGTACGGCATGACGTAATACAGCCAGCCGCTGGCCTCGCCTGAATCGAACAGCGGAAGAATGTTGGGGTGATTGAGCCGCGCGGCCAGCTTGATCTCGCGCAGGAACCGGTCCGGGCCGAGCGCCGCGGCCAGCTCGGGGTGCAGCACCTTGAGCGCCACGACGCGGTCGTGCTTGACGTCCTGCCCGAGGAAGACCGTCGCCATTCCACCCCGGCCCAGCTCCCGCTCCAGCGAATACCGGTCCGCCAGCGCGGACCGGAGGTGCTGCGGAATCGCGCTCAAAGCGCGGGTCCTGCGGGGAGAATCGCTCGCCTACTCACCCGTCCAACCTACCCGGCGGGTGCGGGGCGAAGCAATGCTGCGCATGGACCTTTCCCCGCCCTGCGCAGGTAGTGAGGTTTCGCGGCGGCCACCTCGGCTCGACCCGACCCCACGGAGCCACCAGATCCTGACGCATCTCATCGAGACGCGCTGCGCGCAATCCGCGCGCGCCGCTCGCATCGTATCTCTGACGGCGCTCGCCATCCTGGGCGCCTGCTCGCCATCGTCCGACGGATTCCGCGCCGGGCCCGCGCCCGCGCGCGCCGCCGCGGACGACCTGTTCGGCTCGCTTTCGGCGCGCTTCACCAGCCCGACCCGCACGCCCAAAGCCACCGCCGCGCGGCGCAAGTTCGGGCGGCACACCTTCACACCGTCGCTCATCTACAACGACACGTCGGTGTGGAACTACGTCAACGGCCGCGACAGCACGCGCGCGCTGATTCTCGCCGGCCGCGCCGCGCCGCGCGGATACCTCATCGTGCCGCGCGTGCCCGCTCCCGTCCCCAACGCGCCAGCCGACGGAATCCACGGGCTGCACCTCAAGCGGCTCAGCGCGACCGAGTACGAGTGGACCACGACCTCCGACTTCTCCGTCGGCAGCATCTCGCCCGAAGGATTCGCGCGCGTGATCGCCGGCCTGTTCACGGCCGCGGACGGCCGCTCGAGCGCCGCACTGCGGGCGCAGTTTCGCTCGGAGCTGCCGCGCACTTTTGCCGCGCTGGAGAGGCTCTGGAGAGTGGACACCCTCCGCACGGTGCAGGACCGCGAGGGCGGCACCACGCTGACGCTCAGAATGCGCATAACCCCCGAGCGCTTGCCCGGCGCGTACGCCGACTACCTGAAGGAATACCTGAGCGATACGCGGATGCGGTTGATCGCGACCGACGCCCGCGGCTCACGCTGGTTGGAAGTCTCGCTCCGCGACAAGCTGTTCACTGTGCGGCTCCGAACGCGCGATGGCAGGCTCGCGCCGCTCGAAGGCGGCACCCGCGCGCTGCCGGACGCGCTCATCCTCCGCACGGACCTGACGACCAAAATCGGGCTCTTCACCGTCGGCTGGAGCGATCTGGTCGGCGATTTCTCGATCATCCGCGGCGCCAACCAGCGCGGCTGGCTCTTCCAGTTCAGAAAGGCGCCCGAGTGGCGACTCCCCCTCGGCGTGCACCACCTGATTCCGACACCGCTCAAGCGACCGTTCGCCGGCGAAGGCGCGTCCTACCAGATCCTGGTGTACAGCCTGCCGAACGGCCAGACGATCGTCAGCCGCCGCGGGAACGTCGTCGTGCAGGAGAGTGGGATCCTGCGCTTTTTCGCGCGACTCTCGGCGCGCGCGACCGGCGATTTCTACGGCACGACGGAAATGGACGAGTCGCGCTTTCTGCAGGACATGTTCGCCGCGATGCGATCAGACGTGACCGCGAGATTGGATTAACTGCCACGGATTAACTGCCACTTAGAACTGCCAAGCTGCGCGCTGGAAGCTGCCGGCTGCGAGCAGCACGCTGCTCGCAGCTTTTCAGTTCTATGCTGTAGTTCCTCAGCCTGCTCCTGGGCAGATGCTGAAACGCACGAACGCCGCGATTCTCGGGATTGAGAATCGCGGCGTTCCCCGCTTCAGCAGGTAACCACGCACATAGCCATTGGAACTCTACGTCCTACCGAGCGATGGCGGGTACCTACTGATTGATGCTAATAATACTCGTTGGTTAGACGATTTGTTGCAATTATCGTCTCACCGATGGAGCTGAGGGGGCTCGAACCCCTGACCTCTGCAATGCGAATGCAGCGCTCTCCCAGCTGAGCTACAGCCCCAAAACTGACCTTGCGACTGCTTCGCCCTCTGGAGAGTACCGCCCGTCGCATTCGGCCGGTGCGTAGTCTAAACGAGTGAAACCCGTTTCGGGACTACTCCGGATTATAACCTTCTGAACGTCGGAAGTCAATGCAACAACGACAGTTAGCCCCCCGCCGCTACGCGTCTGCGCTTCCGCGAGCTGGCCGGACACCCGCTGCCGATATATTGGCCGCATGTCGCTGACAGTACGCTTTCTCGGAACCTCCGCCTCCCGCCCAACGGTCGAGCGCAACGTGTCGTCGCTGGTGATCGTCCGCGAGGGCGAGACGCTGATGTTCGATTGCGGCGAAGGCACGCAGCGGCAGATGATGCGCTACGGCATCTCCTTCGCGCTGTCGCGGATCTTCTTCACCCACATGCACGCCGACCACATGCTCGGCGTCATCGGGCTGTGCCGCACGCTCGCCCTCGGCGGCCGCACCGAGCCCATGCACCTGTTCGGTCCGCCGGGCGCGAGCGACCTCCTGCACCGCGCGATCCAGCTCGGCACCGAGAAGCAACCCTACCCAATCGAGGTGACCGAGCTTCAGCCGGGCGACGCCATCGAGCACGAGCAGTACGCGCTACAGACCTTCGCTGTGGATCACGGCGGCCGCCGCGCGATCGGCTACGCGCTGGTCGAAAAGGAACGCCGGGGCCGCTTCGACCCGGAGCGGGCGCGCGCGATGGGCATCCCCGAAGGTCCGATGTGGGGCGAGCTCCACCGCGGTCGCTCCGTAACTCTTCCCGATGGCCGCGTGGTCACGGCGGAATCCCTGGTGGGTCCGGCGCGTCCAGGCCGGCGCGTAGTGCTCACCGGTGACTCGCGCCCCTGCGAAGGCACGATCGCGGCCGCGGCGAACGCGGATCTGCTGGTGCACGAAGCAACGTTCTCGGACGAGGAAGGCCCGCGAGCGCTGGAGACGGGCCATTCCACCGCTCGCGAGGCGGCCGAGGTCGCGGCGAAGGCGGGAGTGAAGAAGCTGCTGCTTACCCACTTCTCCGCGCGCTACACGCGTGACGCGACGGAGCTGGTGACCGAGGCGCGGGCGGTTTTTCGCGAGACTTACATCGCGCGCGACGGAATGGAAGTCGACATCGCGTTCGGCGAGGAGCCTGGCTAGCTCAAGGGGCAGCCGTTGAGCTAGTCACCCACCAGCGCGGGCGCCGCGACTGCCCCGCTGGAAATCGGGTACGAGCGTCGGAACAGCTCACCCAGATTCTCGTCGTTCAACTTCTCGAGAACTTTCTCAGCCGCGACGCGAGATGTCACGCTGCGCGACTCGGGGCCGCTCCAGTTGACCCACGCATAGCGGTCGTTCCGCGAGGTCTTCCCCGCCGGATGATGGAACACGACCATCGCATTGCTCGCGCCGGGGAGCTTCACCTCGACGCCCCAGCTCGTGCCATCGGGCCCGCGAAACGGTTTCATTTTCATGGCTGAAAGCTATTAGCTGTTGGCTGTTGACTGTTGGCTGTGGTGAGTGCTAATACCTCCCCGTCGTGCCGTTACTAGTCACTAGTCACTAGTCACTAGTCACTAGTCACCAGTTTTTGCCTCCCCGCAAATCCCGCATCAACGTCGTGCCAGTGCTCGACTGCGTCCTCTCCCAGCTTCCAGCACAGGTACACCAGGCGCCCATTGATCTCGGCGGGAAAGTCCACCAGCCCCTGATCGAACCCCTTGAAGTCCACACCCAGCTCCCTCAGCTCCGTGACGTAGCGCTCGATGTCCGCTGCCAGGCGTTGGGCGTCCTGCTCCACCTTCTCGGCCTCGTCGGGAGGTGAGTCGCCGCGGCGGCCGGCCGCGACCACCTCCAGAACGCCGACCTGCTCCCGCCAGCGGGCGTAGTCCTGGACGATGTCCTCCACGATCCGTCGCACCAGCGGCAGCATCCGGTTGGCCTGCTCGATCGTGAAAAGCCGCGCCGGCTCGATCGCCGAGCTCATCCGTCAGTCCTCCCGCTTCCCTTCCGCGTTCCGTTCCTCCAGCCGCCGCCGCCGGCGCTCGCGCGCGGCCGCGAACCGGCGTTGCTCGTCCTCACTCTCCGGCTCGATCGGCGCGACCTTCACCGGCCGCCCGTTCCCGTCGATCGCGACGAAGGTGATGTAGCACGAGTTGGTGTGCCGCCGCTGCCCGGTGAGGAGGTTCTCGGTCTCCACCCGGACGCCCACCTCCATGGAGGTAGTTCCGACGTAGTTCACGCTCGCCTTCATCGTCAGCAGCTCACCGATATGGATAGGCTCCCTGAAATCCACTCTGTCCACGGACACCGTCACGCACGGGGTCCGCGCATGCCGCATGGCCGAGACGGCCGCGGTGGTGTCGATCATCGAGAGGACTATCCCGCCGAATACGTGCCCGAGGACGTTCTCGTGGTGCGGCATCATTAGCATGGATGATTCGTGATACGTCGCGGCCACGGTGCTCTTCCTCTCGGTGCCAGGCAATTCCGTCAAAGTTTCGGCCTCGGGGAAACCGGCGCGGTGGCCGGGGTAAAAAAGAAGGGCAACGCTGGCAAATATAGTGCATAGTTTTCACGCCTCCGGGCGACCGCCCGGCGACTCCACCTCACCGCGCAACGCCACCGACAAGTGCATTCATACGGCCGTACCACATCTCTGATCTTCGCGCTCGTATCCGTCACGCTATGGACGGGCTGCACAACCGGCCGCGACGCCGCCGCCCTCGGATCGGCCGCGGATTCGATCGCGGTTTCACAGGTCGGCTCGACGCAGAGCCCGGCCTCAGCCGACAGTCAGCCCGCTCAGGCCGGGCCGGCGACTGGCTCCGCCGAGGTGCTCCGTCTCCAGCGGGACGCCAACGCGCCGATCCGCGGGCTGTACCTGAACCGTTTCTCCGTGCAGAGCTCCGCCAAGCTCAAGAAGCTGATCGCGCTGGCCGATTCCACCGAGATCAACGCGTTCGTGATCGACATCAAGGACGAGTTCGGCCTCAACTTCGTGTCCAGCGATCCGATGCTGCGGGAGAACGCGGGCACGATGACGAAGGCAGTGAACCTGAAGGCGTGGGTGGACACGATGCGCGCGCACGGAATCCTCCCGGTCGCCCGGATCGTCGTGTTCAAGGATTCCGTCGCGTCGCGGATGAACCCGACGCACACCATCCGGAAAGCCGACGGCTCGCCGTGGCGAGACCGCGAGGGGCTGACGTGGGTCAACCCGTACTCGAACGAGATCTGGGAGTACAACTTCCGCGTCGGCGACGAGGCCATAAAAATGGGCTTCGGCGAGATCCAGTTCGATTACATTCGGTTCCCCGAGCCGTACAAGTCTCTGCCGCAGCAGGTATTCCCCGGCTCCAACAACCGCACCAAGCCGCAGGTGCTCGCCGAGTTTCTCGGAGTCGCGCGCACGCGTTACGCGCGATCGGGAATTCGCACGACCGCGGACATCTTCGGGCTCGTGACCACCGTGAACGGTGCGCTCGAGATCGGCCAGCAGTGGGAGCCGATCGCGAAGGTGACCGATGTCGTGCTGCCGATGGTGTATCCGTCTCACTATCCGCGCGGCTCCTTCGGCATCGCCCGTCCGAACGCCGAGCCGTACCGGATCATCCACTGGGCGATCTCCCGCGCGCGCGAGCGCAACGAGGCGATCGGCGTGACTGGCGAACACGTGCGTCCCTGGCTCCAGGCATTCTCCCTCGGCCAGCCCAGGTACGACGCCTCGCACATCAGCGCGCAGAAGCAGGCGGTGTACGACTCCGGCTACGACGGCTGGGTGCTGTGGCACCCGGGCTCGAACTACGACATCTTCGTGCCCGCGTTCGAGAAGACGCTGGTGTCGCGCAAGAAAGTGCCGCCGGTGCCGGTGAATCGGGCGCCGATTCCTGCTCCGCGGGCGGCTCCGGCCCCGCGGCCGGCAGATTCGGCGACGACGCCGAACCGATAACTGCCACATAGAACTGACAAGCTGCGAGCCGCCAGCCGGGAGCTTCCAGCTTCGAGCTGCCTACGATTCTGACGTGACGGTGCTAGAGGCAGGCGAACTACAGCGACATATCAACATCGCCCGCCGCTCGAAGCTGGAAGCGTGGTCGGCTGGCAGCGCGCAGCTTATCAGTTCTATGTGGCAGTTTCCCGGCTGATGACCACGCCCGCCTCTCGCTCGAGAACCCGCAACGCGGCCGTGTGATCGACCTCGCTACCAAGCTCGGCGTGGGCCCGCTCGAAAATCTGGTGCGCCAGCTCGATGAACCCCGCGGGCGTCCCCGCCTCGTGCGCCACTGCCTCGGCGATCCGCACGTCCTTGTCCAGCAGCGCCAGCCGGAACGTGCTCGGAAACTCCCGCGTGAGCACCCGCTGCGGAATCAGATTCTCCGAGGAGTTCGACCGCCCCGCTGACCCGTTGATCACGTCGAGCGCTATCGCCGGCGCGACCCCGGCCTTCGCCGCGGCGACGAGCACCTCACCCGCGGACCAGAGATGGATCGCGAGCAACGCATTGCTCAGCGACTTGATCGCGTGCCCCGCGCCAGTGGGCCCGCACAGAATGATCTTGGCGCCGAACGCCTGCAATACCGGACGCGCTCGCTCCAGCACCGAGGCGTCTCCACCGCACATCACAGTCAGTTTTCCCGCTTCCGCGCCGACGACTCCCCCGCTCACCGGCGCGTCGAGAAAATCGACGCCCTGCTCCGCCAGCCGCTGCGCGATGAAACGACTCGCGTGCGGATCGCCCGACGTGCAGTCCACGAGAATCGCGCCGCTCGCCATCACTGACGCGATTCCCTCGCTCCCGAACGTGACGGCCTCCACTTCCTCGGACGTTGGCAGGCAGGTGACGATCACAATCGCGCCACGCGCCGCATCGGCGGGGCTCGACGCGACCCGCGCCGAAGTGTCGCGCGCGAGAGCGGCCGACTTTTCCGCTGATCGATTCCACACGGCCAACTCGAATCCGGCTTCCGCGATCCGGCGCGCCATCGGATAGCCGATCGCGCCGAGGCCGAGAAAAGCGACGTTCATCTTCGTCTCATGGTGGGGGCCGACGACAGGTTCGGGTGGACAGTTGTAGGTTGTTGGTTCACCCGCAACCCACAACCTACAACGGTCTACCCGAACCTGTTTTTTGGGCTTTTCGGACCTCGTAACCCACCGGAGTCGGAATGAGCGCCACCCGAGCAATGAACCGAGAGAATTCCTTATATTCGGCGCCATGGTCACCACGCTGAAGATCTCCGGAATGACCTGCGCGCACTGCACGCGCGCCGTGTTCACCGCGCTCTCCGGCGTGCCGGGGATCGCCCGCGCTGACGTGAAGGTGGGGACCGCCGAGGTCGAGCACGACGGAACGGTCACGCTCGACGCGCTGAAGCAGGCCGTCGAGACCGCGGGCTACGCGGTGATGGACGCGGACGAGAACCGCAGAGTCCTGCCGCAGCTCTGATGAACACGTCGGATCACCGCGCGCTCGCGAACCTCCTGGCGCCCGACATCCAGGAGCTGCTCAAGACCGCGCCGAACAGCGTCGCCGCCGAGACCGAGGAGATCCACGCGGCGGACCTCGCCGACGTCGTCGAGGCGTTGCCGCGCGAGAATGTCATCGCACTGCTGAGCGCGCTGCCGGCGGAGCGCGCTGCCGACGTGCTCGAGTACCTGAGCGACGATCTCCGCACGGCAGTCCTGGAGGAGATGTCCACGCCGCAAGCAGCGCGGCTCGTCGCGGAGATGACGCCGGACGATCGCGCCGACGCGCTCGAGGAGCTGGAGGAGGAGACCTACGAGGACATCCTCTCCGAGATTCCGAAGGCCGCGCGTGAGGAGACCGAGCGGCTGCTCGCGTACGACCCGGAGACCGCGGGCGGGCTGATGACGACGGAGTTCGTGTCGGTCCCCGAGGATTCGACCGTCGAGGCCGCGCTCGCCGGCGTCCGGTACATCGCGCGCGCCGGCCGGCGCGAGGCGATGCACGCCATCTACGCGACGGACCAGCACGGCGTCCTCAAGGGCGTCCTGTCGCTGCGCGAGCTGCTCGCCGCTGCCGAGGGCGCGAAGATCAGCGAGATCGCGTGGGAGGAAGTCGTGAGCGTGCCGGCGGCCGCGGACCGCGAGGAAGTCGTCAGCCTCACGTCCAACTACGATCTGGTCGCGCTGCCGGTCGTGGACGAGAGCGAGCGCATCATCGGCGTCGTCACGGTCGACGACGTCATGGACGCGATGGTCGAGGAGCACACGGAGGACGTGCAGAAGTTCGGCGGCATGGAAGCGCTGGACGAGCCGTACCTGCAGATCGGGTTCGCCGCGATGATGCGGAAGCGCGGCGTCTGGCTGATCGCGCTGTTCGTCGGACAGATGCTCACGGCGTCCGTGATGCAGCAGTTCCAGAGCCAGCTCACGCAGGCGCTCATGCTGACGCTGTTCATCCCGCTCATCATCAGCTCCGGTGGCAACTCCGGCTCGCAGGCCACTTCGCTCATCATCCGCGCGATGGCGCTCGGCGAAGTCACGCTCCGCGACTGGTGGCGGATCGCGCGGCGCGAGCTGCCGCTCGGGCTCGCGCTCGGCGCGGTGCTCGGCGTGCTCGGCGTGCTGCGGATCGTGGTTTGGCAGCAGCTCGGCTTGTGGGACTACGGCGACCACTACCTGCTGGTCGCGCTCACCGTTGGGACGACACTGGTCGGAGTGGTCGCATTCGGCTCGCTCGCTGGCTCGATGCTCCCGTTCCTGCTGAGCCGCGCCGGGCTCGATCCCGCGAGCGCGTCGGCGCCGCTCGTCGCGACGCTCGTGGACGTCACCGGACTGACGATCTACTTCAGCGTCGCGCTCTTCCTGCTGAGCGGCATTCTACTGTAGCGGAAACACCCGGTTCGCCCTACTATAGGGCTCGAATCGGGCTGACCCCCGACCACGTTCGCCTCTTCCCTGCAAGCAAACCGACAGGAGACAGCAGATGACGACGGTCCAACGGGTTGCACAGATCTTCGGAGTGGTGTTCATCCTCGTGGCACTCGCCGGCTTTTATACCGGCGGGATGGACATGAATGCGGATCCTGCGACGGCGCCGGCGATATTCGGGATGTTCCCGGTCAACCTGCTGCACAACATCGTGCACCTGCTGTTCGGTATCTGGGGCCTCGCCGCAGCGCGGTCGTACACCGGCGCGAAGCAGTACGCGCAGATCGCCGGCGTTATCTATCTCGTGCTCGCGGTCGTCGGCTACCTCGCGCCCACCGGGTTCGGCCTCGTTCCGCTCGGCGGCAACGACATATGGCTGCACCTCGTACTCGGCGCGATCCTCGCCGCGGTCGGATTCACGGCCAAGCCTGCGACAGTGGTCCCGACGGGGTCTACGATCTAGACCGATTCACCGCTCGCAAAACGGCGCCCGCGAGGGCGCCGTTTTTTTTGAGCGAGTTAATGAGTTTCCAGCGAGCCAGTCTGCCAGCGGAGCCGGTACTGGCTAACTGGCCTTCTGGCTCCCTGGCAACTCACCAACTCGCGTCCCCGCTTTTCCAGGAGCCTCCTGCCTGGCCGACACTATCCCCTGCTCCAGCCATGCATGCTCTCCTTTCAGTACCTGCATCGCGAGCCTGTAGAGTGCCGCGTCGTGCTTCCCGTATAGCTCGTCGAACTTCGCTTCGATCCGCCCCCGCGCCTCGCGGCAGAACATGTCCGCCAGCTCCACCCCGCGCGCGTTCCCGTTCTCCTTCAGCATGTGCGCCCGCACGCACGCCGCCGACATCGCGTACAGCTCCGCCCCGATGTCCACCGCGCGGAACAGCACCATCTGCCGCTTTTCCAGCTTCGGCCCCAACCGCACCATCGCATGGAACAGCGCGCGGCCGAGCCGCCGCGTGGTGCGCTCCACGTACCGCACGTGGCGCCCAAGCCTGCCGAATTCCGAATAGCTCTTTACCTGCTTCGCCGGCGACCAGCGCGACGGATACCACGTCATGTAGAACGGCATCGCCTTCGCCAGCGCCCGCAGCTTTCCCTTCGTGCTGATCTTTGGATTCACGATGTCGAACGCCAGCGCGAAGTGGTGGTCCACCGCCTCGCGCGCGATGAACAGCCGCATGATCTCCGACGACCCCTCGAAGATCAGGTTGATGCGGAAGTCGCGCATCGCCCGCTCGACCGGAATCCCCGGCTCGCCGCGGCTCATCAGCGACGCCGCCGTCTCGTAGCCGCGGCCGCCGCGGATCTGCAGCGTGTCGTCCACGATGCGCCACCCGGCTTCCGTGTTGTACAGCTTGGCAATCGCGGCTTCGAGGCGGATGTCGTAGTCGCCGCGCTCGTACAGCATCGTGGACAGCTCGGCCACCGCCTCCATCGCGAATGTCGTGGCGGTCATGCGCGCGATCTTCTGCGCCACCGCCTCGTGCTTGCCGATCGCCTGCCCCCACTGCACCCGCTCGCTCGCCCACGTCCGCGCGACGTTGATCATCTGCTTCCCCGCCCCGGCCGCGCCCGCCGGCAGCGTGAGCCGGCCCGTGTTCAGCGTCACCAGCGCGAGCTTCAGCCCGCGACCCTCCTCGCCGAGTATGTTCTCGCGCGGCACGCGCACGTTCTCGAAGCGCATGAGGCCGTTCTCGATCGCCTTGAGCCCCATGAAGTGGAGTCGCTGCGCGACCGATACGCCGGGCATCGACGTCTCGACGATGAACGCCGTGATCTGCTTGCGCGGCTTGCCGTCCACGACTGCGTCGGGCGTGCGCGCCATCACCACCAGCAGCTCGGCGCGCGTGCCGTTGGTGCACCACAGCTTCTCGCCGTTGAGGATGAAGTGGCTGCCGTCCTCCGACGGCGTCGCGGTCGTCGCCATGTTGGCCGGATCCGACCCCGCGTCCACTTCCGTCAGCGCGAACGCCGAGATCGCGCCGCGCGCGAGCCGCGGAAAGTACTTCTGCTTCTGCGCGTCGGTCCCGAACAACTTGAGCGGCTGCGGCAGTCCGATGGACTGGCTCGCCGACAGCAGCGCCACGAGCGAGCCGTCCTTCGACGTCACCATCTGCATCGCGCGCGTGTACGTGAGCTGCGACAGGCCGAGCCCGCCGTACTCCGCCGGGATCTTGATCCCGAACGCGCCCATGTCGCGCAGCTCCTGCACCAGCGGCTCGGGGATGTCGCCGGTCCTGTCTATCTCCTCCGAGTCCACCTTCTCCATGAACGCCCGCAGCTTCGCCAGGAACGGCGCCGCGCGCGCGGTCTCCGCTGGATTGTCAGGTGGATGCGGATGAATGAGATCCAGCCGAAACCGCCCGAGGAACATCTCGCGCACGAAGCTCGGGTGCGCCCATTCGGTTTCGCGGGCTTCTTCGGCGACGTCGCGGGCGTCTTGTTCGGAGGCGGAAGACATAGGGACGTGATTGGTGATTAGTGATTGGTGATTAGTTACTACAACGGCCGGGGTTTTCCTATCGGGGTTGTTACCAATCACTAGTCACTAATCACTAATCACCTGTCTCCCGCCCGCCCCCGCAGCACCAATATCGCAGTACCCGCCAGCGCTATGAGCGCAAACGTAAACCACTGCATCGCATAGCTCAGGTGGCTCCCCTCGCTCAGCGCGGGCGGGGGCACGCGGGGGGGCGAGCGGGAAGGATCGGAGCCCGGAGAAATGAGCACTACGTAGAACGGCGCGACGGGATACGGCAGCATCGCCGCGACCGTGGCCATGTTGGGCCGGCGGATGGCGTCGGTTCTGCCGGTCGCGCGCGCGCCCGGCGAATCGCCGGTCTCGAGCAGGCGCACGTAACCCAACGCGTCCACCGGGTCCGGCTCGCGCCACTCCTTCGTGACCGCGGCCACTCCGTCCGGCGCGTACAGCCAGCCGCGGTTCACGAGGATCGCCGTGTCGCTGCCCGCGACCCGGAGCGGCGTCAGCAGGTTCACCCCCGGCGATCCCTGCCGCGACCGCAGCGTCAGCACGATCTCCCGGTCGTAGTCGTACGTCCCGCCCACCCGTACGCTCCGGTGAATCGCTTCGCCAGGGTCGCGCGGGAGGTCGCTCAGCGCCACCGGCTCCAGCCCGACGCGCGCTTCGATCGGGGCGTTGTACGCCTGCCGCTCGCGCAGCCGCTCCACCTGCCAGAACCCGAGCCGCACGAACAGCGCCGCGAACAGCAGCGCGATTCCGAGAAGGACCTTCTCGCGCGTCCTCAAAAGAGGAGCAGCTGCTCGCCTATCGTCTCCGGAGCCACCGGGGTCTGCCCGACCGCGCGCTGAATCTCGCGCGCGCTCGCCGGCCCGTGGCCCGCGAAGTGGTTGTTCACGTACGCGTACACCATCGTGACGCTCGCCGCGAGCGATATCAGCGCGTTGCGCCAGAGCTCGATCTCGCGCGTCCGGTCGGCCTGCACGCGCGAGTAGTCCACGATGTCGCGGTTCGGCCCCATGAACCGGATGTAGGCGAAGTCGGCGGTCGGTTTCTGCGCGAGCGCGAGCATCGTCTTCCGCGGGATCCACCGCCCCTCCACCAGGGCGAGAGCGACGTTGTGCTCGCGCAGCAGCGCGTAGATCCCATCGTTCATCCAGCCGCGGTGCCGGAACTCGACGGCCACCTGGAGGTCGCGCGGCAGCCGCTGAAGGAACGCGACCAGTGCGGGCAGCTCCGACGGCGCGAGATCGGGCCCGAGCTGAACGAGCGTGGGGCCGAGCTTCGAGCCGAGTGCCCGCGCGCGCTCGAAGAACAGCTCGGTCGCCCCGGTGGTGTCGCGCAGCCGCTGCTCGTGCGTCACTTCCTGCGGCAGCTTCAGGGCGAACGCGAACCCCGGCGGCGTGCGCTCGGCCCAGCTCTGAAACGTCGTGAGCGCCGGAATCGCGTAGAACGTGGAGTCCACTTCCACGGTGTCGAACGCGCGCGCGTACACCGACAGGAAATCGGACGGGCGCGTGCCGGTGGGGTAGAACGGCCCCTCCCACGCTTCGTAGTTCCAGCCCTGGGTGCCGACACGAACATTGCCGAGCATACTCAAAACTACGCTGTTGGCTGTTGGCTGTTAGCTATTGGCACGGCGGATCATAGGGGATGAGCTGGGCAGTTAGCCAAGAGCCAACAGCCAATAGCCAGGAGCGCCGTTCTTCTAGTGCGACGGCGCCTGCGTATCCCCGACCATGTCCACCATCACCTGCGCCGCCAGCGGCGCGCCGATGGAGATTCGGTCTCCGCCGATGGACAGCGTGATGGGACCGTCGAACGGCTCGCACGCCAGCACCGCCACCTTCACGCCCGGCATGATCCCCAGCGACGCGAGGTACCGCAGCACCTCTGGGTCGTCGTCGCTCACGCGCACGACCGCCACGCGGTGGCCTGGCCCGAGGTCCGCGAGCGAGCAGTACTGCGTCTCGTCCACCGTTCCCTCGCGTGTCGGGATCGGCGCGCCGTGCGGATCCACCACCGGCTCGCCGATCGCCGCCGCCATCTTGTCTATCAGCTCCTCCGACGCGGCGTGCTCGAGCCGCTCGGCCTCCTCGTGCACGTTGTCCCAGCGGTAGCCTAGCGCCTCCACCAGATACGACTCGATGATGCGGTGCCGCCGCAGAGTGCGCAGCGCCGCGCGCCGCCCCGCCTTGGTGAGCGTCACGCCGCGGTACCGCTCGTACGCGAGCAGCCCGTGGTCGGCGAGCCGGCGGATCATCCCCGTAACCGACGCCGGCGCGAACGACAGTCGCTGCGCGATGTCGTTGGTCGAAGCCGCGCCCCCTGCCAGCTCCAGCTCGTAGATCGCCTTGAGATAGTCCTCGGCCGGGCCCGTGATGACCGAGTCCTTGTCCTTCATCGCATCGCGCTTGGAGGAATCGGCGGGGCTACTGCTCATTGCGCCGGGCTCGGTCCGCGCGGCATCCCGCGCACCATCAGCACCGGCACCGTCGAGCTGTGCCGCACCGCGTTGGCGACGCTCCCGCGCAGCAGGTCGTTGAGCAGCTTGTGCCCGTGAGTGGCCATCGCGATCAGGTCGCACTTCTCGCGGTCCGCGGCCGCGCTGATCTCCGCGCCGGGGTCGCCGCTCGCAAGCACGGCCTCCGCCGTGATCCCCTGCTGCTGCAGCGAAGTCGCCACCCGCTCGATGTACGCCAGGTCTTCCTTCATCTCTTCCGACTCACGGAGATCCAGCTGACGAATATTCCGTGCCACCCAGCCGTCGGCCACGTGGATGATCACAACCGTGGAGCCGCACAGCTTCGCCAGCCGCGTGATGTACTCGATGATCGTGGCGTCGTAATCCGAGTTCTCGACCGGTACCAGAATGCGCTTGTACACTGCTTACCCTCCCTGGCCGAGGCCCGAAACGACCTGTACGAGCAGCCAGATGTTAAGCGACGCGATGACGAATGCAATGACGTAGGCCAGCACCTGCAGCCACACAGGATTGACGAACTCTCCCATCTTGAGCTTGTCCGAGGTGAACCGCACCAGCGGAAACACGGCGAACGAGAGCTGCATGCTGAGGATGACCTGGCTGAACACCAGCAGTTTCGCGGTCCCGCTCTCCCCGTAAATGATCGCCACGATCGCGGCCGGGACGATGGCGATCGCGCGCGTGATCAGCCGGCGCAGCCACGGGCGCAGCCGGATATTGAGAAATCCCTCCATCACGATCTGGCCGGCGAGCGTGCCCGTAAGCGTTGAGTTCTGACCGGAGGCGAGCAGCGCCAGCGCGAACATCGTGCTGGCGCCCGCGCCGAGCAGCGGCGTGAGCAGCTTGTATGCGTCCTGGATCTCCGCGACGTTTTGGTTCGGCGTTCCATGAAAGGTCGCGGCCGCGACGATCAGGATCGCCGCGTTGATGAACAGCGCGAACGACAGCGCGATCGTCGAATCGATGAACGCGTACTTCACCGCTTCCTTCTTGCCGGCCGCGCTCTGCTCGTACTTCCGCGTTTGCACGATGGACGAGTGCAGATACAGGTTGTGTGGCATAACCGTGGCGCCAAGGATGCCCATGGCGATGTACAGCATCGCCGGATTGTTGAGCAGCTCGGGCGGCGGCGCGAAGCCGAACATCACGCCCGCGGCGGGGGGCTGCGCCTTCAGTATGAGCAGCGCGAAACAGACTCCCACGGTGGCGAGCAGCACGATGACGAGCGCTTCGAGCAGACGGAACCCCTTGTTCTGCAGGTACAGCACGAGCAGCACATCGAGCGCGGTGATCGCGATCCCCCACGTGAGAGGAATCCCGAAGAGGAGGTTGATCGCTATCGCGGTTCCGATGACTTCCGCGAGATCGCATGCGGCGATCGCCAGCTCGCACAGTATCCACAGGGCGAATGAGACCGGCTTCGAGTAGTGGTCCTTGCACGCCTGCGCCAGATCGCGTCCCGTGACGATGCCGAGCTTGGACGACAGCCCCTGCAGCAGCACCGCCATCAGGTTCGACATCAGGATGACGCTGAGCAGCGCATACCCGAACTGCGCGCCTCCCGCGAGATCGGTCGCCCAGTTGCCCGGGTCCATGTAGCCGACCGCGACTAGGTACCCGGGGCCCGCGAACGCCAGCATCTTCCGCCACCAGCTCGCGCCGGTGATCGGTATCGTCCGGTACACCTCCGCCAGCGACGGCGCGAGCCGCGCGTGCCTCCACCCAGGCTCCAGAGGCGGATTCACGTGCATCTTCATGTCGTGCGGCGGCTTCACTGGCTCGGCCAAATCACTCTCGTGTGGAAGGCGTCCGCCAATTTAGGCTAGCCTAAACTATTCCGCAAGACGGCTAAGTAACTGCCCCACAATCCGTTCCGTCATCCCCCAGACGACGTGCTCCCCGTGCTGAAACGCCCTCACGCGCATCGCCATTCCGCGCGCGGTGACCTCGGTCTCACCCCACCGGGCTTCCGCCCGCAACGCGTCCAGCGGCACCCAGAACGCCTCCGCGACCTCCCCGCTCTCCTCGATATCAGCCTCGGCCGAAACCGCCGCCACGAACGGCCGCACCACGATCCTCGGCAGCGTAATCGTATTCGGCCGCACATCGTCGAGCGCGCCAAGTAGCGCGCCGCTTGCGGCCAGGTCGATGCCCGTTTCCTCCCACGTCTCGCGGATGGCCGTGCGCTCCAGTGATTCGTCGCCCGGCTCGTGCCGCCCGCCCGGAAACGCTACCTGCCCGCTCCACGGATCCTCGGCGTACTCGGCCCGGCGGATGAACAGCAGCTCGAGCCCGCGCATCTCCACCGCCCGCAGCACCAACGCGACCGCCGCCGATCGCGCGTCCGGGTCGGGCGCGCCGACACCGGGCTGGATCGCGAGCGACTGCGCGATCCGCGCGACCTCGGGATCAGCCAGCGTCCGGTCCAGGCTCATCTAAGGCGATCAGCGCCGGCTACGACCCAGCTCAATTGCGTCACGGTGTCCGGAGACTGGTGCGCCAGGGTTAGACGAATGGAGCTACCGAACAACATTATCATACAGTACGCGCCGCCTTGGTTGACAATCGGCAGATATCTGCTTATTACTGGCCCGTGCGCAGAAAACCTGACGAGCTTCTGCCTCTCGAGCTGGAAATCCTCGAGGCCGCCCTCGTGCTCGAACGCCGCGGGGTCACCGATTTTCACGGCTATTCCCTGGCGAAACTCATGCAGGAGCGCGGCGGTCGTCGCCTGCTCACCGCGCACGGAACGCTGTATCGTGCCCTGCATCGGCTGGAGAGCGCGGGACTGATCGGGGCGTCCTGGGAGGACCACCTCATCGCCGAGAGTGAGGGCAGACCGCGCCGCCGGATGTACTGCCTCATGGGTGCCGCGGAGCCAGCAGTGCGACGAGCTCGCGCCACGAACCGCGCTCGATCAAAACTCGGCACGCTCGAGCCGGACCTGGAGAGCCTGTGAGCGCATCAGTGCAGGCCGCCACGGCCATCTCGCGAGCATGGGTGGGACTCTACACCGCACGCTTGCCGGAGACACTGCGCAACTCGCGGCGCGCGGAAATGGAAGCCGACCTGTGGGAGCACCAGCACGACCACCTCGCCAACCGGACCGCGGCTGGAATCACCGCTACAGAGATCGTTCTGCGGACGTGCTTCGGCGTCTTCGACGACCTCGCCTGGCGGTTCGAAGTGCTGCGAGTGGTACGTGGTAGTTCCAACGCCGGGAAGATCGCAACGCTGCGCCTCACATCCCGGCACACGCAGTGGATGGGCCTGGCAGGACTGACCGGGGGCCTGCTCTGGGCGATCTACCTCTTCGCCCTCATGCAACGTAGCCGCGCCGATGGAATGCCCACCTGGGGGCTTGTCGTACCCGTTGTGGTCGCCGCGCTCCTGCTGACAGGCCTGGTGGGATTTCGCGCGAGCTACCGCGGGCAACTCGGCAGGAAAGGAGCCATCGGTGTGTCGCTACTTATCACCTCGATGGCGTCGTTCTTCCTCGCGAACACGGTGCTGGGAGCGCTCCCCGTCGGCACAGGCAGGAACATGTTCGGTGCAGTACTCGCCATCGGCTTCGTGATACTACCGATCCCCGCTTTCATCCTGCTCGGACTTGCCCTGAAGGGGTCGGCCAGAATCGGGGCGTTTCTGGTCGCGGTCGTCGGCCCGCTGGGCATGGGCCTGCCCTTCCTTCTGGCGAAGTTCGGACTCGAGAATCCGCAATGGCTTCGCGGAGACTCACCGGTGAACTTGACCTTCGGCATCTACTTCATTCTTGCCGCCGCCTGGCTCGCAGCCGCAGGGTACTCTACCTATCGCCAGAGGGTGTGGACGCTGGTGGTGTTCGCGGGGCTCCTCGGCGACGGGGCGCTCGTGGCGCAGTCGGATCCCGTCGTCGCTGAAGCAACCCGAGCTCGGACCGTCTCGTTCACCGCCACCGAAGGCACCGGTCTGTCCTTCGACCTCTCGCCGGACGGGCGCTGGGTCATTCTCGACTTGTTGGGTCAGCTGTGGCGGATTCCGGCAGAAGGGGGCGAGGCGGTTCCGCTCACCGACGCCGTGGCGGACGTGGCCGAGGACCTGGATCCGGTGTTCTCGCCCGACGGCCGCTGGATCGCCTTCCAGGGAGACCGCAACGGGCTCGAGGGGCTCTGGCTCATGCCCGCTGGTGGGGGCACGCCCCGACTCCTGACCGGCACCGAGGCCAGTGCGCGCGCACGCTGGAAGACGCTGTATCGTCCCGCCTGGTCGCGCGATTCGCGCCAGCTCGTCTTCCTCCGCGAGAACGGGCTCTTCCTGTACCGGATGGACGAGGATCGGACGGCACCGGTCGTCCTCCGCGAATCTCCCGCTGGCGTACCGGTCTGCCTCGACTGGCTACCGGACGGCCAGCTCATCGCCCTGATTCGCCCGCGCGGCGGCGGGACGGGCCTGTTCTGGGTCTTCGATCCCGCCACCGGCCTCGGGACCGCAGGCCCGACGGCCGATTCCGGAATCTCCCTTGGATTCCTGATTACGCCGTGCCCCTCCATCTCGCGCGACGGCAGCCGGATCGCGTACTTCGTCGAGGGAGAAGCGGGTGCGGCGCAGCTCGCGGTCCAGGCCATCGCGGGCGGCGAGGCGAAGCGCGTGACGAACCAGCCCGGCCTCCTGGCGTCGCGGGTCCGCTGGACACCGGATGGCCGGGACCTGGTGTACGTCGCGGACGGCCAGATCCGTCGCGTAGCGCGCGAGGGTGGTGCGCCGCGCGAGATCCCGTTTGCGGCAACAGTCGCCTTCCAGCGCGACGAATACGTGCTGCCGCCCGTGCGGTTCCCGCAGTCCGGCGCGGAACTCCCCGCGCGCGGCCACATGGGACTGGCAATCTCACCGGAGGGCAACCGGATCGCGCTGCTCGCCCTCGGGCGGCTCTGGGTATGGCCTGTTGGCGCAGCGCCGCAGGCGGTCACCGACGTACCGGTCACCGCCGGTTGGCCGAGCTGGTCTCCCGACGGACGGGAAGTGGCCTGGAGCGCCGAGGAAGCTGGCGCGGAAAACATTCAGGTGACCAACGTCGGAAATGGCCGTACGCGCCAGCTCACGGCATTCGACGGAATCGCGGCGCGCCCGTCGTGGTCACCGGATGGCCGGCACATCGCGTTCTTCTTCCGGCCGGCTGCCGGCGCGGGCCGGCCGGCCCGATTCGCGGTGGTGTCGGCCGCGGCGGGCGCCGTGCGAGACACAGCCGACCTGCTGCTGCCCGCGCCCGCTTCCTTCCCCCTGGAAGCACCGGCACTGGTGCAGGAGCAGCCGGCCTGGAGCCCCGCATCCGATGCCCTGCTCCACTACCAGCCCGGGTGCGCCAAATACTCCTGCGTCTACGGCGGGCTACCCCGCGACGAGCTGCGGATCGTGCCGCTGGAGGGCGACTCGATCGCACTCGCACCGATGTCGCATGCGGCGACGTTCGTCCGCTGGGCAGCAGACTCGAGCCTTGTTTATGTGCAGGGCAACCAGCTCTGGCGGGCGCCGTTCCGGAATCGGGCCGGAGGGGAGCCGGTGCGTCTCACGGAGGACCCCGCGCTATACCCGAGCGTCGCCCGCGACGGCACCGTTCTCTACATCGCACCCGATGGCTATCGGGTCCTGCGACCGGACGGGCGCGTCACCTCGCTCGGCTGGCCGCTGTCGTACCGCCTTCCCCGGGCGCCGCCACTCCTCATCCGCGGGGCCAAGGTCATTGACGGCACAGGTACCGCACCGCGCGGTCTGTCGGACGTGCTGGTGGAGGACGGGCGGATCGCGCGGATCGCCGAGACCGGGACCATCCGGCCCGCGGCAGGCGTGGAAGTCGTGGCGGCTGAGGGACGAACGCTCATGCCAGGATTGATGGACCTCCACGTACACTTTCCAGACCCCGTCGCACTTCTGGCGCTGCTGTACCACGGGGTCACGACGGTGCGGGACATGGGGTCGCCGACGGCGTTCCGTGCCGCGCAGGCCGAGGCCATCGCTGGGGGCCAACTTCCGGGGCCTCGCATCGTCCTCGGTGGCGCGCGCATCAACCCCGGCGCACCATCGCCGTTCACGGGAGCCGACATCCAGGGCACTCGCGACCGCGCGGAGGGACAACGCGCGCTCGAGCTGGTACGCGCCCTCGGAGCGTCGTACGTGAAGATGCAGTTCCCTGCACGGTGGGCGGGTGGGGCAGATCTGGTGCGACAGGCCCATGCGCTCGGACTCCGCATCGGAGGGCATTGTGCGCACCCACTACCGCTCGTGGCGGCGGGCATCGCCCAGACCGAGCACCTGACCGGCTGTGGCCCTCGCAGTCAGGCTCCACCACGGGCGGACCTGATCGGGCTCTTCCGCGAGGCCGGCGTCACCGTCGTTCCGACCTTCGCCGTATTCAGCGGGCGAATCGCGTCGGCCGACACCGCAATGCTGCGTGCGCCGGACGTGGCCCCGTTCATCCCGGCGTCACGACGGCCCATGCCAGTGGCGGATGTCTGGTACGCGCTCCGCCGGAGTCATCGGGAAGCGGTCGGCGCGCTGCATGCCGCGGGCGTCCAGATCGCCACAGGAACGGATTTCCTCGCGGTACCGGGCATGCTGCACCTGGAGCTGGAAGATCTCGTCGCGTCCGGGCTCACGCCGCTCAAGGCGATCGCCGCGGCAACGGGCGTGTCGGCGCGTGTGCTCGGCGCCGAGGGCGAGATCGGCACCGTTGCCGTGGGCGCCCATGCCGACCTGATCCTGTTGGATGGAGATCCGCTCGTGGACATCCGCAACACGCGACGGATCTGGAAGGTGATCCAGGGCGGGCGCGTGGTTGATCGGGAGGCACTCGCCCAGCGGGCGCGGGAGCAGACTCGACCGCTACCCTGACGACCTAGGGGTCGGCCAGCGTCCGATGCAGGCTCACGGCGCCAGGGCACGCTCGAAAAAATCAGCCGTCGCGTCGATCACTTCCTGCAATTGTGTGGGCACCTTGGTCAGCGGATACGTCGCGCCGAACGCGTGACCCGCTCCCTCGACTATCCTGACCTCGGCGACCATGCCGTGGTCACCGCGCGCATTTGCCTGCGCCAGCTTGTGCGCGTCGCTCACGGGCACGACCTCGTCCGCGGACCCGTGCACGATCAGCCACCGCGCGCGCACACGCGCGGCGGAGCGCTCGACGTTTAATCTCGAACGAGACTCGCGCTCGCACTCCTCCCACGCGGACTTGTCGATCCGCAGCACCTGCCCCGTGCGGCTGTTCACCACTTCCGTGTAGCCGCGCTCCCGCCAGTCGCGGATCTGATCCTCGGGCCACCGCTCGATCGTCGCGATGGACGCCCACGTCGCGAGAGCGGACACGCGCTCCGAGTCCGCCGCAAAGAAAATCGCCGTCGCGCCGCCGCGCGAATGCCCGAACAGGCCGCAATCGCGCGAGGTCCAGCCGCTGGTCGTCGCGTGATTCACCACCGCGTTGAGATCCTCCAACTCGCGCCGGTACGTGTTGGTCGCGAACGCCTCGAGCTCGGTGAAGTTCTCGCGGTCCGCCCCGACGCCGCTCCCCGAAAAATCGAACGCGATCGCGTTCAACCCGCGCTCGTTCAGCGCCTGCGCGAGCAGCGGCCACGGGCCCCAGCGCGCGAATCCCTTGAAGCCGTGACACAGGACGACTCCGGTCTTCGCGCCGGCCGCCGAATAGAAGTCTCCGCGCACGATGCGTCCACCCGGCGCGGCGATCTCGAACTCCTGCCTCAAGACTCTACCTCCCTCCCCTCCATCGCCCATTGCCGGAACCCGCCCGACATCGACGCGACGTTCTCGTACCCCATCTGCTGCATCGTGTCGGCCGCCAGCGCCGAGCGATTTCCCCCCGCGCAGTACACGATCACCCGCGCGTTTCGCGCCGCGGCCTCCTCGACCTTCGACTCCAGATGGCCGCGCGGCAGAAACACCGCGCCCGGAATCCTGCCGAGGCTCCACTCGTTGGACTCGCGCACGTCGAGATAGATCGCCTGCTCGCCGCGCACGCGCATCGCGGCCACCTCGGCCGGCGTGACTTCCTTGATCCGGCCGCGAGCCTCCTCGATCAGATCCGATCCCGTCTTGTTGCTCATGATCGACCTCCGGTGATTGGCAAAACGTTGAGAGTGCGCGCGTCCGCGTCGAGCCGCGCGCGCGCGCCGACCGGCAAAGTCCACTGGTCGTCTATATGGCCGATCGGCGCGCCGGAAAGGCACGGCACATCCACCAGCTCGGCCATCTCCGTCAGTATCTCGTCCAGCTCGCGCGTGCCGCTCGCCGTGCTCTCGGGGCAGTCGGTGCACTCGCCGAAGACGATTCCGCGGCAGCCGTTCAGCCCGCCGGTGAGATAGATCTGCCGCAGCATCCGGTCCACGCGGTACGTGCGCTCGCCGACGTCCTCCAGAAAGAGTATGCAGTCCTCCAGGTCCGGCGCGAACCGCGTGCCAAGCATCGCGGCGACCAGCGCGAGATTGCCGCCGACGAGCCGTCCCTCGCCGCTGCCGCCGCGGAGCACGCGCGCGTTGGGCGCCGCGCCGCAGGGATCGGTCCCTTCGCTCACCGCCGCGAGCAGCGACGCGCGGCTGAAGTCAGTTAGCCGCACCCGGGCGGTCGGACCGTGGAAGCACACGATGCGGGACTTGCTGCTCACGGCGGACAGCAGCGACGTGAGGTCGGAGAAGCCGATGATCGGCTTGGGCCTTTGCGCGAGCGCGTCGAAGTCCACGCCGGGCAGGATCCGCATCGCGCCGTAGCCGCCGCGCAGGCACCAGATCCCATCCACGTCGTCGTCGCGGATCGCGTCGTTGAGATCGCGCAGCCGCTCGTCGTCGGTTCCCGCGAAGTAGCGGTGTCGCTTCAGGACGTTGGTGCCGGTGCGCGGCTCCCAGCCGAGCGAGCGCGCATTGGCTTCACCGCGCTCGACGTCTTCCGGTCCGGTCAGCGTGCCCGCGGGCGCGACGAGCGCGACGAGCGCGCCGGTAGCCAGCGGAGGGACGGGACGAATCGGAGCGAGTGGCATGAAATGTTATTTCCGGGGAGGACGATGCATTCGGTGGTTCAGGAGCGGAATGGCATGTCGCTTGCCTTTTTTATCGTGCGAGAGGGTCGTATTGACTTTAGCAGGAGGAGGAGAAATGGTGAACTCTAACTGGAGCAAAAAAGACCCGGCCGGCACGTCTTCCAGCCGTGAAGAGAGCAGCAACGAGAACCAGGGCGATGGATTCGAGGACACGTCCCGCGACTCCGGTTTGGACGATAGCCGCGACCGCGGGATGAGCGGCTCTAGCGGCACTCCGGACACCGAAGGGATGAGCGGCACGAGCGGTACCACCGGGCTCGGCGGCGAGACGTCGGAAGGCTCGACTTCGCGCCCGGGCGGAGTGGAAGGCACGTCGACACGCGACGGACGCGAGGATCCCGACAGGGTGAGCCGGCGTTAACCCGGCGCGGGTTCGGCGGGGGCTAGCGGGGCGTCGCCAGTGCGACGCCCCGCTAGTTTTTTCCAGTGACTCCAATTCAGATCGCGCTGCTCGCGGCCCTCCCGTGGGTGCTCATGCCCATAGGGATGGTGCTGCGCATGCGGCGCTCGCGTACGCTCGACGAATTCACCGCCGAGCCACCGCGTGACCCGCCGCTGGTCTCGGTGATCGTCCCGGCTCGGAACGAGGCACGCAACATCGCGCGCTGCGTCCGCTCGATCCTCTCGACTGACTATCCCAACGTCGAGCTGATAGTCGTGGACGACCAGTCCACCGACGGCACCGGCGCGATCGCAGCCAGGCTTGGCGCGACGGTGATAGAGACTCCGCCGCTCCCGGCCGACTGGTTCGGCAAGCAGTGGGCGTGCTGGACGGGCAAGTCCCGCGCTCGCGGCGGGATCCTCTGCTTCACCGACGCCGACACCGAGCACGCTCCCGACCTCATCCCGCGCACGGTCAACGCGATGCGCGCGCTCGAGGCCGACCTGTTCACCGTCTCCGGCAGGCAGGAGATGGTGACGCTCTGGGAGAAGCTGGTGCAGGCGCAGGTATTCGGGATGCTCAACGCCTGGTACGGCGGCACCGAGGAGATCAACCGCTCGAAGCACGCGTGGCGGAAGATCGCCAACGGCCAGTATCTGGTGATCCCGCGCGCGGTGTACGACGAGACGGGCGGGCACGAGGCGGTGAAGCACACCGTGGCCGAGGACCTGATGCTGGCGCAGCGCTTCCACCGGCTAGGTAGGAACGTGGTGTTCATCGAGGGACGGGGGCAGCTCTCGACGCGGATGTACTCGTCGCTGCGCGAGATGATCGCCGGCTGGGGGAAGAACGTGTACGCGGGGGGAATGCACGCCATGCCGCCGTTCGTCCCGCGCTGGGTCTTCCCGTTCGGACTGGTCTTTCCTCCGCTGTTCAACCTGCTGCCCCCGGTCACGCTCGTGCTCGCGGCTGTCGGGTTGCTGTCCTATCCGGTTCTCGTCTGGGCGGCAGTCGCCACCGCAGCGACCGTGTTGCTGTGGATGAAGTTCTATCATGACGCGGGGGAATCGGTGTTCCTCGCGTTGTTGTATCCACTTGGCGCAGCGATGGCACTGTTCATCTACGCGCGCGCGATCGTGCGCGGGCGCAATGTGAGCTGGAAAGAACGGGACTACGTAGCCGGCTAGATCGAACACAGCAGGTAACAAAACGATGACTGGAGCCGGACGCACGCTGCCGATAGTGCACCGTGCTCTCACTCAGCCGCGCCCACGTCCTCCTCTCCGCGGCATCGTCACTCGACCAGCTCGCAGCCATCGCTCACGAGCTTGGCTTCCCGGGGCCAGCTCGTGATCTGGATGCGATCACGCGTGATGCCTTGGGGATTCCCCCGGACATCGCTCACATTCGCATTTGCCGCGGCCAGGGCTCCACCAGAACGCTGCTGCTCGACGTGTCACCGGCGGTGCCATTGAAGGAGGCGCTGACACGAACCGCGTCGCGATTGTCCTCGCGCGCCCCGCAATTGCTCTGGCTGCTGCTCGCGATAGACGGGAACCGGGAGCACGTCGCCGTTGCGACGTTCTCCCACGAGCGGCATCCGCCACGCACGCGCGCGCTGCTCTGCGAGCGCGCGAACGTGCTGGACAGCGACGCCGAGACCCTTTGCGCGCTTTCGTCGGCACGCGCGCAGATCGACGTGCTGATGCACTGCCGCTGGACGGAGATACTGGGCCGCGAAGCGCTCACGCGCCGCTTCTATCTCACACTGGAGCGGGTCGTCGAATCGCTGACGCTGTCGGTTACTCCCTCGCTCGGACCGGAAGATTCCCGCGAGCTCTCGCTGCTGTACGTGTCGCGTCTTCTCTTTCTCTCCTTCCTGGAGACGCAGGGTTGGCTCAACGACGACCACGGCTTCCTCACCAACGGCTTTGCCGATTGCATGGCGAACGGTGGACAGTACCACCGCCGCGTCCTCCTGCCGCTCTTCTTCGGAACGCTCAACACTCCGCCACGCGCAAGGAGCGCGCGCGCGCGCGGCTTCGGTGACATACCCTTTCTCAACGGCGGACTGTTGTCCCGAAACGTCCTCGAGCGCCGCGCGCGGGCGGTAGAATTCCCCGACGAAGCGATCGGCGTTCTCTACGGCGAGCTGCTCTGCCGCCATCGCTTCACCCCGCGTGAAGATTCGAGCGAATGGTCGGAGGCAGCCGTCGATCCCGAGATGCTCGGCAAGGCCTTCGAGTCGTTGATGGCGCCGCCGGACCGCAAGTCTTCCGGCGCGTTTTACACGCCGCAATCGCTCGTCGAGCGGGTGATGCGCGAAGCTCTCGCGCATGCCCTCGCGGACGCGGCCGTGTCCGGCGACGAGCTCGAGACGTTTCTGACGAAACGCGAGGTTCCGTACGCGGCTCGCGCCTCCCTGCTCGATCGATTGCGCAACTTTCGCCTGCTCGACCCGGCGTGCGGCTCGGGAGCGTTTCTCGTCTATGCCCTCGGAGAGCTGAGCTGGCTCGCCGTTGCGTGCGGAGGCGAAAAAACCCCGGGTGACGTCACCCGCGCGACTCTGACGACCTCCATCTTCGGAGTCGATTCCAACCCGATGGCGGTCTGGCTGTGCGAGCTGCGTCTCTGGCTCTCCGTGGTGATGGAGCAGCGGGACGAAGGGATTCGCGCGATTACGCCGCTCCCCAACCTCGACCGGCAAATCCGCGTGGGCGACACGCTCACTGGCGGCACGTTTGCCGCGGCCGGACGCGTCCCGTCCCACGCGGTTTCGCGTCTGCGACTTCGCTACACCCGGTCCCGCGGACCCCGCAGGAAGACGCTCGCGCGACTGCTCGATCGGACGGAGCGGGCGCTGGCGATCGACGCACTTGTCCGCGAGATGCAGGCGCTGGACAACGCGCGGCGCGAGCTGCTCCTGTCCGCGCGCGCGCGTGACCTGTTCGGCAATCGACAGCCGCCCGC
>JBPPMH010000178.1:0-19335 GCA_051305945.1 Gemmatimonadaceae bacterium
AACGCGCCGCATCTCCTGGCCGATGTCTATGCGGGAATCGAATACAAGGACGGTGCCCGCGTCGTCCTTGAGGACACTCGAGAACAGCTCGCCGCCTGACGCTCGTTTACACACTTCTTGACAAGACCTCATTGGCTGTTGGCTCTTGGCTTAGCTAAGAGCCAATAGCTAACAGCCAAAAGCTCATTTCCGCGCAACTTACGCGCGCCCCTCAACGCTGTCAAATGCTGTCGTTGCAAGCATTTGCCTGCACCGTTAGCTTGCGAAGATGCGCTTCCCGTTCCCCCTCATGAGCGAAATTCCGCTCTATCTCGCGCCCATGGCCGGCGTGTCGGAGTCGCCGTTCCGGCGCATCTGCCGCCGCTTTGGCGCGGACGTGGTGGTGACGGAATTCCTGTCCGCCGAGGGGATCCGCCGGGAGAACGCGGCCACCTTGGACAAGCTCAGGTTCGGCGCCGACGAGCGGCCAATCGGCGTCCAGATCTTCGGCGGCGATCCCGTGGCGATGGGCGACGCCGCGGCGCTCGTTACCGACGTGTTCCAGCCCGAGTTCATCGACATCAACTTCGGCTGCCCCGTCAAGAAGGTCGTCAAGCGCAATGGCGGCTCCGGCTGCCTCAAGGACATGGATCTCGTCGAGAGCGTCATCCGCTCGGTCTCGGGGCACACGCACCTGCCGGTCACGGTGAAGATCCGCAGCGGCTGGAACGAGGAGATGCGCGACCCCGTGACCATCGCGCTCCGCTGCCAGGACGCGGGCGCGAAGGCGCTGGCGCTGCACCCTCGCACGCGCTCGCAGATGTACACCGGCGCCGCCCGCTGGGAGGAGATCGCGGCTGTCGTGGCCGCGCTCGACATCCCCGTGCTCGGCAACGGCGACATCAAGACGGCGGAGGACGCCGCGCGGATGCAGCGCGAGACGGGCTGCGCCGGAGTGATGATTGCGCGCGGCTCCTTCGGCCAGCCGTGGATCTTCCGCGAGACGCGCGCTCTGCTCGAGGGAAAGCCCAAGCCGGCGGCGCCGCCCGTCGAGGAGCGGTTTGCCATCGCGCTGGAGCACGCGCGCATGGCTGAGGAATACGAAGCGGATCCGCGCGGAGCGGCGATCGAGTTTCGCAAGCACCTCGGCTGGTACGTCAAAGGACTGCCGGGCTCGGCGGACCTCCGCCGCAGGCTGCACGCGGTGGATTCGCTGGGCGAAGTCGAGGGGATCTTCGCCGCGTATCTGGCGGCCGGTCACAGGCACGGGGAAGACGGCGCCGTCGCGCTGGACACGGCTGCGTAGCTGACCACGGCGCCGCGCGGCCGTGCCTGACTCGCTGATAACGAGCTACCTCGATATGGTGCGCGCCGTAACGGGCGCCGAGGAAGTCGTTTTCTGGCGCGGCAACCCGGAGCTCGAAGAGCTCACTCCTGAATGGTGGTCCACCGTGCACGGCGGCGAGCCTGAGCACTTCGTCGAGCAAACGTGGCGCGCGTTGGTGCAATGGGCCGTGGAGGAGAATCGGCCGCAGACCGTAGGAGCTGCCGAGGCGATTCAGCTGGTCGCCGCGCCCGTGAGCGGCGGCGAGGGTGGCGCGATCGGAGCGCTGAGCATCTCGTCGGAGGGCGGTCTGCGCGGCGGACGCGAGCCCCTCAAGAAGTCCATCATCGGCTACTGCGCGCACGTCGGCCCGCTGTACGAGCTGATCAGCGCGCGCGGCCAGTACCACAGGGCCACGCAGCAGTCGTCCGCGCTGCTGACCGCGGCGCAGCGATTCGCCGTGAACCGCAGCATCGAGGCGCTCGGCGACTCGATCACCACCGCCGCGCTGGAGATGACCGCCGGCTACGGCGCCACACTGGTGCACTGGAATTACGAGAACGAGACGGGGGAGGTCGCGTACTCGTCGCCCGACGCGCGCGCGCCGGCGGGACTCGGGCTCGACTATGGCGGGCACGTCGCGCGCGCGTGCTCGGCGGACATCCCGCTGGTGATGGAGGACGCGCGCAGGCTCGACGGCAAGGTCGTTCTGTTCGGCGACGGCGAGAAGCCCGGCGGGCTCGGCTCGCTGGCCATCCTGCCGCTGCGCGGCGACGGTGGAGTGATCGGAGCGATCGTCATCGAGGGACGCGCGCCCGGCGACGTCAGGCAGGAGGATGGCAGAAACCTCCGGCTGCTGGCGCTGCTGGCCGCCTCATCGCTGCAGACCGTGTGGGAGATCGAGGAGATCACGCGGCGCGCGCGCATGGACCCGCTCACGGAGTTGTACAATCGCGGCCACTTCGAGGACCGTCTGCGGCAGATGCTCGCCGAGACCGCCCGGTTCGGCGGTGAGAGCGCGCTGGTGATGTTCGACATAGATCACTTCAAGGAAGTGAATGACGCGCACGGGCACCCGGCCGGCGACGCGGTGCTCAAGGCGATCGCGCGGCTGTTGGCGATGCGGGTTCGGAACGTGGATACCTGCGCGCGGTACGGCGGGGAAGAGCTGGCGCTGCTGCTCCCGCGGACCGATCTGGACGGCGCGGTGGAGCTGGCCAACCGGCTCCGGCTGGCGGTCACGGATAACCCGGTACCGTGGGGCGGCGGGTATCTCACGCTCACGATGTCGGGCGGGGTAGCCAGCTTTCCGCACTGCGCCCGCTCGCCGGAGTCGCTGATAGCCGCCGCGGACGCCGCGCTGTACCGGGCCAAGCAGGGCGGCCGCGACCGGGTGGAGGCGGCCGCGCTATTGCCGCTTCCCATAACGATTTAGGTAGCTGGCTTGAAGTATTTTCTCAAGCCGGTTTCGATTGACTTCGGCGGCTCGAGAGGGTATACTTCGAGGACGGGGGCGACTGGCTTCGACGGGGTTGGTGAAGCTAAGGCCGCGTGCCCAGGTTCTCGGATCCTGGTAAAACCTTCGGGACGAACCACAATTGCCAACGACAACTTGGCTCTGGCTGCGTAACCTTTAGAGGTTCTCGCACCTGCTCATTCGGAAGCCCGCCTGAGGCGTTTGAATGAGTATCGAAAATTCGGGCTAGTCGGTGGACGCGTCTTCCGTTCGTCGGCGAAACTACAGGAGACTTGTTCAGCGTGGGCCGTCTACTGGCCAGCGTCTGGAGACCTCAATCGGTAGACTACGCACGTAGACGCCGTGGTGAATCTTGTCTCGGACCGGGGTTCGAATCCCCGCGCCTCCATCCCGTGAAAAGGCCCGCTCCCGAAAGGGGGCGGGTTTTTTGTAGATGAAGCCTTTGCGATCGCGCTTTCCGGGATGCACGATCTGAGAGGAGGATTGAGCGGCGGCGTTTGCCGGCGGGGGGGGGCGTGTTGCTTCAACGCCCCGTTAGCTGGATCAGCGCGTATCTCTAATCCTGAATATACAATAAACTGGACTGCAATTCATCTATCGTCCAGCTTAACTGCTTCCCTGGAATAAATAGAACGCTAATTCCGGAATAGATGGCCCAAAGGGGGCCCTGAGGCCCCTCGGCGCTTCATTCGGCGCTCTTTGAGCGTTTGCGGAAAACGAACTCCGGGGCTAGCGCGACGCCGATGATCGTGACCGGCACGACCTGTAGCGTCTGAATCAGCAACGACACCGCGATCGCGGGATCGCGCGGCACGCCGAACTGCTCCACTGTGAGCGCGTAGGCGAACTGAAAGAAGCCGACGTTCCCGGGCGTCGCGCGCAGCACGAGCCCGAGGTTCACCGCGAGTAGTCCCGCGAGACTCGCGGCCAGCGGCACTTCGACCCCCGCCGCCTTCGCGGCCAGCGCGAACGTGACGATCTGAAACACCCACGCGAGCAGCGACAGCGTGAGCGCGCCGATGAAGCGGGGGCCGTTCGCCAGCGCGCCCATGCTCGCGACGAACCACCTGAAGAACGACCCGATCTTTGCCACGAGCCCCACCGGCGGCGTGACCTCGGGCGGGCGGTCCGCCAGCGTGGCCGGCGTCATGTGCCGCGTCATGTGGACCAGAGTGCCCAGTCCGCCGAGCACCACCACGAGCACGATCATGGCGGGAATCCGGTAGCCCTCCATGTCCGGCGGCAACGGGAAGATCAGCGTGCCCGCCACGACCATCACGATGAACCCGACGATGTCGAACATCCGCTCGAGCGCGATCGTCGCCAGCACCGTCGCGCTCGGCACGCCGGACGCGCTGGACACGAACACCACCCGTGCCGCCTCGCCGCCGTTGGCGAGCAGAACGTTGTTGAGCCCGATACCCGCGATCCCCGCTTTCATCGCCAGACCGAGCGATGGCGAGCCCGCGGGACGCAGGAACATCCACCAACGGATTATCCGTAGTAGCACGGACACCGTGTTCGCTGTAAACGCCATCAGCAGCAACGGGATTGACGCCCCGCGCATCGCGCTCCACGCAGCATTCCAGTCCACGGTCCGGGCGAACACCACGAGGAGCGCGAATATCGCGATGGTTATGAACCAACGGAGCACTGTTCGCATCATGGCGGGTCAGTCTGCGGTGTGATCAGTCACCAATCACCAATCACTAATCACCAATCACGCTTTCCGATCCTCGAGCGCCGCATGCGCCGCCGCTAGCCGCGCGATCGGTACCCGGTACGGCGAGCACGACACGTAGTCGAGGCCGATCTTGTGACAAAATGCCACCGACCTCGGCTCGCCGCCGTGCTCGCCGCAGATACCGAGCTTGATCTTCGGCCGCGTCGCGCGTCCTTCCTCGACGGCAATCCGTATCAGCCGGCCTACTCCCTCGGGATCGAGCACCTGGAACGGATCCTCGGAGAATATTCCCGCTTCGACGTACGACGGCAGGAACCGGCCGGCATCGTCCCGGCTCAGCCCGTAAGTCGTCTGCGTCAGATCGTTCGTGCCGAAGGAAAAGAAGTCCGCACCCTTCGCGATTTCTCCGGCCGTCAGTGCGGCGCGGGGCAGCTCGATCATCGTACCGATCAAATACTCGATCCGCTCGCCCATGGCGCCAAGCACCTGCGCAGCTGCCTCTTCCAGAATGGCGCGTTGATTCTCGAACTCCTTCGCCGTCGAAACCAGCGGGATCATGATCTCGGGTCGCACGTCGATCCCGCGCCTCGATGCGCGCACCGCCGCCTCGAAGATCGCGCGCCCCTGCATCTCGGTGATCTCGGGGAAGGTGATGCCGAGCCGGCAGCCGCGATGGCCCAGCATCGGGTTGGTCTCGCGCAGGTCCTCGATGATCCGCGACAGCTCCGCGCGCTGGATTCCAAGCGTGCGCGCGAGCAGCTTGCTCTCCTCGCCGCCGTGCGGGAGAAATTCGTGCAGCGGCGGGTCCAGCAGCCGGATCGTCACCGGGTAGCCGTTCATCGCCTCGAAGATTCCCTCGAAATCCGCGCGCTGCATCGGCAGCAGCTTCGCCAGCGCGCGCCTTCGCCCGGCCTCGTCGCGCGCGACGATCATCTCGCGCATCGCCTGGATCCGGTCACCCTCGAAAAACATGTGCTCGGTCCGGCACAGGCCGATCCCTTCCGCCCCAAAGCCGCGGGCGGTGCGCGCGTCGTTCGGCGTGTCGGCGTTGGCTCTCACCTTGAGCCGGCGTACTTCGTCCGCCCAGCCGAGGAGCTCGTAGTATGACTGGTACAGCGGCGCATCCGCCGGACGCAGTGTACCGTTGGTAACGCGCACGATCTCGCTCGGGACGGTCGGCAGGTTGCCGGCGAACACGCGCCCGGTCCCGCCGTCGAGCGTGAGCCAGTCACCTTCCTCGACTTCGGTGCCGTTCACAGAGAAGCGGCGGTGATCGAGATCCACCTCGATCTCCTTGCAGCCGACGATCGCGCACTTGCCCATCCCGCGCGCGACGACTGCGGCGTGGCTCGTCATGCCGCCCCGCGAGGTGAGCACCGCGCGCGCGGCGACGATCCCATGAAAGTCCTCCGGCGTCGTCTCCTCGCGCACCAGGATGACCGCTTCGCCGGCGGCGTGACGATCCTCCGCGCTGTCGGGATCGAACACGGCGATACCCGATGCCGCGCCCGGGCTCGCCGGGAGACCTATGGCAATGGGTTTGGCGCGCACCGACGGGTCGATGATCGGATGCAGCAGCTGATCCAGCTCGGCGGCCGGCACGCGGCGAACCGCCTCGGTCTTGTCGATCAATCCCTCCGCCACCATCTCGCTCGCGATCCGCACCGCGGCCGCGGCGGTGCGCTTCCCGCCGCGCGTCTGCAGCAGGTACAGCTTTCCGCGCTCGACGGTGAACTCGAGGTCCTGCATGTCCTTGTAGTGCCGCTCCAGCCTGTCCTGCACTTCCAGCAGCTCCGTGTACGCTGTCGGCAGACGCTCCGCCATCTGCTCGATCGCGAGCGGCGTGCGCGTGCCCGCGACCACATCCTCGCCCTGCGCGTTAACGAGAAACTCGCCGTAGAACTTCCGTTCGCCGGTCGAAGGGTCGCGCGTGAACGCTACGCCGGTTCCGGAATCTTCTCCCAGGTTGCCGAAGACCATGGACACGATATTGACCGCAGTCCCGAGGTCTTCGGAGATGCGATTCACCTTGCGGTAGTCGCGCGCCTTCTTGAGCATCCACGACCGCCACACGGCTTCGATGGCGCCCCAGAGCTGCACGACGGGGTCCGTGGGGAAGGGCGCGCCCGTGCTGCGCTTCACCAGCTGCTTGTACTCCTCGACGAGATTGCGCAGCGCGTCCTCGCCGAGCTCGGTGTCGTCTTCCACGCCTTCGGTCAGCTTCTTCGCCGCCAGCACCTGCTCGAACTTCTGGCTCGACACGCCGAGCACGACGTCCGAGTACATCTGGATGAAGCGGCGGTACGAGTCGTAGGCGAAGCGCGAGTTCTGGCTGGCACGCTCGAGGCCCACAACGGTCCGGTCGTTGAGCCCGAGATTGAGGATCGTCTCCATCATCCCCGGCATGGACGCGGCCGCACCCGATCGCACACTGACGAGCAACGGGCTCTTCGGATCGCCGAGCTTCTTGCCCGTGCTCTTCTCCAGCCGCGCGAGATTCCCCTCGACCTCGGCGCGGAGCTTGTCGCCATACTTGCCGTCGCGCAGGAAGGCGATGCACTCGGCGCATGCAATCGTGAACCCCGGAGGAACGGGAGCGCCGAGGTTGGTCATCTCGGCGAGGTTTGCGCCCTTGCCGCCGAGGACGGACTTCATGTCCCGGGTGCCCTCGGCCTTACCGTCGCCGAAGAAGAAGACGGATTGCGGCATTACAGCTCCCGCCTCATCTCCCAAGCCTCAACTTGACCGGATCACTCGGCGGAGCAGTGGGATAGTCCCCAGAGAAGCAGGCATGGCAGAATCCGTCGGGCCCCTTCGGTACCGCCCCGAGCATTCCCTCGAGCGACAGATAGCCAAGGGAATCCACGCCCAGCTTCGCCGCGATCTCCGGGATAGTGAAGTTCGCCGCGATCAGCTCCTCGCGCGTCGGCGTATCGATCCCGTAGTAGCACGGCCCCGTGATCGGTGGCGAGCTCACGCGCAGGTGCACTTCGCGCGCGCCGGCTCCGCGTACCATCGCGACGAGCCCGCGCGTGGTCGTCCCCCGCACGATCGAATCGTCCACCATCACGACGCTTTTCCCATCGAGCACCTCGCGTACGGCGTTGTATTTCACCTTCACCTTAGCGTCCCGGCCGGCCTGCGTCGGCTGGAGGAACGTCCGGCCCACGTAGTGATTGCGGATCAGAGCCAGCTCGAGCCGCAGCCCCGACTCCTCCGCGTAGCCCAGGGCGGCCGAGTTAGACGAGTCCGGGACGCTGAACACGAGCTCGGCCCCCGGCGCGGGTGATTCTCTGGCAAGCTGTCGGCCAAGCTCGCGGCGGGCGCGATCCACCGAGCCGCCGAAGATCCGGCTGTCGGGCCTGGCGAAGTACACGAACTCGAACACGCACTTGCGCGATTCGACGGAGGGGAAGGGACGAGACGTCCGGATTCCGGTCCCGTCCACCGCCACGATCTCGCCCGGTTCGATCTCCCGCTCGAACGTGGCGCCCACGATATCCAGCGCGCAGGTCTCCGATGCGAAGATGACCGCGCCGTTGAGCCGCCCCATGACCAGCGGGCGCCAGCCGCGGGGATCGCGCGCGGCGAGCAGCGTGTCGCCGGCGAGCACGACTGCCGAGTACGCGCCTTCTACTCCGCGGAGCGCGTCGGCCAGCTTCTCCTCCGGCGCGGCCGACCGGGAGCGCGCCATCCGGTGCACGATCACTTCCGAGTCCATCGTCGAGGCGAAGATCGCGCCCTGGTCCTCCAGTTCGTGCCGCAGCTCGCTAGAGTTGATGAGGTTGCCGTTGTGCGCCAGCGCGAGGTGCCCGTCCCGGAAGCGCGCCAGCACCGGCTGGGCGTTCTCGATCGTGGAGGAGCCCGTGGTGCTGTAGCGAGTGTGGCCGATCGCCGTCGAGCCGGTGAGCGACGCGATGCTCTCCGGGCTGAATTTGTCCGACACGAGCCCCATCGCGCGCAGATTGCGCGCGGTTCCATCGTCGCCGACCGCGACGATGCCCGCGGACTCCTGCCCGCGGTGCTGCAGCGAGTACAGCCCGAGGTGAGTCAGCGAGGCTGCGTCGGGATGTCCGCGCACGCCGAAGACGCCGCACATGGCGCTAAACCGAGGTCACGGCGGCCTGCTCCAGTACCGCGGCGCTCTCGACGCTCTTGTCCATGATCGCCGGAATCGCGTCGTGGTACGCCGCGGCCAGCCGCTCGAGTGGAGCGACAATGGTGCGGACCCCGGTCTTGAGCACGAGGTCCCGGGTGCCCGTGCGCACGCGACCCAGAATCATCGGCGGGATGCGGTGCGCCGCGGCAATCTTCGCCACAGCGGCGAGGGACGCTTCTGGCAGTGTAACGACGATCCGCGCCTGCGCTTCGTTGTACAGCAGCGTCCGGAGAGGCTCGTCCCGCCATGCGGAGAGGTCTATCTCCGCGCCCACGAGGGTCGAGCGGTCGGCGATCGCGCATTCGGCCAGCGCTACGCCGAGCCCGCCGTCGCTGCAATCGTGCGCCGACCGGATGTGGCCGCCGTGAATGCACTCGAGCAGGCAGGCGATCGTGTCCCGCTCGAGGGCGGGGTCGCATTTCGGCGGCGCGCCCGCGACGATTCCGTGGATTCGGACGAGGTACTCGCTGCCGCCCAGACCGTCCGCGGGCTCGCCGAGGATCTCCCCGAGCAGGACGATCACGTCGTCGTCCACCGACCACGTGGCCGGCGTGATGTGCGCGACGTCGTCTATCAGCCCGAGCATGCCGATCACCGGCGTCGGGTACACCGCGCCCGAAGGGCTTTCGTTGTACAGCGACACGTTCCCGCCCGTTACCGGCGTGTCCAACGCGCGGCACGCTTCGCCCATTCCCGCGATCGCCTCGCTCAGTTGGAAGAAGTTCTCCGGCCGCTTCGGGTTGCCGAAGTTCAGGCAGTTGGTGATCGCGAGCGGCCGCGCTCCGGTGCACGCCACGTTCCGCGCGGCCTCGCACACCGCGATCCGCGCGCCGTTTCGCGGCGACAGGTACACATATCGCCCGTTGCAGTCGGTCTTCACCGCGATCGCCCGGTTCGACCCGCGCAGCCGCAGCACCGCCGCGTCGCCGCCCGGCCCGATCACGGTGTTGGTGCGCACCGTGGAGTCGTACTGCCGGTACGCCCACGCCTTGCTGGCGATGGTCGGGGACGAGAGCATCCGCTCCAGCGTCCATACGGTGTCCTGCTCTTCGGGCAGCTCCGGAATGCTCGCGACGTCCGTGTTGCGAAGACGAACGATCTCCTCGCTCTCGCGCGCTTCCGGCGAGTAGCGGGGGCAATCCGTGACGAGCCGCGACCCGGGGAACTCGGCGACCACCGTGTCACCCTCCGTCACGCGATACACCGGCTCCGCGATCACCTCGCCTATCACAGCCGCCGTCAGGTCCCACCGTTGCAATATTTCGGCGACGGCATTCTCGCGCCCGCGCTTCGCGACGACGAGCATGCGCTCCTGCGATTCGCTCAGCAGGATCTCGTACGGCGTCATTCCTTCCTCGCGCACGGGAACCTTGCTCACGTCGATCGTAACGCCCACCTCGCCGCGCTCGGCCATCTCCGCGGAAGACGACGTGAGCCCCGCCGCGCCCATGTCCTGAATCGCGACGATGTTGCCGCTGCGAATGAGCTCGAGGCTCGCCTCCAGCAAGAGCTTCTCGGTGAACGGATCGCCGACCTGGACGCGCGGACGCTTGGCGTCGCTCGCCTCCGACAGGTCTTCCGACGCGAACGACGCGCCATGAATCCCGTCGCGTCCCGTGCGCGCGCCGACGGCGATGATCGGGTTGCCGATCCCTTCGGCCTTGGCCGTGATCAGCTCACTCTCCTTCATCACGCCGACGCACATCGCGTTGACCAGCGGATTGGTCTCGTACGCGTCGTCGAATACAATCTCTCCGGCCACGGTGGGGATGCCGACGCAGTTACCGTAGTCGCCGATCCCTTTCACTACGCCGGCGAACAGGTACCTGACGCGGGCGTTGTCGAGCGAGCCGAACCGCAGCGAGTTGAGCATCGCGATAGGCCGCGCGCCCATGGTGAAGACGTCGCGCAGGATTCCTCCCGCGCCGGTCGCCGCGCCCTGGTCCGGCTCCACGGCCGAGGGATGGTTGTGCGACTCGATCTTGAACGCGACGGCGAGCCCGTCGCCGACCGACACGACGCCGGCGTTCTCACCCGGCCCCTGGAGCACCTGCGGACCTTCGGTCGGGAGCGTCTTGAGCAGAGGCCGCGAGTGCTTGTAGGAGCAGTGCTCGCTCCACAGCGCGCTGATGATTCCCAGCTCGGTGAACGTCGGCTCGCGGCCGAGCATGCGCACCAGCCGCTGGAACTCGTCGTCGGTGAGACCGTGCTCCGCGACGAGCGCGGGCGTGATGCGCGGGTCGCCGGGGCGCGCCTCGACCTGGCTCACACAGCCACCCTCGCGAGCAGCGACTCGAACAGCGGCAGCCCGTCGGGCGGGCCGAGCAGGGAGTCCACCGCGCGCTCCGGGTGCGGCATCATGCCCAGCACGTTCCCCTCGTCGCTCACGATCCCCGCGATGCCGCGCATCGAACCGTTCGGGTTCGCTGCCCTGGTGACGGAGCCGGTCGCGTCGCAGTAGCGGAAAACGACCCGGTCGTCGTCCTCGAGGCGGCCGATGGTGTCGGTGTCGGCGACGAACCGCCCTTCGCCGTGCGCGATCGGGATGCGCAGCACCGCGCCCTTCTCGTACCCGGAAGTGAAGAGAGTACTGGAGTTCTCGACTCGAAGGTGAACCGCGGCGGACACGAAGCGCATGCCTGCGTTGCGCACGAGCGCCCCCGGCAGCAGGCCCGCCTCGCACGCGATCTGGAATCCGTTGCAGATCGCGAGCACGGGACCGCCGCGGCGCGCGTGCGCCACAACCTGCTGCATTATGGGGCTGAACCGCGCGATTGCCCCGGCGCGCAGGTAATCGCCGTAGCTGAATCCGCCCGGCAGCACCACGATGTCCACGCCCTCGAGGTCTTCCGTCTTGTGCCAGAGGTACGTCGCCTCGGCGCCGAGCTGGTCCACGACCGCGCGATATGCGTCGTAATCGCAGTTGGACCCTGGGAACGTGACGATTCCGAATTTCATCACGGGGCCGTAGGGCCAATAGCCAACAGCCAACAGCCAACAGCGCTGTTGGTCATAGCGGAACCGCCGACGTTATCTCGAAGTCCTCCGTCACCGGATTCGCCAACAGCTTCTCGCACATCTCCTGCACCGCCGTCTCGGCCTCGAGCGCGTCGGGCGCCTCCGTCTCGATGACGATGTGCCGGCCGACGTGTACGGACTTCACGTGCTTGAAGCCGAGCGAGTGGAGCGCGCCGGTGATGGTGTTGCCCTGGGGGTCGAGCAGGCCCGCCCGCGGGACGATGTGCACGGCTATGCGGTAGACTCGGTGCTTCACTCGGGCCCCGAGGAAAAGGGTGGTGGTCCGGGCTGCCCGCCGCGGCCCGGTCGGCGGCGGCGCCGACGCTTCCGCTGCGCCGCGACCAACTCCGGCTCCAGCAGCTCGCGCGTGCGCGCCTCTTCCAGATCGTCGTCATCGTCATCGTCGCTGATGACGGGAGCGTCGCCGCTCGGCCGGCGGTCCATCAAGCCGTACACGACCGTCTTCACCAGGCCGTACAGCACGTACAGGATGAGGGCGGGGAAGAAGAACTCCTTCGGCAGGAAGAGCACGCCGAAGAAAGTCGATGCCACGACCAGCGAGCCGATGATCTCGCTCGGCTTCCGGTATCCGACCGCGGGGACCGCGGGGTACGACACGTTGCTGATCATCAGGAACGCCAGCATCAGCATGAGGTACCGCAGCACCACGTGCCACGGGAGATCGCCGATCATCGTCTCGCTGTAGAGGTCGGTCTGGCTGAACCAGTAGTACGTCGCCAGCGTGAGCCCGGCCGCCGGGCTGGGCAACCCGTGGAAATATTTCTTGGCGCGCCCGGCCTGCTCCACGTTGAACCGCGCGAGGCGGATCACCGCGCAGGCGGTGTACAGGAACACGAAGATCCAGTCCCAGCCGTCGCGGTTGAGCACGGCGAAGTACATGATCAGCGCGGGGGCGAGCCCGAAGGAGATTGCGTCCACCAGCGAGTCGAGCTCGGAGCCGAAGCGCGAGCCCGTCCTCGTCGCGCGCGCTACGCGGCCGTCGAGCGCGTCCGCGATCCCGCCGAACACGACGTACAGACCGGCGGTGGTGAACTCGCCGCGGGACGCCGCGACGATCGCGAAGATCCCGAAGAACAGGTTGACCAGCGTGAACCCATTCGGTAGCACGACCACCGCGCGTCGCACGCGGCGCTGTCCGCGACCTTCCGGATCCATCATTGCGCGGGGAGATCCGCGAGCACGGTGACCCCGGCGTGGCTGGTCTCGCCGGTGCTGACGCGCACCCTGGAGGCGGTCGGGATGAACACGTCCACGCGCGAGCCGAAGCGGATGATCCCCATGCGCTCGCCCTGCTTCACCTGCTGGCCTTCCTTGCTGTAGGTCACGATCCGCCGCGCGATGAGGCCGGCGATCTGCCGCACGAGTATGCGGCCGCTGTTCGTCTCGAGTCCGACGGACATCTGCTCGTTCTCGAGGCTCGACTTCTCGGTGGCCGCGTTCAGGAATCTGCCGGGATTGTAGTGGACGTAGCGCACGGTGCCGTCCACGGGGTACCGGTTCACGTGCACGTTGAAGACGTTCATGAACACGGAGATCCGGATCGCCCTGCCGCCCATGAACGCGGGCTCGTCCACCTCGGTGATCATCACGATCTTGCCGTCCGCGGGAGAGACGACGATCGTCTCGCCGCGTTCACCGATCCGCTCGGGATCCCGGAAGAAGTACGCGACCCAGAGCGCGAGCACCGTGAGCGCGAACGCCAGCAGCCACAGCGTCCAGGACCTGCGCGCCAGCGCGAAGACGTACGCGGTCGCGGCCAGCGCGGAAGCGATGCCGATGAAGACGAGTCCTTCGCGGGCGAAATTCATTTAGGCAAAGGTCGGAAGCGCGTCGCCGGTGAGGCGCTGGAATATCTCGAGATAGCGGCGGCTCATCGAATCAATGACATCGGTCGGAAGAGGAGGGGGCGGCGGATCGCCGTTCCAGCGGCCGGCGGTCTTTTCCCGCTCCAGATGATCGCGCAGCGGCTGCTTGTCGAGACTGGGCGGCGCAGCGCCTTCCTCGTATCGGTCCGCGGGCCAGAAGCGCGAGCTGTCGGGGGTGAGCACCTCGTCGACTAATATAACCCGCCCGTCGACCTCCCCGAACTCGAGCTTGGTGTCGGCGATGATGATTCCGCGCGTCCCGGCGTGGGCGCGGCCGCGCTCGTACACGATCCGGGTGAGACGCTCCAGCTCGGCGATTCGCTCCGCGCCCACGATCTCCGCGGCGCGTCCGGGCGTGATGTTCTCGTCGTGCCCGGTCTCGGCCTTGGTAGCCGGGCTGAACAGCGGCGGCTCCAGCTTCGAGCTCTCCTTGAGCGCCGGCGGCAGCGGCTCGCCCGCGAGAGTCGCATGCGAGCGGTATTCCTTCCACGCGGATCCGGCGAGGTAGCCGCGGATCACGCACTCGATGGGGAAGACTTCAGCGCGCCGTGATAACATGGCCCGACCCGTGATCGCGTCCCTGTGCGGCGCCAGCGCAGGCACCGCGGCAATTATCTCGTCCGCGTCAGCCGACAGCATGTGGTGCGGCACTTCGTCCCCGAGCCGCCGGAGCCACCACGCTGTGAGCTGCGTGAGCACCGCACCCTTGTGCGGCACCGCTTCCCGCATGACGACGTCGAACGCGCTGACCCTGTCCGTCGCAACGAGTAGTAGCCGGTCCGGTCCCGCATCGTACACGTCGCGCACTTTCCCCTGGCGGACCAGGGGGAGTGGAAGATCGGATCGAAGTAGCGGCATAGGGATTGGTGAGTAGTTACTAGTCACTAATCACTAATCACTAATCACTGCTTTTCAGACGCGGATCTCGTCCGCAGCCTTCTCCGGCGGCGCGCCCGCGAGCACGGGCTCAACTACCTCCGCGAGAAACTCGTCCACCTGCTGCGGCGCGCGCCCCACGAACCTCTCCGGCGCGAGCACGCCGCGCAGGTCGTCCATCGGCACGCCGTACTCCGGGTCGGCGGCCAGCCGGTCGAGCATGTCGTTGTCGTCGGCGCCGTCCTGCATGGCGCGCGCGGCCGCGAGGCTGTGGCGGCGGATCACCTCGTGCGCCACCTGCCGGTCGCGACCCGCCCGCACCGCCCGCACGATCAGCTCCTCGGTCGCCATGAACGGCAGCTCCCGGTCTATCCGCCGGCGAATCTGGCTCGGATAGATCTCCATCCCCGTCACGATGTTGCCCATCAGCAGCAGGATCGCGTCGGTCGCGAGAAACGCCTCAGGAATCACGATGCGGCGATTGGCGCTGTCGTCCAGCGTCCGCTCGAGGAACTGAGTGCTGTGCGTCTGGTGCGCGTTGGACTCGAGCGACAGGACGAACCGCGCCAGCGACGCGATCCGCTCCGCGCGCATCGGGTTCCGCTTGTACGCCATCGCGGACGACCCCACCTGGTCCTGCTCGAACGGCTCTTCCAGCTCGCCGAACGTCTGCAGCATGCGGATGTCGCCGCTGAACTTGGCAGCGCTCGACGCTATGCCGGAGACGACGGCCAGCACCCAGGCGTCGAGCTTGCGCGTGTACGTCTGGCCCGTCACGCCGAGCGCGGACGGGAAATCCATGCGCGCGGTGACGCGCCGCTCCAGCTCACGCACCTTCTTGTGGTCGCCCTCGAAGATCTCGAGGAACGACGCCTGCGTGCCGGTGGTGCCTTTCACTCCCCGGAACGGCAGCGTGTCGCGGCGATGCTCCAGGTCTCTCAGGTCGAGCACGAGATCCTGCAGCCAGAGCGTCGCGCGCTTGCCCACGGTCGTGAGCTGCGCCGGCTGCAGGTGCGTGTAGCCGAGCGCGGGCTCGCTCTTCCACTCGCGGGCGAACGCCGCGAGGGAGCGGATGATCTGGAGCATCTTGCCGCGCAGCAGGTCGAGCCCGCGCCGCATGAGAATCAGGTCGGCGTTGTCGGTGACGTACGCGCTGGTCGCGCCGAGATGGATGAACGGCTTCGCCGCGGGAGCCGCGTCGCCGAAGGCGTGGATGTGCGCCACCACGTCGTGCCGGAAGCGGCGCTCGTACGCCTGCACCGCGTAGAAGTCGATGTCGTCCAGCCGGTCGCGCATCTGCGTGATGGCTTCGGCCGGAATCGCCACGCCCAACTCCTGCTCCGACTCTGCGAGCGCGAGCCAGAGCCGGCGCCACATCCCGTAACGCGTGCGCGGCGACCACAGCTCCAGCATCGCCGACGAAGCGTACCTGTCGGCCAGCGGGGAGGAGTAGCGATCGAACTCGGTCATCTCACTCGGAAGTAAGTGTGGCCCAGCTGGCCGTTGCGCTCGAACCAGACCTGGATGACGCTGCGCCCGGCGAAGTAGTTGATGGCGCGCGCGGCGTCTTCCGCCGACGCTATCCGCGCGTTGTTGATCTGGAGCAGGACGTCGTCCTGCTCGATCCCGACTTCGGCGGAGACGCGTTCGCTGATGTTCACCACGAGCGCCCCGCTGGTGCTGCGAATCCGGCGGCTCTCGCGAATCTGCGGCGAGAGCGTCACGAGCTGAATCTCCTGCAGCACAGCCACACGCGGCGCGGTGACCTCCGGCAGGTCGGTGATCCGCATCGTCGCCGTCAGCTCGCGATCGCCGCGGCGGAGCGCGAGCGGCACCGCGTCGCCAACGCGAAAATCCAGGCGCGCGGCCTGCCAGTCGTAGGGGTTCCGCAGCGCGCGATCGCCCGCGCGGAGAATCTGGTCGCCGGTTCGCACGCCCGCGCGGTCCGCGGGCGAGCCTGGCACGACGCTCCGCACGACGACGCCGGCGTTGAGCATCTCGCGCGGGTTCGCGCCGGGTGAGACGACGCGGACGTTGACCCCGTCCCACGGCTGGCGGATCACGCCGTGAGCGAGCAGGTCCTCCATGACGCGCTTGGCCCTGTCGATCGGAATCGCGAAGCCGAGACCAACGGAGCCGCCCGACGGTGAGAAGATGGAGCTGTTGACGCCGATTACCTCGCCGGACGTGTTGATCAGCGGACCGCCCGAGTTCCCGGGATTGATGGACGCGTCCGTCTGAATCATGTCCACGTACACGCCGGACCCTTCGCCCGCGCCGGTGGCGATGTTCCTGCCAACGCCGCTCACCACGCCCGCAGTCACGCTCGGCTCGGTGTTCCCGAGCAGGAAGCCGAACGGATTGCCGATCGCGATTGCCCATTCACCGATGAGCAGATCGCGCGAGCTGCCGAGCGGCGCCACGGGCAGCGTCTGCCCGTCCACCTTGATCACCGCGAGATCGTTCGTCTCGTCCGCGCCGATCAGGCGCGCGGGATGTGTCGCTCCACCCGGCAGAGCCACGGAGATACGCGACGCCCCGGCGACCACGTGCGCGTTGGTGAGAATCGTCCCGTCGTCCTTCACGACGAAACCGGAGCCGAGCCCCGGCCGCGTGCGCTCGAACGTCCTGCCGAACCAGAAGTCGGTGACGCGCTCTACGGCCTCAGTCTGCACGGTGACCACCGCCGGAGCCACGCGCGCCACGGCCGTGGTGATCGCCGTGCGCCGCGACGCCTCGACCTGGGTCGGGCTCGCCGCCGTCGCCGCGGACTGCGCCGACGACGCGCTGGGCGACGCGCCCTCGCATCCGACGAGCGCGAGCGTCACCAGGAGGTATGCCGGCGCGCGCCTCACGACAAGCTCCGCTGCCTTCCGCGCCTTCCAGCCTCGTTGAGAAATCTGTCGAGCGCCCGGTCGGTGGAGGGATGAAGTATCAGAGTCCGCAGCAGCGTCGGCGTGATGCAGATGATGTCCGCGCCGGCCAGAATGCAGGACGTGAACTCGGCCGCGCTTCGCGGTCCCGAAGCCATCAGGTCGCACTCGGCATGGATGCGGTCGAACACGGCGCGAATCTCGCCGAGCACTTCGTCCACCGACTGCCCCTGCGCGTCGAGATCGGGCACCGAGACCAGCACCTTGCCGGCGCCGGCTCGCGCGGCGATCGCCGCCTGCGCGGCGTTGAAGATGTAATTGGCGCACACGTCCACGCCGTCCACCGTCAGGCGGCGGATGACGGGGACCGCGTCCTCCACGAGCGGCACCTGCACGATTATGCGATCCGACAAGCGCGACAGGTCGCGCGCCTCGCGGTACATGTCCGCCGTGGTCATCGCGCCGATCGCGACGCACACCGGGAGCGCAAACTCGGCCACGATCGTCGACAGCTCGGTGGGATCGTGCTGCTCGTCGCCGGAGCCGGCGTACAGGATGCCGTCGGCCAGCCCCGCTTCGGCGGCAGTGCTGATCTCGGCGAGATTGTCGCTCCGGACGAAGATATTCATAGCAGAATTCTGGTCGACATTGAGACCCTCGTAACTGCCACCTAGTTCTAAGTGGTAGTTCTACAGAATATAAAGATCAGCAGGGTATGTCACTTGCTCGAGGAACAAGGCATGCGCCGGCGCGGGCGGGGACACGTCGCGATTGTCCGTTTCGGACAGCAGCCGCGCGACTGAATCCGGCGCGCGTTTGCCACTCGCCGCCTGCACCATTGTTCCGACAAGGTACCGCACCATATGGTGCAGGAACCTGTTCGCCTCGATCTCGAAGGTCAGTCCGCCCGGACGCTCCTGCCACCCCGCCGATCGAACGGTACAGCGGTGATCGTCGCTCTCCGGCGCCGTTCCCTTGACGGCGAACGCGAGGAACGCGTGCTCGCCGACGACGGCTTCCGCGGAAGCGGCGAGCACGTCCAGGTCGAGCTTGCGGTCCATCGCCCATTCGTACGGCCTGCGGAACGGCGACCACGCTTCCTCGTCGAGCCCGATCCGGTACGAGTAGCGGCGGGCTACCGCGCTGTACCGGGCGTGAAAGGCGTCCGACATCTCGTGTGCGGCAGCCACCCAGATGGACTCGGGGAGCGTCGCGTTCAGCGCTCTGCGTAATTCATCGGCGTGCCATTTATCGGGCACGCGCACGCCGGCTGCCTGGCCCCGCGCGTGCACTCCGGCGTCCGTCCGCCCGGCACCGGTCACGGTGATTTTCTGCCGTGTCAGCTTGAAGAGGGTGTCTTCGAGCGCACCCTGAAGGGTCGGGTCGTCGAGCTGCCGCTGCCAGCCGGCGAAGCCCGAGCCGTCGTAGTGCAGGACCAGCTGAATCATTCGCGTCGTTCCTGCCTCGGGCCCCGGGGGCGGCGGGGGCGGCGTCATTGAACGGAAGCTATTCGGAGAGCGCTTCGGGCGCTAATCTTCACCGGTCATGTCGCCTCAGCTGCTCCCGGTTTTCTGCCAGACGCTCGCGGCCGCCACCGATCTCCGGGGCGCGCTGGCCGTGCTGTATGCGGAGATGGCGGGGAACGACCCCGGCCTCGAGCTGGCGTTGTTCATGAATGACCCACGTCGGGGACTGCTCACTTCGCGGCTCGTGGCGGGACCCGCGGGAGTGACGACCACCCCGATGGAACTCTCGTCCGATCATCTGCCCGCGAAGCTCAAGAAGGACGTGCTTGCCGGCGCGAAGCTCGTGGACTTCGGCGACCTGTCCAACGACTTCATGAAGTTCCTCTCGTTCGGCGCGCCACCGCCGAGCGGCGCGTATCTGCTGCTGCACGGGCTGCGGTTCGACGGAGAGCTGTACGCGTTGATTGCGGTGATCGAGCCCAAGCGGCGGTTCGGCGGGAGGGCGACCGACCGCATGCTGCCGCTGATAAGCCTGTTCATGAACGCGGCCGCGCGCTTCGCGGAGGGCGACGCGCGGGCCGAAGCGGTTCGCG
>JBPPMH010000179.1:0-4440 GCA_051305945.1 Gemmatimonadaceae bacterium
CTCCAGGTCCCCGTAACGGTTCCGGTCTTCGGGTCGACGACCGCGGTCCACGTTCCGGCGAACGTGCGTCCCGCGCTGGTCCTTGCACTCCACGTATTGGGCCGGGCGGTCTGGCCGTCAGCCGCCGGGCCTTGCCGCCCTCCCGCTTGGACGGCCGCTCCCTCGAGTGTATGCAGGAACAGTAAACACAGGAGGAGGATGGGCGTTCGGCGCACATGTCACCTCGAATTGAAAGACTCGTGTCCAGAAAGATGCGTCCGAGCGTGTCGCGCATGAACGTGCGTAGTTCGGCCGCTTTGGACGAGTAGAACATGCCGTGCATGCCGCGGATCATGACTTTGACCTCGGTTGGTTGCGCTCGACATCAGATGCTGTTCCGCCGTCGGCTGCAGGCCTGGGGGCCGGTCTGTGCACTCACTGCCGCTTCAGTGCGTAGTAGATGACGTAGATCCAAGAGAGAAAACCGTGGATGATCGCCCACAAGATAGACTGGTGGAGGCTCCAGGAGATCGCTATCGCAAGCGCACTCCCGAACCCAATACCAGCTTTGGCGGCACCGGATGCGGTTGGAGTTGAGGCCGTCACAGTGTTGTCTGTCATTCTCTCTTCGTCCGTCTAACGTTTCGCGTTCACCCGCGGCCGCTTGCGATCCCTGGCAATCGGCCTCGCCCCCTGGGGACCCTCGTAACCCGCGGTCGATCAGTATCGCCAGCGGGCGGTTGCATCTCCTGACCTGTCGGTCTGACGTTTGCGTCTCGGCCGGCCTTACCTCACGCGACGATACCGATAGTCCTCAGTGATCGACCATGGACCACCGTTCACGGAGCGTTCTTCGACGAAGCGCAGGCCGTTGCCGACCTTCGTGATGATCTCCCGGAAGCGCTCGTTGGACGGCAGGAGCGGCGACGGCTGCATGTCCATCACCCAGCGATCGCCTTCCACGCGCCCTACATACGTCACGGTATCTCCGTTCGGGAATGCAAAGTGCGCCAGATACGACGCGTTGTGCGGCTGATAACTCAGAACCTGGATCCTCTCCCGCCGGATGGTCTCGCCTGGCCGTTGACTCGAGCTTCGGCAGATCATGTGCCGCCGGCCGCCGGGCAACCACGCGCACGTCTCCTCGTGTTGAGGCGGCACGGTCGCTCCGCTCGTGACTTCTGCGCCCGGGTTTACCGTCCAGGTCCCCTCAAAAAACGTCATCTTCTCGTGCGGGGCGCTGGCGATGGACGGATCGGGCCGTCCCGGGGACGAGTTCTGCGCTGCGGCCCTGGGTGGAACGAGGCACACAAGCAGGATGACACTGGCGGCGAACGGAACGAACGGAACTCGAAGATGCATCCTCGCCTCGCGGAAAGAAACCGTCACACGAATTTTCGAGGTCCGTTTAACGCTGGGCGCGCCGGTCAGAAAGTAGACCATTCGCCGCTCAGAAAGTAGACCACCTGAGGGCCTGATGCGGGCTTGCCGGATCGACGGATCCGGGGTTCGCTGGAGGATGCTCAGGATGGATCAAGTACACGTGGTCCGGCACAAGGTGCTGGTCGAGGGGCGGTCGCAGCGGGCGGTGGCACGGGAGTTGGGATTGGCGCGGGTCACGGTCCGCAAGTACCTGGACCAAGCGGGACCGGCGCGGCCGCCGGAGCCGGCGACGCGGCCGCGGCCGGTCTGGGAGGCGGTCGCGCCCCGGGTGGAGGCGCTGCTGGCCGAGTCGGTCCGCTGGACCGGCGGGAAACAGCGGCTGACAGCCACGCGCCTGCACGCGATGCTCCGGGCGGAAGGGCACCCCGTGGGCGTCACGATGGTCAAAGCCGCCGTCGCGGAGTGGAAGCGGCAGCGGCGCGAGGTGTTCGTGCCGCTGACGTATCGGCCAGGCGATCTCGCCGAGGTCGACTTCTTCGAGGTGCTGGTCGACATCGACGGGACCCGCCGCAAAGCCTGGCTCTTCCTGATGCGGCTGATGTACTCCGGCCGGGACTTCGCGTGGATCTACGAGCGCCAGGATCAAATCAGCTTTCTCGACGGGCACGTCCGCGCGTTTGCGCACTTCGACGCCGTACCGGCCCGCGTCGCCTATGACAACCTGCGCGCGGCGGTCGTGCGGATCCTCGTCGGCGGCGCGCGCACGCTGACGCCGCGGTTTACCGCGCTCGCCTCGCACTACCTGCTGGAGGCGTGTTTCTGTCGGCCTGGCGAGGGCCACGACAAGGGCGGGGTCGAAGCGCGCGGGAAAGCGGTGCGGCAGCAGGCGCTCGTGCCGATTCCCGTCGGCCCGACCCTCGCGGCGATCAACGCGACGCTGCTGGCGCAGATGGATGCGCGGCTCGACACGCCGCGGGAGGCGAAGGGCCACACCATCGGGAGCCTGTTCACCGAGGAGCAGGGGCAGTGTCGGCCCGCGCCGACGCCGTTTGCGCCGGAGGCGACCACGCTGGCCACCGTGACGCCCCGGGCGCTGATCCGGCTCGAGGGGGCCGTGTACTCCGTGTGGACGCGCTGGGCGGGACTCGACGTACTGATCCGCATCGGCGCGACGACCGTCACGATCGTGGGCCGCGACGGGATTCAGGTGATCCATCCGCGGAAACGCTTCGGGGAGCGGTCGATCGACTACCGGCATTACCTCTTGGAGCTCGCGCGCAAGCCCCAAGCCGTGCGTCAGGTCCTGCCGGAGCTCCTCCGGGATCTGGGCGCCCCGTTTCCGGGGATCTGGGACCAGCTGCACGCGGCGCATGGGCCGCGCGAGGCGGCGCGCCTCTTCGCCAAGGTCCTGGGCGCGCTCGAGACCCATGGCGCCGCGGTCGTCGTGCCCGCCTTGACCCGCGCGCTCGCGACCGGCACCCCTCTGCTGCTCGCGCTGACCCCCGCGTGCGGGTCGGCCGTGCGCGTCGCGCCCGACGCGGTGCCCGCGCGGCTCCGCGACATCGACGTCGCGAGCGGCTGCGCGGCCGATTACGACGGCTGGCTCCTTGGCGGTGTCGCATGAGCGCCGCCACCCTGGCGCGCGAGCTCGTCATCGCGCAGACCCGCGCGTTGAAATTGCCCGGCATCGCGCGGACCTTTGAAGCCTTGGCCCGCCAGGCGCGCGATGCGCACTGGCCCCACGAGGATTACCTCCATGAGGTGCTCACCGCGGAGCAGGCGTCCCGGCACGAGTCGGTGATCCGGCAGCGGCTCCGGGAGGCGCGGTTTCCGGAGGTCAAAACCCTCGACACCTTCGACTTCACCGCGGCCGAGGGCATCAGCGCCACGCAGATCCACACGCTCGCGCGCGGCGAGTGGGTGACCACGCCCGAGAATCTGATCTTCGCCGGCCCGATCGGCACGGGCAAAACGCACTTGGCGATCGCGCTCGGCGTGGAAGCGACGAAGCAGAAACGCCGCGTGTTCTTCACGCGGGCTGCCGACCTGGTGCGCCAATTGCTCGAAGCGCGTGATGCCCGCGAGCTCACGCGCCTCCAGCAGCGCCTGCAGCGCGTCGACGTGCTCATCGTCGACGAGCTGGGATTTGTCCCATTCGATCGCGTCGGCGGCGAGCTGCTCTTCAATCTGATCACCGATCGGTACGAGCGGCGGGCCACCGTCGTCAGCACCAATCTCGCCTTTGCCGAGTGGGTCACCGTGTTTGCGGGGGACGAGAAGCTCACGACGGCGTTGCTCGATCGCTTGGCGCATCACGCGACCGTGATCACGACGACGGGGAAAAGCTACCGCATGCGCAAGCGGCGCGCCTCGACCTCGGATCTCCCACACGCCGTCGAGGAACCGATCGCCAGCAAACCCGACCGCGTAGGAGGCCGCAGGAACGACGAGCGGAAGGGCGGCCAGGGTCCAGCACCCCCTCGGGCGTCGTCCGGGCGATGATGCGCACCGAGACGCGACACGCCTATGGAAATGCCGCGTCCATGGAAATCACAGAACGATTTCCACCGCCGCTTGGAAATCTCGCACAGACCGCGAGATTCCCACATTCCCACAGGCGATCATCGGTCTGTCAGATGAGAAGAGCGTAGAATGAACCGCCCTCAGGTGGTCTACTTTCCGACCGGCCTATTGGTCTACTTTCCGAGCGGCGTGCGCATCTCGGACGGACGCTGGCTGAACCAGCCTGCCGCCAGAGAGCGGTGCAGTTGCGCGTTGCCTGTTTTACTGCGCCCCTGTGCGCCCCTCTGTGGTTCCCTGCACCCCCCTGCGCCGCTCTGCAAAAGCATTGGGGTTTACACAGAGAGGTGCAGAGAGGTGCAGAAAAAGCAGGCAACGTAAAACTGCACCCCTCTGCAACCAACCTGCACCGCTCTGGCAACGTCAGCACGCCGTGGCCCATCACTTCTTCTCCTGCCACGCGATCACGACGGCCGGGAATCCGTCTTTCTTGCTGATTAATCCGAGGCTGTCCTTGGCCCGCTTCACGGCTGCCTGAGCGATGCCTTCGGCCTTCGC
>JBPPMH010000180.1:0-15706 GCA_051305945.1 Gemmatimonadaceae bacterium
ACAAGACCCGCATATGGGATGAGGTCGAGGGGGAGGGGAAGGCCGCATGATGCAACTTCTGCTGCTCGCGCAGGTTATGTCCGTCACCGACACGTCGCTCGCGGCGGCCATAGACCGGCGCGTAGCCGCGACGGACAGTGCGCAGGTCGCCGTGGCGGTCATAGACCTCGGCTCCGGCGAGAGCTGGTACCGCAACGCCGATACGGTCTTCCACGCCGCGAGCACGATGAAGGTCCCGGTGCTGGTCGAGGCGTTCTACGCGGCGCGCGAACGGCGCATTTCGCTCGAGCAGGAGCTGCTCGTGGTCAACCGGTTCGCGTCCATCGTGGACGGGTCGCCCTACTCGCTCGACGCCGGTGTGGACGGCGATTCCGCGCTGTACGGCCTGGTCGGGCGGCGCGTGCCCATCCGGGACCTCGCGCGCCGCATGATCACGCGGTCGAGCAACCTCGCGACCAACATCATGGTCGCCGTGCTCGGCGCCGAGCAGATCAACGCGACCGCGCGAAAGCTCGGCGTGACCCGGTCGCTGGTGCTGCGCGGCGTCGAGGACCAGAAGGCGTTCGACCGCGGGATGAGCAACACCATGACTGCGCGCGACCTCGCCACCCTGTTCGCCGCGCTGCAGCGCGGCCAGGTGGCGGGGCCGGAAGACACGCGCGACATGCTGGACATCCTGCTGGCGCAGGAGTTCAACGAGAAGATTCCGGCGGGGCTCCCGCCGGGTACGCGCGTGGCGCACAAGACCGGTGGGATCACCGCCGTGTCGCACGACGGCGGCATAGTGTAACCGCCGGGGCGCGCGCCTTACGTGATCGTGGTGCTCACGCGCGGGGTGCGCGACGGGAACGTGTCGTCCGCTCTCATCGCGGACATCTCACGAATCGTCTACGCCCACGTAAACGGCGCGCGTTAGCCGCAGGTGCTCGTGCCGGTGGTCGGACTAAGCAGGCGCCGGCAGGAGCTTCGCTACGGCAGTCTTCCTGTCCTCACCTTATCCGGCGGCCGCGGCGGGAGAACGTGCCGCTTCTGCGCCATCTGCTGCATCACTTCCTGAACCGCGCGCTCGAGCTGCGGGTCTCGGCCCGCCAGCACCGACGCCGCGTCGTTGTGCACTTCGATGTCCGGATCCACGCCGTGCCCCTCGATCACCCACTGCCCATCCGTGCTCGCTAGCGCAAACGTGGGAACGTTGATGGTCCCGCCGTCGATCAAGGGAACCAGCGTATTGATCCCTACCACACCGCCCCATGACCTCTTGCCGATAACCGGACCAAGCCCGGCCTGCCTGAACATGTATGGGAAAATGTCACCGTCCGATGACGAATACTCGTCTAGGATCGCGGCCATCGGGCCGACGAACACCTGATCGGGATACGTATTCGGTAATTCGCTATTCCGTGAATAGTTGATTCCGAGCAGCTCGCGCCGCAGACGCTCGATCAGCATTCGCGACACATTCCCTCCGCCGTTAGCGCGCACATCCACCACCAGCCCTTCCTTTCTGATCTGCGGGTAGTACCACTTGATGAACTCCCGCAGTCCCGCCGCGCCCATGTCGGGCACGTGGATGTAGCCGACCTTTCCGTCGCTGAGCCGGTCGACTCGCCTGCGGTTCGCCAGCACCATGTCCAGATAGCCGAGGTCGGACTCGCTGGTGATCGGACGATAGGTAACTCTGCGCGCCGCCGCCCCCGACGGCGACGGGCCAAGCGTCAGCGTTACGGGCCGGTCAGCCTTTCCGCGCAGCATCCGGTACGGGTCGTCGCTGCCACGCAGCTCCTCTCCGTCTATCGCGAGCACGTATTCGCCGGCCCTCGCGTTAACGCCGATTTCCGTCAGCGGGGAGCGGTAGTTGGGCTCCTCGTTGTTGCCTTCGTAAATCTTCGCGATCCGGTACTTTCCGCTCGCCGAATCAACTTCGAAGACCGCGCCGGCCAGAGCCACCTGCGGCCTGGGTGGAATCTGCCAGTCGCCGCCCGCGATGTACGTGTGCTGAACGGCCAGCTCGGCGATCATCTCCTGAATCACGTAGTTGAGGTCGGCACGGTGCGCGACGTATTGCACTAGCGGCTTGTACTGCTCGCGCAGAGCCTGCCAGTCGTAGCCATGCATGTTCTTCACGTAGAAGTAATCGCGGTACCGGCGCCACACTTCCTCGAAGATCTGCTCCCACTCCTCTCGGGGCACCCTGTCAACCACGAGTCCCTCCGTGCTCACGGCTTTTCGCGAGCCTGCTGCATTCGGGCCGACGTCGTACACGGCGTACCCGCCGGCATTCACCATGACCTTCTTTCCGTCCGCAGAGAACGCGTATGCAGGCGCGTTGTCGAGTACGAGCTGCGTCTTCCTGTCCCTGAGCGTAAAGACATTCAGCACGGGCTTCCGCTCGCTCGTTCTTCCCCCGTAGTAGAAAGAGCCTTCCACCGCGTAGACCAGCTGCCCCCTCGTCGCCAGCACGTCGCTGATGTTGTCGGCCTCGATGGGCACGCGCGCGACTCGCCGCTCAATCCCGTCGAAGTCAATCCGCACTTGCTTGTTCGACGGCGTCACGGCGTCCCTGCCGGTTTTCGCAGCGGTGTCGGGTGCCGCGGGTGCCGCGGGTGCCGCGGGTGCCGGCTCCGCCGGCGGCTTTGGCCTCGCCGCCTCAGCCGTGTCGACGGTTACTTCATCGCTCTCCATCGGGAACGGGTGCTTCACGTCCGTCCGCAGCGCGAGCGCGTAGATGCCGGTCATGCGCGCGGTCGCATAGTTGAACTCGGTCTGCGAAAGTTGCGGCAGGTAATCACGATCACTGAGGAAATACAGGAAATCTCCGTCCGGATCCCACGCCGGGCTGTACTCGTTGAAGTACTCGCCGGTAACGCGTCGCACGCGTCGGTCGCCCGCCATCCAGATATAGAGGGACCTCGTCGTCATGTCGGGATCGGTCATACTCCATGCGATGTTGTTGCCGGACGGCGACCACTCGTAATCGGTGAGACTTCCGCGCGAGTCCTTGGCGATTTCCCGGAGGTTCCTGTCCGCCACGCGCAGGACGTACAACCGTCCGTCCTTGTCGCGGAACGCGATACGGGATCCGTCGGGCGACCAGCGGGGGCTAAAGCGTTGCACTTGCCCGCCGGAGGTGAGCTGCACCGGCTTCGACTGGCCGTCCTGCGCGACTGCATAGATCTCCTCCTCGCCGCTCATATCGGAGATGAAAGCGATCTTCGACCCATCGGGCGACCACGCGGGCGCCCGGTCGTGCGCGTCGGATGAATGCGTGAGATTGCGGGTGAAGCCCTTCTCGATCGGCGCGGTGAAAATGTCGCCGCGCGCGGCGAACAGCGCGCGCTCGCCCCTCGGGCTGAGCGACCAACCCTCGATCTGTCCCGCCGCCGAAACGCGCGAGGGGCGGGTGCTCACTCCGTCATCCGTCACGGTCACTGAAACGGGCGTGGACACTCCGGTGCCAGTGTCGAGAATGGACAGCTCGCCCGCAATCTCGTAGATGATCTTTCCTGTCGCGGGATCGGCGCTGGGCCACCGCACGTCCCACGTCGTGCTGTGCGTGAGCTGCCTGCTCGCGCCCGTCGCCACGTCGTGCGAGTACAGGTTGAACGTGCCGTCCTTGTCCGAGTTGTAGTAGATCTTCCCGCCGATCCACATCGCGTCACGCTCGGCGCGCGGTCCCCGGCTGATCTGCTGCGAGGACTTGCCGGCGAAATCGAAGATGGCGAGGTAATTAGCCTGGCCGCCGCTATACCGCTTCTCCGGGCGGAAATCGCGGAAGACCTTCGAGTAGACGATCTTCGTGCCGTCCGGCGAATACGCCCCCGATCCCGCGAGGGGCATCGGCAGCGGAACGGCTGATCCGCCGGCGGGGCTCACCGTGTACAGACGGGTCAGGCCGAACGTCCAGGAAGCACGGCCGGCACGGAAAAGAATGCGCGAGCCGTCCGGGGTCCATCCGTATACCTGGTTGTCGTATCCCCAGCGCTCTGTGCGTGGTGCGCCGGCGGGGTAGAAGGTGAGCTGCGTGGGAGAGCCACCATGAGACGGGACGATATACACCTGTTCGTCGCCGTCGTATTGGCCGGTGAACGCGATCCAGTTCCCGTCGGGCGAGAACTTGGCGAACAGCTCAAGTCCGGGATGCGTGGTCAGCCGGGTGGCGCCGCCGCCCGATGCGGCCGCAGTCCAGAGATCGCCCCCGTAAGAGAAGACAATCCGCTCGCCGTGTATGTGGGGAAAGCGGAGAAGCTTGGTCTGAGCCGCGGCCGTACTCGCGAAGACGAGGGCGCAGGCGACGACGGCGAGTCGGACAACCGAAAGACGCATCGGAAGGTCAGGGAGAGGGATTGAAGCATTCTAACCGCGGAGCCTACCCGCGACTAGAGCGGAGGTGACCGGCGACTAGATTTGACCGCCGATGCCCTCCCGCAACTCGACCCTACTGGACGCGCGCGCTGTCGAGCGAACGTTGAAGCGCATGGCCGACGTCCGCCGCGCGTCCGCCGCGCTGCCGCCGCGCTGATCGCCGACCTATCACGGATCGTGTACCGTCACCTGCTACTCCAACCCGCCTGCGCACGATGACGACTCCCACGACGGACACAGGAAACCCGGTTCCGCCCCGCCGCGCGCTGTCGCTCCGCTTTTTCGACGGCGTCGAGCGCATCGGCAACAAGCTGCCGGATCCGATCACGCTCTTCGCGCTGTTCGCGGTGCTCGTGATCCTCATCTCCTGGATCGCCGCGCGCGCGGGAGTCACGGCGGTTCACCCCGGTACGGGCGCCGCCGTGGAGGTCGTGAACCTGCTGTCCTTCGCCGGCCTGCGGCGAATGCTCACGGAAGCCGTGCGGAACTTCGCCGCGTTTCCGCCGCTCGCGCTCGTCATCGTCGTGATCATCGGCGTCGGCGTCATGGAGCGGAGCGGTTTCATCGGAGTGAGCCTCAAGCGGCTCGTCGGCGCGGTGCCGAAGTCCATGCTGACCGCGACCGTCGTGTTCGCCGGGATCATGAGCAGCATGGCCGTGGACGCGGGGTATGTGGTTCTCGTTCCGCTCGGCGCGATGGTGTTCGCCGCCGTCGGACGCCACCCGCTGGTGGGCCTCGCGGCCGGATTCGCCGGCGTGTCCGCCGGTTTCAGCGCGAACCTCCTGATCACGTCGCTCGATCCGCTGCTCGCCGGGCTTTCGACGGAGGCCGCACGGCTGATGGACCCGGCGTACGAGGTGCAGCCGACCGCGAACTATTACTTCATGGTCGCCTCGGTGTTCTTTCTCACCTCGCTCGGCACGTTCGTGACCAACCGCTTCGTCGAGCCGCGGATGGGGAAGTGGGAGCCGGACTACGCCACCGATCCGGGATCGCTCGAAGAGGGAGTGGTCACGCCGGAGCAGAAGAAGGGCATGCGGGCCGCCGGGATCACGTTCGTCGTCCTGCTGGCCGTGTTCGCGCTGCTGGTCGTTCCGGAAGGGGCGCCGCTGCGCGATCCCGAGGCGGCCGGCCAACCGACGCTGATCCAGATCAAGCCGTTCTTCGACAGCATCGTCATGCTGCTGATGCTCCTCTTCCTGGCGATGGGAATCGCTTACGGGGTCACGGCCGGGACGATAAAGTCCGACCGCGACGTCGCCCGCATGTCGTCGGAGGGAGTCGCCGTGCTGGGCTCGTACATCGTGCTCGCCTTCGCGGCCGCCCAGTTCATCGCCTACTTCAACTGGTCGAACCTCGGGCTGATCCTCGCGATCAACGGCGCGGACACGCTAAAGGCCATCGGGTTCACCGGCATCCCGCTGCTGCTCTCGTTCGTCGCCGTCAGCGCGTTCATCAACCTGTTCATCGGCAGCGCGTCGGCCAAGTGGGCGATCATGGCGCCTGTGTTCGTCCCGATGCTGATGCTCACCGGCTACTCGCCGGAGGTCGTGCAGGTGTCGTATCGCGTGGGTGATTCAGTGACCAACATCATTACGCCGTTGATGCAGTACTTCCCCGTGATCATCGCCTTCGCCTACCGATACGACCGGAGAGCCGGGATCGGCACTCTCATCTCGATGATGTTGCCGTACTCGATCGTGTTCTTCATCGGGTGGGTCATCATGCTCGGCGTATGGCTGTTGTTCGGGTTGCCGCTCGGGCCGGGCGCGCCGGTGGAGTACATACCGGGCGGCATGCTAGGGCCCTCACCGGCACCTTGAGATTGCGGCCTCAGTCCGCAATCGTCTCTGAGAGGAGAGGAGTGCGCGGGTCGGTCAGTGCGGGCGGCCGGCCTGGGGCGGCGCGGAACGCCCACGCGGGGGTGCGCGCGAGCCTTGTGGTGAGTCGATCCCGGCGGGTGGTCTAGCGACTATGGAAAGCGCTGCTCCACCTGCCACCCTAGCAATATCACAAGATTTGTGGTGGAGTCTGACTGTCGATCCGGCGGATCCGGAATCATTGCGTCTGGCGCAATATCGGTCGAACGCTCCGGATCCAGAGGGGAGTATCGAACTCACGGCGGAAGACGTCCCGGAGATTCGAACCTGGCTGCGTGGGGTGCTACGCGCTGCCGAATGGCCTTCTGAGCGCGAGTTTGCCGGTGCAGGCATACTCCAAATGATCCCGCGGCCGAGACCAGAACTGTATTTGGAGCGGCTCGCCCCGGGGCGCGGCCGATTCGGGCCTGTTTCTCAGTTCCCGGATGATGCAGGCCAGCCCGGCATCTATCAGCGCCTGTGCCTCTACGAGCCTGATATTCGGCTGATCGTCAACTGGATGTCTGCTTGGTCGGAGAAGATGCACGGTGCAGACAGTCAGAATTGGCTCGTCGAGGAGCGCCCGCCTCGAACGGCGGAAGAGCGGGCCGCGGAGGACGACGACTGGGACGACTGATCGGGCGAAACGACTACTTCTCGTACGAATGTTCTTGCCGACTCCGCTTTCTGTGAACGCCCTCATATCTCGATGAGATTCATCGTGCCGTCATGGAGCCTCTTCTGCGTGTCGCGTCACCGCGTGCACGCTTGTCCCTGTTCCCGGTTGTTTCCGTCCGCTCGAAATCAATTCTCAGCCTGACGCCGAGGCCCTTCGCGAGCCGCTCGAGTGTATCGACCGTCGGATTGCCGCGAGGGCCTTCGAGCCTCGCGATCTGCTGTTGGCTCATACCTGTTGAGCGCGCTACGTCGGCCTGCGTGAGGTCGTAAAGCGCTCTCAGCCACCGGAGCTCCAGCCGGACGGCGAGAGGCACGGGAACCGGGATATGGATTATCTCCGTTCCCTTACCCGACCGGTATTGGCGCGGCCGGGTCGGGATCTCGTCCGATTCCAGCGCGACTTCCAACCACCCGATCAATGCATCCCGCGCCATGGACTGGATGTCGCCGCCCTCGCGCACGAACGTCTGGCACCCGGGACAATCGGGGAACGATGCAAGAACGAACTTTCCCTCTCTTGTGACACGCGCAGGGTATTCCATTATCTCAGTCTCACTCCTGACTGTCGTTCTATGCTCCTGACCGTTCCTGCCGGCAGATCCTTCTCCGGATGGGGAACCGTTACCGTCCCTGGGCGCGAGACGTGCCTGAATTGATGATGTGACCCGGTCACGCGCTTCAGGACCCAACCGTGGGCCCGCAGCCGTGCGATGATTTCGCGAGAGGATGGCACGGGCGGAGAATCTCATTCCGATCCTTACATCGCAACATCATTAAAGTGTAACAGGCATCATTTTGTTGCACAAGCGAGCCACCCGAGTGCCGCCGGGTGTCAGAACTCACATCAACACAGCTGTGCGGCGATTAGATTTGACCGCTAATGCCCTCCCGAAACTCGACTCTCCTGGACACGCGCGCGGTCGAGCGAACGTTGAAGCGAATGGCCGACGAGATCCTCGAGCTCACGGGCGGCACCGACGAGCTGGTCCTCGTCGGCATCCAGCGGCGCGGAGTCCAGCTGGCCGACCGCCTGGTGGACCTCATTTCCACGAGCGAGACGGTCCGCGTCCCGCGCGGCGCGCTCGACATCACGCTTTACCGCGACGACCTCCAGACCGTGGGCCCGCGCCCCGTCGTCGGCCGCACGGATCTCCCCTGGGAGCTCGACGGCCGCAAGGTGGTCATCGTGGACGACGTGCTCTACACCGGACGCACGGTCCGCGCGGCGCTGGACGAGCTGGCCGATTTCGGGAGGCCGTCCCGCATCGCGCTGGCGGTGCTGATCGATCGCGGCGGCCGCGAGCTTCCGATCCACGCCGACATCGTCGGCAAGAAAGTGGACATCGCCGACGGCGACCGCGTGGACGTCCTGCTCGAAGAGGTTGACGGCGAAACCCGCGTCGTCGTCACCCGCGCCGACAGCGCATGAGCAGCGCGCTCGGGAAGGACCTGCTCGGTCTCGAGCCGCTCTCCGCCGAGCAGATCAAGCTCATTCTCGACACCGCCGAGCCGTTCAAGGAGATCAGCGAGCGCGCCATCAAGAAAGTCCCGACGCTGCGCGGCTCCACGATCGTCAACCTGTTTTTCGAGAACTCCACACGCACGCGCATTTCCTTTGAGTTCGCCGAGAAGCGGCTGTCCGCCGATCCCGTGAACGTCTCGGCCACGGGCTCGAGCGTGTCCAAGGGCGAGACGCTGGTGGACACCGCGCGCAACCTCGAGGCGATGCGGATCGACATGGTGGTCATCCGGCACGGCTCGTCCGGCGCGGCGCAGTTCCTCGCCGAGCGGATCCAGTCGAACGTGATCAACGCCGGCGACGGGATGCACGAGCATCCCACGCAGGGGCTGCTGGACCTCCTCACGCTCCGGGATCATTACGGCGACCTGGCGGGCAAGCGCGTGTGCATCTGCGGCGACGTGCTCCACTCCCGCGTGGCGCGGTCGAACATCTGGGGGCTGCGCAAGGTCGGCGCGGAGGTAGCGGTGTGCGGCCCCCGTTCGCTGCTGCCGAACGCAATCGAGGAGCTGGGCGTGACAGTGTTCGACCACATCGAGGACGCCATCGAGTGGGCCGACGCGCTCAACGTGCTCCGGCTCCAGATCGAGCGGATGACGGGCGGCTACATCCCGTCGCTGCGCGAGTACAACCGCGTGTTCGGCGTGACTCGCGAGCGGCTCGCCCGCGCTCCGCGGGACGTGCTCATCCTCCACCCCGGTCCGATGAACCGCGGCGTCGAGATCGATTCGGACGTGGCCGACGGAGAGCATTCCGTGATACTCGACCAGGTGACCAACGGCATCGCCGTGCGGATGGCCGTGCTGTATCTGCTCGCCGGCGGGAACCCGGCGCTGGCTGAATCCGCCAAGGCGGCCGCGCGATGACGCAGTCCATTCTGCTCCGCGGCGGCCGGGTGGTGGACCCTTCGCGCAACGTTGACGGCGAACAGGACGTGCTGCTCGTGGACGGGCGGGTCGAAGGGTGCGGCAACAACCTCGTCGCGCCGGACGGCGCCCGCGTGCTCGACTGCGCCGGCATGATCGTGTCGCCGGGCTTCATAGACGTGCACTGCCATCTGCGCGAGCCCGGGCGGGAAGACGTCGAGACAGTGGCGACGGGCGCGCGAGCCGCGGCGGCCGGCGGATTCACCGCCGTCTGCGCGATGCCGAACACAGATCCGGTCACCGACAACCAGGCGGCGGTTGGTTTCATCATCCGGCAGGCCCAGCGCGCGAAGGCCGCGCGCGTGCATCCCATCGGCGCGATCTCGCTCGGCCAGCGCGGCGAGGCGCTGGCGGAATTCGGCGAGATGATCGGCGCCGGCGCCGTCGCTGTCAGCGACGACGGTCGGCCGGTCGTCAGCGCGCAGCTCATGCGGACCGCGCTGGAGTACGCGCGCACGTTCGGCATCCCCGTGATCGACCACTGCGAGGAGCCGACCCTCTCGCAAGGCGGCGCAATGAACGAGGGCGTCGTGAGCGCGCGGCTCGGCCTCAAGGGGATTCCCGCCGAGGCCGAGGAGATCATGGTCATCCGCGACATCCTCCTGGCGCGGCGCACGAAGGGACACGTCCACCTCGCGCACATGAGCACGGTGGGATCGGTCGAGCTGATCCGCTGGGGGAAGGAGAGGGGGATCAACGTCACGGCCGAGGTGTGTCCCCACCACCTGACGCTCACCGAGGAGCGGGTTGGGGCGTACGACACCAACGCCAAGATGAACCCGCCCCTGCGCGCCGCGGCGGACGTGGCGGCTTTGCGCGAGGCGGTCGCCGACGGAACGATCGATCTGATAGCGACGGACCACGCCCCGCACCATTACGACGAGAAGGAGCAGGAGTTCGCCAACGCGCCCAACGGAATCGTCGGGCTGGAGACCGCGCTCGCCGTGGTCCACACCAACCTGGTCGTCGGGGGAGTGCTGGACTATCCGCGGCTGGTGGAGCGCATGTCGTGCGCTCCAGCGCGCGTGTTCCATCTGCCCGGCGGGACGCTCGAGCGCGGCGCGGTCGCCGACGTGACGGTGTTCGATCCACGCGCCGAATGGACCGTTGATACGGCCACGTTCCTGTCGAAGGGCCGCAATACGCCGTACGCTGGCGAGAAGCTTCGCGGCCGCGCGATTTTTACTATCGTTGATGGAGTGATCGTCCACACGATGCCGAACACGACGAGGTGACGGTGGCCAAGCCCGGTCGTTCTCACGACGCGCTGGAGCAGCTTCTGGAGGAGCGCAAGCGGTACGAGCAGTGGCTCGCCACGCTCGAATCCAAGCGTGACTCGACGCCCGAGCACGTGTACAAGCGCGTGCACGCGGACTACGAGCAGCGGCTCGCCGCTGTGCGCGACCAGCTCACCGAGCGGACGAGCGAGATCCGTTCAGCGGTCGCGGCCCTCAAGGACCGGCTCAAGCAGGCGACCGAGCAGGAGTCCGCGCGCACCGACGAGCTGCACGAGGCCGAGCTGCGCGCCACGGTGGGTGAGTTCACGCCCGAGCAGTGGGAGCTGCGCAAGCGCGAGGTCGAGGTGGATCTCAAGCAGTTTGCCGACGAGAAGAAGAAGATCTCGGACGAGCTCAACCAGCTGCTCCTGATAGTCGAGCAGACTGCCGAGAACGAAGAGCCCGCCGGTGCGACCGCTTCGCCTGCCGCGCCGCAGCCGGCTCCACCGCCGGCACCGGCCCAGACAGCCACCGCCGCGCCCGAGGCACCTCCCGTCGAGCCGCCGACCCCGTCGCGGCCCACGCCAGTCGCGGCGGACGCCACGAGAGTCAGTCGGAAGACGCCCGCCCGATCCCGAGCCGCGACGCCCGCCATTTCTCGTCCCGCGGTGGAGCAGGAAAAGCCGGCTGTGCCGATCGAGTCTCTCGCGCCAGCCGACGGGCTCCCGGCGAAAGTGCCGGAATCCACCCGTGCGCCCGCGGAGACCGCTCTCGCGGAGGCCAAATCGGATACGCGCGCGAACTCCCACGGCAAACGCGGCAAGCAGAGCACTTTCGCTCCCGCACAGCCGGATCCCCGCCGCGAGAACGAGAAAACGCTCAAGTGCGGCGAGTGCGGCGCGATGAACTATCCTACGGAGTGGTACTGCGAGAGCTGCGGCGGGGAGCTGTCAGCGCTGTAAAGCAGTTACTAGTGACTAATCACTAGTCACTAATCACTTCTTTTTTGCTAGCCGGCTCTTGTGACGGGCGGCCGCATTCTTGTGAATGAGGCCTTTGCGCGCTGCGCGATCCACGAGCTGAACGGCGGCTGCGCGGTCGGCGGCGGAACCTTCAGTGGACTTCGCTTTCTTGAGTGCAGTGCGAAGCGTGGAGCGCTGTGCGCGGTTGCGCACCTCGGCGGCTCTCGACTTTCGCATGTTCTTTTTGGCGGACGCGATATTCGGCACTTACTGAATCTCCATTACTAGGGCTAAGTTGTTGAAACTACCGTCCTTCGGCGCTTCCCGCAAACCCGCTATTGGATAAAATCCAAACTTTCCTGCTCGTCGCCCCCGTGCTGCTGTTCTCCGTGGTCGCGCACGAGTATGCGCACGGCTACGCGGCGTTGAGGCAGGGTGACCCGACGGCCTACCAGCTCGGTCGGCTCACCTGGAACCCCCTTAAGCACATCGATCCGTTCCTGACGATCATCCTGCCGATCCTCACATTCATCACCGCGGGGGTGATGTTCGGGGGCGCCAAGCCGGTTCCCGTGAACCCGCGCAACTACCGTAACTTCAAGCGCGGCGACATCATCGTCTCGCTCGCGGGAGTGGCGACGAATCTGGTGCTCGCGGTGCTCGCGGTCTTCGCCGTCGCCCTGGTCGGGCTCCTCGGAAGGGGGATTCCCGGTATCGGACCCTCGGCGTCGATTCTCCAGCTGATGCTCATCTACGGCATCCTGATCAATCTCGTCCTGGCATTCTTTAACCTGATTCCGATCCCGCCGCTCGACGGCTCGCACGTCGCGAAGTACCTGTTGCCGCCAGCGTGGGCGCTCCGGTACGAGCAGTTCGGCCGGTACGGATTGATCGCGCTGATGCTGTTGATCATGCTCGGCGGCGGCATATTGCGCGGATTCTTCATGCCGATCTTCTACCTGCACACGGCCGCGGTCCGCTTGCTGCTCCCGTTCATCTTGCCGAGCCCGTGGACAACGTAGCCGAGCAGGGCGACAACGCCTTCGTGGTGCAGGTCGGAGAGTTCTCCGGCCCGCTCGACCTCTTGCTCACGCTAATCCGTGATGAGCAGATCGGCATCTACGATATCCCCGTCGCGCGGATAGCGGAGCAGTTCCTGATCCGCATCAAGACGCTGGGGCTCGACGACGCGGCGGATTATCTGGAGATGGCCGCGCGGCTGATCCGGATCAAGGCGCAGCTCCTGCTTCCGCGGCGCGAGGGCGAAGAGGGGTGGGAGGATCCGCGCGCGGAGCTGGTCCGCCGGCTCTTGGAGTACCAGCAGGTGCGCGAAGTCGTGGACGTGCTCGACAGGCTGTCGGAGGTGCGCCGCGCGAAGTTCGCGCGCGGGTACATGCCGCAGCAGTTCACATCGCCGGCTCCCGCCGCCGCGCCGCTGTCGCTCTCGCTGCCCGAGCTGTTCGCCGCTGTGGACCGGGTGCTGCGGCTGGCGAAGAAGCCGACGATCCACGACGTGGTGCCGCGCGCGCTCGACGTGGAAGGCGCCATCGCCGTCGTGCGCGACATGCTCGCGCTCCGGCGGAGCTGCCGCTGGCGCGATCTCGTGAGCGCGGGCTCCGAGCCGTGGGAGATTCTTTCGGTCCTGCTCGCCCTCCTCGAGATGGCGAAGCGCGGCGAGGTGAAGCTGCGGCAGGACCGGGCCTTTACCGAAGTGGAGATCAAGGGTGAGTCCGCTAGCGAAGCTGCTTGAAGCCGCGCTGTTCGCGAGCTCGGCGCCGATTTCCCGCGACAGTCTCGCGGAGCTCGACTCCGACGCCTCCGACGATGACGTCGCCGGCGCGCTCACCGAGCTGCGCACGCAGTACGACGAAGCGGGCCACGGAGTCGAGTTGATCGAGACCGGCGGCGGCTGGCAGATACTCACCCGCGCCGAGTACACCGACGCGATCGAGCGCGCGCAGCTGGCGAGCCGTCCGGCGCGCCTTTCTGCCGCGGCGCTCGAGACGCTCGCGATCATCGCCTACCGGCAGCCGATTGGCCGCGCAGAGGTCGAGGAAATCCGCGGCGTGAATTGCGGCGCGATACTCAAGTCGCTGCACGAGCGAGGGCTTATCGAGGTCACCGGCCGCGCCGAGGGGATGGGCCGGCCGCTGATGTACGGCACCACTCCGGCGTTTTTGGAACAGCTCGCGATCCGCCACCTGGATGAGCTTCCGCGTGCAGATGAACTCGCAGTGGCTCTTCGCCCTTCGGCACCCGCCACCACCTAGCGGAGATGCGATGCCCACCGCATTTCCGCCTCTAGCTGGCAGCTGGCAGCTTCCTGCTGGCCGCTCGCAGCTTTCCCAATGCGTATTAATCGTGCTCTAGCTCGTTCCGGAGTAGCCTCCCGCCGCGGCGCCGACGAGCTAATTGCCTCCGGCCGCGTGCTGGTGAACGGTGCGCTGCCATCCGTCGGCCAGGACGTGGAGCCGGGGCGCGACGTCATCACCGTGGACGGCAAGCCGATCGGCGCGCCGGTGCAGAACAAGTGGATCGTCCTCAACAAGCCTGCCGGCGTGGTGACGACGAGGCGCGATCCGGAAGGGCGCGAGACCGTATTCGATCTGGTCAAGGACGTGCCGGGTCTCACCTATGTCGGACGGCTGGACTACATGACCGAGGGAGTCCTTCTGCTCACCACCGACGGCGAAGCGGCCAACGCGCTGACGCATCCGAGCAACGAGGTCGAGCGCACGTACGTGGCGACCGTTCGCGGGAACGCCGCCGAAGCGCTGCGCGCCGCGCGTCGTGGGGTCGAGCTCGAGGACGGAATCGTCAAGCCGATAGACGTGGCCGCCCGGCCGCTCGGGAACCGCCTGTGGGAGTTCGAGGTCACCATCGCCGAAGGGCGAACGCGCGAGGTGCGCCGGCTGTGCGCGGCGCTCGACCTCACGGTGGAGCGGCTCGTGCGCACGCGCTTCGGCCCCGTGAAACTCGGCCGCCTCCCCCTGGGTAAGACGCGGGAGCTGACCTCGAAGGAGCGCGACATCATCAAGGCGCTGGCCGGCTAGCGGCGTCATTCCTGCACAGCCCGGGGGTGTAGTACCACGTTCACCAGGGGAAACACGTGAGCACAAGCGCACCGCCCGTAGGGTCAGGGCCCCACGACGCCGCGCCGCCGGCCGGCGACACGGCGATGATCCAGAAGGTGATAGCGGAGGTCGGCAAGCGGGTCGTCGGTCAGACGTACATGGTTGAGCGGCTCATGATCAGCCTGCTCACCGGCGGCCACGTGCTTCTCGAAGGCGTCCCCGGCCTCGCCAAGACGCTGACCGTTCGCACGCTGGCGGAGACGATCAACACCCACTTCCAGCGGATTCAGTTCACCCCCGACCTGCTCCCCGCTGACGTCATCGGCACCCAGGTGTACGATCAGTCCAACGGACAGTTCTCGGTCAAGAAGGGGCCGATCTTCGCCAACATCATCCTCGCCGACGAGATCAACCGGGCGCCGGCCAAGGTGCAGGCGGCGCTGCTCGAGGCGATGCAGGAGAAGCAGGTCACGATCGGCGGCACCACCTACATCCTCGAGGAGCCGTTCCTCGTGCTCGCGACGCAGAACCCGATCGAGCAGGAAGGCACCTACCCGCTGCCCGAAGCGCAGGTAGATCGCTTCATGCTCAAGCTCCATGTCGGCTACCCGTCGCGCGAAGAGGAGAAGCTGGTGTTGCGGAGGATGGCAGGCGGCGAGCCGATCCCGGTGGAGCACGTCGCGTCACCACAGCAAATCCTCGCCGCGCGCAAGCGGATCGCCGAGCTGTACATGGACGCGCGCATCGTGGATTACATCGTGGATATCGTCCATGCGACGCGGTATCCGGCCGAAGCCGGCCTCGAGCAGCTCGCACCGCTGATCGAGTTCGGCGCGAGCCCGCGCGCCACGCTCTCCCTCGCGCAGGCCTCCCGCGCGCACGCGTTCCTCCACGGCCGCTCGTTCGTGACGCCCGACGACGTAAAGGCCATCGCGCCTGACGTGCTCCGCCACCGCGTGCTGACCACGTATGAGGCGGAAGCCGAGGAAGTGACGAGCGACGCGATCGTCGCGCGCGTGCTCGAGGCGATCAGGGCGCCCTGATGTTCCGCCGTCGCGCGAGTGCAGGCGCGATAGGAGTGGAGGAGGGGGGGGGGGGGGGGGGGGGGG
>JBPPMH010000181.1:0-5020 GCA_051305945.1 Gemmatimonadaceae bacterium
CCCAAAGAGCTGCCCCAGTTAAATATCACATTTGTTGTTGGACCATCGAGCACGGGCGGAGGCCTTTTCAGTAATGAAGATTTCCAGGATTCTTATCGGCGCGGCAGGCATGATCGCACTCGCATGCGGCGGCGCGGACAACACCAACACTGCGACCACCGGTGACACGGCCGCAGCCGCGGCTGTCACGACTCCGGCGGCGACTCCGGCGGCGGCCGGCACGCTTGCGCCGATCACGGGCACCACGCACGAAGTTCGCATGGTGTTCGAGAACAACGAGTACAAGTTTGTCCCCGCGAACATCACCGTGAAGGCCGGCGACGGCATTCGGTGGATCATGGTCAGCGGCGCGCCGCACAACGTCGCTTTCGATGCGGCTACGATTGCGTCCGACGTGAAGTCGCAGCTTTCGGCAAACATGCCGAACCAGATCAGCGAGCTCTCGAGCCCGATGATGATCAACGCGAACGAAACCTATACCATCTCCTTCGCGAACGTACCCGCGGGCAGCTACAACTACCACTGCACGCCGCACCTCGCGATGAACATGCGGGGCGTGATCACGGTCGAGTAACCGGTCCGGCAGCGGACTTGCTTGGTGAAACGGAAGCGCGGCATACGCGCTTCCGTTTTTCACTTATGGTAGCTCACATTTCAAGCCGATGAAGCGTTGGGCAGGTGGAGCGCTGTGGATGTCGGCGCGCGCGAAAAACGCGCTGCGCCGGCGCGCCCGCATCGCGGTGGTGAGCGGGCTCGCCTTCGTCGCCGCGCTGGTCACCTTCGTGCTGATCCCGCGCCGCGCGACCCGCGTGGCCACGGCGGTCGAGTCGCGGATCCCCGACCGGCCGGATTCGCAGCCCACGCTCAACGCGCGGATCGCCGCGCTCGCTACGATCTCCCGGAGCGATTCGCTGTTGGCGCTGACGCGGCGGCAGGTCGCGCAGGCGCTGGCTCAGTCCATCGACACCCTCCCGTTCTATCTCATTCCGCGGCGCGACTCGCTGACTGCGCGCGTTACGGTGCTCAACCGGCTGATCGAGCGTGCGCAGAGCACTCCGCTGCCGTCCGCCTACAGAGCGCTCGGCTCCTCTTCGGAGATCCGGAGCGCGCCGATCGTCCAGTCGCTGCTGGATTCGTTGACCTTCATCGAGCGCGAGCGGGAGACGTTCGGGGCGCTGGGCGGCGCGGACCCGCTGGCGATCGCGCTGTCCGCGCGGGCGAACTCGATCGGCCGCTCGCTGGTGGCGATCGCGGTGTCCCGGCGGAACGAGCTGCGCGCGGCGCTGCAGCCCCTGCTCCCGCCTCGCGCGCCTCCGCCGGCAGCAACCCCCACCGCCGACACCATGGCGGTGCACGCGCAGCGGAATGAGGCGATCGGCATCCTCAACGCGGCCAACGCTCGGCTCGTCGAGATCCGCCTCCGCAACCAGGAGATCGACCGGATGGCCGCGCAGTCGCGGCAGATCGCGAACGTGGACGCGCCGCCATGGGCGATGCTTGCCTCGGCACTGGTGATCGCGCTCGCGCTCGGCTTCGCAGTCTCGCTGCTGCTGGAGATGCGCAATCCGCACATAGCCGACGTGCGCGAGGCGGAGCGAACGGCGGGGACGCGCGTGCTGACAGTCGTGGATCCGCGAGCGCAGATCGTCGAGCGGGCCCGGCGTCAGTCCGACGTGGAGGCGCCCCCGGATATCGACGTGATCTCCGACACGTACCGGATCCTTTACCTGCACCTTTCGTCGCTGGACGCGCCGGTGAACGCGGTGACGATCACCGGCGACGACATGGACATCGCGTCAACGGTGGCGGTGAACGTGGCGGCGATCGCCGCCTACGAAGCGCGGAGCACCCTGGTGATCGACGCCGACCCCGTGACGTGCGGTGTAGCGGGCGCGCTCCGGCTACCGCCGGACCCCGGACTGACGCCGGCGCTCGCCGGAAACGTGCAGCTGTCGGACGCGGTCGTGTTCACGACGATCGGCCGCGACCAGATGCTGGCCGTGATCCCCGCCGGCAAGCGCATGGGCCAGCCCACCGCGAGCGCCGTCAAGAAAGCGAAAGAAGACCTGGAGCGGATGTCGTCGCGCTACGACATGATCGTGTTCACCGCGCCGCTGGCGCAGACGAAGCACGATCCGACGACGGTACTGCCTACGACCGACGTGATCCTGTGCGCGCGCATGGCGCGGACGCCGCTGCGCGAGCTGTCGAGCGCGGTGGAGACGCTGCGCGGGGCGGGGATGCGGGTGCACGGGCTGGTGCTGTGGAACACCGAGTCGCCGCGGCTGCGGACGCGGGACGAGCTGCTCGCTGCGGGCAAGAGGCCGCCGCGCGAGGCGACGCTGGAACCGGTGGGCTGACTCCGGTCTAGACGAGCTCCAAGGAGTACTGAGTTACCACCGGAGCTGTGTTAGCTCCTCTCCCGGCCCATTTCGCGCCCTCCCGTTTGTCCGGCTGTGCCCCGAGATGCTCGGCATCCAACCCGAGCGACGTGAGATGTGCCGCGAACACCGCCGATCCGTGGACCGTGTAAATCTTCGACGCTCCGCTCTCCACCGCGGTCCGCACCAGATCGTCGAAGTCTGCGTGGTCCGAAATCGGCAGCACCAGATCGCAGTGGCCGTACATGTACCGCGCGCGGGGATTGCACCCCCACCCGGTGAGCTGGACGGTGCGCGCCCGCGGCATGTCCGCCGCGGGATCCTTCTTCCAGCCCGGCGTCGCCAGCACCACCCGCCCCGGCAGCAGCTCCGGGGCGAATCGGTCCCACGTGCCCGGACCGGGAAAGCCGTAGCCGAGCTCGACGTGCAGATCGCACAGAGAAGCCGTCGGCTCCTTCACGAGAACGTCGTAGCCGCGGCGCGTGAGATGGTACAGCGCTTCCTGCCCCTTGCCGAGCGCGTACGCCAGCACGACGGGAGTGCGTCCCATCGCCAGGGTCTCGTCCAGGAACACGAACAGTTTGGCCAGCAGCTCGTCGTCCGGCGGGAATCGATACAACGGCGAGCCGAAGGTGCACTCCATCACCAACACGTCGCACTTCGGGATGAGAGCAGGCGGCGAGAACGGATTGTCGCGCAGTTTGTAGTCGCCCGTGTAAACCAGCGTGCCCTTCTCCGATTTGATCATCGCCATCGCCGAGCCGAGCGTGTGTCCCGCGGGGAGCAGCTCGATCGAAGCGTCGCCGCAGGTGAACGGCTGGTGGAAATCGAGCGTGACTGCTTCGCGCGCGCGCTTGCGCTTCGCGTGGAGAGCGGCGGTCTCCCGCGTGCAGATGATCCGCGGCGCGGACGAGCAGTGGTCCGAGTGCGCGTGCGACACGAACACGGTGCCGGGCGCGGAGCGGGCGTCGAGATGAATGTTCGCCGCCGGCGCGTGGAGGCCGTGCCGGGAGCGCGTCACGAGGGCGGATGCGGGCACCTCGAAACATAATGCGCGCTGCACTCGTTCTCAGCCCGGTACATTGTGTGCACAGGATTCCGGCGCACGCGGGTCGAAATCCTCAGTCACGGAGTGGTTCATGAGCAAGCTCTTGCGGGGTCTGGCGGCTGGATACGGCGCCAAGAAGCTAGGCGGCGGATGCTTCAGCACGGTCCTCATCTTCATCATTCTGTGGTGGCTGCTCGGCAACTTCGGAATCTTCCAGTAGACCGTGGCTGAGACGACGCTCGATCTCGCGGGCGTCGCGAAGCCGGAGGCGTACGCCGAGCTGGCGCGGCAGATCGGCGCCGTCCTCGAGGGGATCGACGACGAGATCGCCGCCATGGCTACGATCAGCTCCGCGGTCCACAACGCAATGCATCACCTGTGGACGGGCTTCTACCGGGTCGTCGTACCCGGGAAGCTCCTGCGCGTCGGGCCGTACCAGGGCACGCTCGGCTGCCTCGAGATCGAGTTCGGGCGCGGCGTGTGCGGCTCCGCAGCCGCGACGGGCATGAGCGTCATCGTGGACGACGTTGCCGCGTTTCCCGGCCACATCGCGTGCGACGCGCGTGCCCGCTCCGAGATCGTCGTCCCCGTGTTCGACGCGAACCGCGTGCTGCTCGGCGTCTTCGACATCGATTCCGACCAGCCCGGCGCGTTCGACTTGCAGGATCGGGATGGACTGGAGTCACTCATGACCTGGTTCGCCCGGCCGCGTACGGCGGCGTGAGATGAAATCGTCCCGTCGCTACATTGAACGAATGACCGATTTCGCCGGATGACGGGCTACTCGGACCGGGTCAACCACGCGTTCGCCTTCGCGGCCAAGCATCACGACCGACAGGTGAGGAAAGGGACGGCCCTGCCCTACCTGACGCACCCCGCCAACGTCGCCGTGATTCTCACGCGCTACGGCCAGGACGAGGACACAGTGATCGCCGGGATTCTGCACGACGTCATCGAAGACTGCGTGCGTGACGGGTACACCAGCCATTCGCTGTGTCACCGCATCGGCGACAAGTTCGGACAAACCGTCCTCGAGACGGTGCTCGCCGTCACTCACAGAGAGACCGGCGACGACGGCGACCCGCTCGACGGCGAGCAGAAGAAGCAGGACTATCTCGACCGGCTGGCGCAGGCTCCCGAGCGCGCGCGGTGGGTGTGCGCGGCGGACAAGATCCACAACGGCAGCTCCATACTCGCCGACCTTCGGCGCACGCAGGATCCCGACACGATCTGGAATCGCTTCAAGGCCGGTCGCGAAGCGACGATCCGCTGGTACCGCGCCGTGCACGCGCGCCTCGCCGAGCTCGGGTTCGAGGCGCCGATCATGTCCGAGCTCGATTTGGTCGCGACGGATCTCGAGAAGTACGCGTAGACCGGTAACAGCGCCCTCGCTGCGCTCGGGGGCGGGCGGTGTGGCGGGGTGCCGCTCGGCCCCTACGCTCGCAAACTGCGCTCGCTAACACGGTGGCTCGAACGAGCTAGACCCGAGCCTCCGTGTACGGTGCGTCCGCAGTTCGCGCTGCGCCGCGACGAATTGCGGCAGGAACGGGTGTCGTTGCTGGCGGGGGGGGGGGGGGGGGGGGGGGGGGGG
>JBPPMH010000182.1:0-10337 GCA_051305945.1 Gemmatimonadaceae bacterium
ATCCTTCTCGAGGAGCGCGAGATGATGTTGGAGAAAGTGACGGAGGCAGGCTGGATTTTGACGAGCGAAGAGAGCGAGGGCGAGTGGTGGAGCGCATTGGTAGTAGTTACTAGTCACTAGTCACTAATCACCAGTCACCTAATGCGTCCTCCTCCATCGCGTGTCGCGCTCTTCGTACCTGAACCCTTCGAGGTCGGAAGGGTGCTCACGCTGGCTGAGGACGCCGCGAATCACCTGCGCGTCGTCCGCGCATCGCTCGGCGACACTGTGGAGCTGCGCGACGGGCGCGGGCTGATCGGCAGCGGGACGATTGCGCGCTTGGCGCGCGGATCGGTCACGGTGGACGTCACGGAAGCCGAGACAGCGGAGCCGCTTCCGCCGATTCATCTCATGGCGCCGATCGGGGATCGGGATCGGATGCTGTGGCTCGGCGAGAAGGCGACCGAGATAGGCGTCACGTCGTGGCGTCCCGTGTTGTGGAAGCGGTCGAAGAGCGTCTCGCCGCGCGGCGAGGGCACGATGTTTCTCGCCAAGCTGCGCGCGCGGATGATTTCGGCGCTGCTGCAGTCGCGCGGCGCGTGGCTGCCCGAGGTGCATCCCGACGCGCCGCCGGAGCGCGCGATCGCGGCCGCGCCGGCTGGAGCGCGGATCCTGCTCGATTTGGGGGGAACCCCGATCTTGTCGGAGGCGCTGACGGCCCCCGTTATTATTGCGCTCGGGCCCGAGGGCGGAATCGAGGAACACGAGCGCGCCGCGTTTCTCGAATCCGGCTTCAGCCTTGTCACTCTGGGGGTGACGACGCTACGATTTGAGACTGCCGGAGTCGCCGCCGCCGCTATCGCGCGTGCCGCGACATCACATTCCACGAACCGTCATGTCTGAGCACTGCCTTTTCTGCCGGATCATCAGACGCGAAGTCGAATCGGAGATCATCGCCGAGAACGATGACTGCCTCGCTTTCACGGATGCCGATCCGCAGGCGCCCTTTCATGCGCTGGTAGTTCCGAAAAAGCACGTCTCGTCGCTCAACGACGTGGATGACCCGGCTCTGGCGGGCGCGCTCGCGATGATGGCAGCGGAGGTCGCGCGCGAAGCGGGCGTGGCTGACAGCGGCTACCGCACGGTGATCAACACGAACGGGAATGGCGGCCAAAGCGTCTTCCATCTTCACCTGCACGTGCTTGGCGGGCGAAAGCTGACGTGGCCTCCGGGCTAGCTCTCCGCGGCGCAGCCGGTCACGCTCCGGCCGCTACGCTCGCAAACTGCGCTCGCTAGCACGCGGCCTTCGGTGACCGACCGCGTCGCGGAGAGCTAGCACTGGCTCCGTGGCATGCGCCCGCCCGCACGTCCCACTGAGACTCCAGTACGTGCGATGGGCGGTTGGGGGAAGGGACGGAGCTGCGCGGCGCCACTTTGGTGGGTGCGCGCCGGCGGGGAGGCGGGAATCGACGCGCAACGGCTGGCGATATGGCCAATGATTGCCGGATGCTCTACTCCGGACCAATGCAGTCGGAACGGGCCGAGGGGCTGTCGAAGGCGGCGTGATAGCGCGCGTAGTTTGCGCGCGTAGCCGCCGCAGACAGCCCCTCGGCCCGTTCCGACGGACCCACGCACGGAGCCCGCGGTAGCCAACCTGAAACCCGAACTCGCCTTAACCCCGTCGTATGACTAGGTTTATCAGTCTATCCCAAGCCGGCGCGCAAACGCCATGAAGGGGGGAGTTAGAGTTTGTCGGAAGTCATAATCCACGAAGATGAGAACTTCGAGCGGGCCCTCAAGCGCTTCAAGAAGAAGTGCGAGAAGGCTGGTATCCTCGCCGATCTCAGAAAGCATCGCCATTACGAAAAGCCCAGCGAGCGACGCAAGCGCAAGATGAACACCGCGATCCGAAAGAATCGGCGGACACGTCACGCCTGATATGTCCCAGCTGCAAGCGCGTCTTGAGGGCGACCTCGTAGCCGCGAGAAAAGCGCAGGACAAATTGGGGGTGCTGCTCCTCGGCACCGTTCTCTCGGAGATCAAGAACCGGCGCATCGAGCTGCAGCGGCAGCCCACCGACGAAGACGTCGTCGAGGTGCTCCAGCGGGGAATCAAGAAGCGCCGCGAATCCATCGAGATGTATTCGAAGGGCGCGCGCGAAGATCTCGCGGCAATGGAGCGGGCGGAAGTAGACGCACTCCAGAAGTACCTGCCCGAGCAGGTCGGAGACGACGAGTTAAGAGAAGCCGTTCGCGGGGCAATCGCGAGCGGTGCAACTCAGATGGGAGCCGTGATGGGGAAGGTCGCTCCAGGGTTCAAGGGACGCGCGGACGGCTCGCGCATCAACGCGATAGCCCGCGAGGAGCTCGCCAAGCAGGGGTGACACCGCTCAACACGCGCACGATAGCTATTGACGGGTCGAGACCCGGGCAGACGAGAGGATCGTCAGCCCGGGTTTTTGTTTACCGACGCTGCACGCGCGGTTCTTTAGCATGAACCTCCACGGTCTCTCGGTAGTCGAATTCCCGGCCGTCCTCGAGGTCGTCGCCGGCCGCGCCTCTTCCGCGCTCGGCGCGGAGCGAGTGCGGGAATCGTCGCCGTCCGCCGACCGCGACTGGATTCAGGCCGAGCACGAGCGGGTCCAGGCAATGCGCTCGCTGATGACCGGCGAGCTCCGCTGGGATCCGGAGCCCATTCCCGACGTGCGCGTCCCCGCCGAGCGCCTGCGTGTGACGGGAACGTCGCTCGACGCCGCGTCGCTGCTCTCCGTCGCGATCCTCCTGCGCAGCTCGCGCCGCACGATGGCCGCTCTGCGCGACGACAAGCGGCCGGCGATCGCCAGCGCCGTGCTCGGCGGATTCGTCGCGCGGCTCGTCAGCGCGCAGTCGGTCGAGAGCGCGATCGAGAAAGCCATTTCCGAAGACGGCGAGATCCGCGACGACGCGTCTACCACGCTGCGCCGCCTCAGGCGCGAGCTGCGGAGCGCCGAGGAGAGCCTGCTCGGCGTGCTGGAGAGCGCGATGCGATCGCTGGCGCCGCACCAGCAGGTGCCCGATATGTCCGTCACGATCCGCAACGGTCGGTACGTGATCCCCGTGCGCCGCGACGCCCGCAACGTCATCCGCGGCCTGGTGCACGACACCTCGGCCACCGGCGCGACGCTATTCGTCGAGCCGCCCGCGGCGATCGAAGCGGGGAACCGCATTCGAGAGCTCCAGGGCGAGGAGTTGCGCGAGATAGACAGGATCCTTCGCGACCTGACCGAGCGCGTGCGTCCGCTGGCCGCCCAGATTGCGTCCGCGCTCGACGCGCTGGTGGAGCTGGATTCGCTGTACGCCCGCGCGCGCTTCGCCGCGGAATTCGAGTGCGCGGTCGCGGAGATCGCCGCGGAAAGCGAAGGGTTTTCCATCGTGGCAGGCCGACACCCGCTGCTGCTGGCGCAGCGGATAGATGTCGTACCGTTCGATCTGGAGATGGAGCCCGACGAGCGCACGCTGCTTCTGTCTGGTCCCAACACCGGAGGAAAAACGGTCCTGCTGAAGGCGGTCGGGCTCTTCTCCGCGATGGTTCAGTCGGGAATTCCGGCGCCGGTCGCTGACGGCAGCCGCGTAGCGTTGTTCGACGATCTCTTCGCGGACATCGGTGACGAGCAGTCCATCGCCGCGAGCCTCTCGACTTTCAGCGCGCACGTGAAGAACCTCGCCGAGATACTGCGCGGTGCCACGCCGCGGTCGCTGGTCCTCATAGACGAGCTCGGGTCGGGGACCGATCCCATGGAAGGCGCCGCGCTGGGCGGAGCGATCCTCGAGGAGCTGACCCGGCGCGGCACGTTCACGCTTACGACCACGCACCTGGGCGCGCTCAAGGAGCTGGCGACGTCGGTGCCCGGAGTCGTGAACGCGTCGCTCGAGTTCGATGCCGCGCGGCTGGCGCCGACATACCGTTTGGTGAAAGGGATCCCGGGCCGCTCCTACGGCCTGAGCATCGCCCGGCGGTTGAACCTTCCGGCCAACGTTCTCGATGCGGCCGAAGAGCGTTTGCCGAAAGGCGAGCGCGACACCAACGCTCTTTTGACCGAGCTGCAGGAGCGGGACGCGAAGCTCGCCGAGCGCGACCGTGAGACGCAGGAGATCGCGGCTGAGGCGCGGGAGCGGCTCGCGAACGTCGCCGCGCGGGAGGGGAGAGTGCGCGAGCGCGAGCGCGAGATCGAGAAGGAGAGCCGGAGCGCCGCGCGCAAGCATCTGTTGGATGCGCGCGCGGCCGTCGAAGAGACGATCCGCGAGCTGCGCGCGACCTCGGCCGCGGCCGTGGAAGACGCCGCGCGGCTCGCGCGCCGCAACATCGAGCAGCTCGCGGGCGAAGAGGCCGCGGCACTCGACAGGCTGGCGAGCGAAGACGCCGGCGGAGAAGCGCGGCCCGGCCGGCCCGCGGGCGCGCCCGAGGTTGGCGACCTCGTCGAGCTCGACACTTTCGCCGGCCGCACCGCCAGGCTGCTCGAGCTGCGCGAGGACGAAGCGGTGGTGGCGCTAGGATCCATCAAGCTCAACGTTCCGCGGGAGAGCATCCGCCGCGCTGCGATCCAGCTCGTCGCCAGCGAGAAGCTCCCGGTCCGCGGTGACATTCCGGAAGTTCATGCGTCGACCGAAGTGGATCTGCGGGGACTGCGCGCGAACGAGGTCGAGGAAGTCGTGATGCAGGCGGTGGACAGCGCCGTCCTCGCCGACCTGAAGGTGCTCCGGATCATTCACGGCAAGGGGACCGGCGCTTTGCGCGAGCGCGTGAACGAGATGCTAAAGAAGGAGCCGCGTGTGTCGGGCTTCCGGCTCGGCGCGTGGAACGAAGGCGGCACAGGCGTCACCATCGCGGAGCTCGCGTGATCCCGGACGAAGTGGTCGAGCAGGTCCGCGAAGCGGCGGACGTCGTGCAGATCATCGGCGAGTACGTGAAGCTCAAGAAGACTGGCGCCGACTACCGCGGGCCATGCCCGTTTCACCAGGGCACGCACCGCAACTTCTCCGTCTCTCCGCGCAAGGGAATCTTCTATTGCTTCGTCTGCCACGAGGGCGGCGACGTCTTTCGCTTCGTGCAGAAGCGGCTCGGCGTCGAGTGGCCGGAGGCCGTGCGGATAGTCGGCCAGAAGGCCGGCGTCGAAGTGAAGGAAGTGGACACCCGCCGCGAGGGCCCGGACGCGCGCGAGCCTTTCTGGGAGATAAACGCCGCCGCGGCCGAGTACTTCCGCGCGACGCTGTGGGACGACGCGCGCGGCAAGGGCGCCAGGGAGTATCTGGAGAGCCGCGAGATCTCGCGCGAGCTCGCGCAGGAGATCGGCATTGGGTACGCGCCGTCCGAGATCGGGCTCATGCGCACGTACCTCGCCACGCTCGGGTTCGACGACGCGCGCATGCTCGAGACCGGACTGCTGGTGCAGCGCGAGGAAGGCACGGAGCCGCGGCCGCGCTTCCGCGACCGGCTCATGTTTCCGATCCTCGACGCCATGGGCCGGCACGTCGGCTTCGGCGGACGCGTGCTCGGTAATTCCGAGCCGAAATACCTGAACTCTCCGGATTCGCCGGTGTTCTCCAAGGGCAAGCTGCTGTACGCGCTCAACTGGGCGAAGAACGAAATCAGGAAAGAGGACCGCGTGCTCGTTGTCGAAGGTTACTTTGACGTCGTGCGGCTCATTGCCGCCGGTGTGCGCACCGGCGTAGCTCCGATGGGAACCGCGCTCACCGACGCCCAGGTCACGCTCATCCGCAAGTACACGAAGAACGCCGTGCTGCTGTACGACAACGACCGCGGTGGTCTGGCCGCGACGTTCAGGTCCGGGGACGAACTGCTGCGCCAGGGGTTCGGCGTGCGAGTGGTGACGCTGCCTGAGGGTGACGATCCCGATACGTTCGTCCGGCGCGAAGGCGCGGCCGGACTGGAGCGCGAGATAACCGCCGCGATTGACGTGTTCGAGCGCAAAGTCCAGATCCTGCAGCGCGTCGGGGCGTTCAGCGAGCTGCACAAGAAGCGAAGAGCGCTCGACCGGCTGCTACCGACGATTCGTGCCGCGTCCGACCCCATCATGCGTGACCTGTACCTCGCCCGCGCCAGCGAGGCGTCCGGCGTGGACCGAGCGATCCTCCAGCGCGAAGTCGAGTCGCCCGCGCGCCGGGGCGAGCGTGCAGCCCCGCAACCGGCTCCAGCGGGCGAGCCCGACATCGGTCAGGCGATACCCGCGCGTAGCGACCCCGGCGTCCGCCGTGATTCCTATTCCGCGATCGGCAGCTCGGCCGAGCGGGAGCTTGTCCGCGCGATGCTGCAGCAGCGCACTCGCGTCGCGGAGATCGCGGAGAAGGTCGGGCTCGAGAGCTTCAGGGATCGCCGGTACCGGCGGATCTTTGCCCGACTGCTCGAATCCGAAGAGGACACGCCCGTGCAGCAGCTTGCGGAAGGGCTGCCTGTAACCGACGTCGCCGTGATCGAGGAGCTGCTATCCGAGCGCGGCGCGCAGATAGACCCGCAGCGCACCGTGGACGACAGCCTGACTGCCATCCGGGTGCGTGAGCTGGACGAGAAGATGCTGGAGATCGACGCTACCTTGCCGCTCGCGAGGGCGGATCAAAAAGACGAATTAATGAAGCTCAAGCAGGAGCTGCGGGACGAGCTCAACAGCTTGAGACGGACGCGGTACAAGGCCTTCCGCGTTCGTCGTAAAACAGCGCCTGAGAGAGAATGATGCACGAGAACATCGAGGAGCTGCTCGCACTGCAGGCAGACGACAACCAGATATCCGGGATCGAGCAGAAGATGGCGGCGCTGGCGCCGCGGCTGCGCGAGCTCGACCGCATACGGCAGCAGGCGGCCGACGCAGTGCAGCGAGCCGGGACGGTCATCGAGAGCGAGCAGCAGCGACACCGCGACATCCAGGCGCGGGTCGAGCTGCACAAGAAGCAGCAGGAGCGGAACCTCGCTCAGCTCGACTCGATCAAGAAGATGAAGGAGGCGACGGCGGCCATGTCGCAGGTGGAAACGACGCGCCGGCTCGTGGCCGAAGACGAGAGCGAGCTGGCCGCGATGGGCCGCCGGATGGAGACGATGCGCGCGGACGTCGAGCACGCGCGTGCCGCGTTGACAGCGGCGGAGGAAGATCAGGCAAGCGCCCGCGACGAGATCGCCGCCGAGCAGGCAGCACTCGAGTCGGAGCTCAAGGGCGCGCGCGCCGAGCGCACCGCCAAGGCCGCCAACGTGGATCGCGTGCTGCTGCACAAGTACGACCGGATCAGGAGCCGCCGGGAGAACGCGCTGTATCCGCTGCGCGGGATGACGTGCGGGAATTGCGATACGGCGGTTCCGATGCAAAGGCGGAACGTCATGCTGGCAAATGGAACTATCGAAGTGTGTGAAGGCTGCGGAGTGCTGCTCTATCCAGGGTAAGACCTACGGGGCGAGTTGATGAGTTACCAGATGGCCAGACAGCCAGTATTCCAGTGTTGCGCACTGGCATCCTGGCCAGCTCGCTCACTGGCTACTCACTAACTCGGATTGCGGCGGTTGAAATCGGATTCTCAACCACACACGCCGATCTCTATCTTTAGACGATGACCTCCGCAGTCGTCCCCCGCCGCAAGCTGCGCTGGATCATTGCCAAGGAGCCGAACCCGGCAGATGTCGCCGCGCTGGCCGCCGATCTCAGCCTCCCCCCGCTCGTGTGCCGGCTGCTCTGCGCCCGCGGCTACAGCGAGTCGGGCGCGGCGCGGACCTTTCTCCGTCCGCGACTGGACCAGCTGCACGATCCCCTCGCGATGCTCGATCTCGACAAGGCGGTCGCGCGGCTCGCGCAAGCGATCCGGGAGCAGGAGCTCGTGTTCGTCCACGGCGACTACGACGTGGACGGCATCTCTTCCACCACGCTGCTCACCCGCACGATCCTCAACCTGGGCGGCCGCGCGCAGCCGTTCATTCCCAAACGGCTCGAGCACGGCTATGACCTGAGCGCGGCGGGCGTGCAGGCCGCGATCGAAGCCGGCGCCCGGGTCGTCGTCACCTGCGACTGCGGGACCAGCGCTGTCGAGCCGATCAAGGATCTGTGCGCGGCGGGGATCGACGTGATCGTCACCGACCATCACCTGCCGGGCTCGGCGCTGCCGGACTGCCTGGCGGTCCTGAACCCGAAGCGGCCTGGCTGCGGCTATCCCGACAAGGACCTGGCCGCCGTCGGCGTCGTGTTCAAGCTCGCGCTGGCGCTCGCGCGGGAGATGGGGAAGGGCGAGAACCAGGTGTGGCAGATGCTCGACCTCGTCGCGCTCGCGACTGTGGCCGACATCGCTCCGCTGCGCGGCGAGAACCGCGTGTTCGTGCGGCTCGGCCTCAAGCTGCTGCAGGAGACGCGCAACGTGGGATTGCGCGCGCTGGTGAACGCGGCGGGCTTGAGTGGAAAGCAGATCACCGCCGGGCGCGTGGGCTTCATCCTCGCGCCGCGGCTCAACGCCGTCGGCCGGCTGGGCGCCGCGATTCGCGGCGTCGAGCTGCTGATGACGGAGACCGAGCACGAAGCGAACGTCATCGCGCGCGATCTGGAGGAGCTGAACCGCAAGCGGCAGGAGATCGACCGCGCAACTCTGGAGGAGGCCCGCGAGGAAGTCGTTCGCCGTGACCTCGGCGAGACGTTCGGAATCGTCCTCGCGCGCGACGGCTGGCATCCGGGAGTCATCGGTATCGTCGCGTCGCGAATCGTCGAAGAGTTCGGCCGCCCCACGATCATGATCTCATCCACCGCGACGACTTGCAAAGGCTCGGGTCGCTCGATCCCCGCGTTCAACCTCCACGCCGGGCTGATCGAGTGCGCCGACCTGCTGGAGAAGTTCGGCGGGCACAAGGCGGCCGCGGGCGTGACTCTCGATCGCTCGCGGCTGGAAGCCTTCACCGAGCGCTTCAACGAGGTCGCGCGCGCCGCGCTGGAGCCGGACGATCTGCTCGGACAGATCCGCGTGGATCTCGAGATGCCGCTCGCCGAGGCGACCGACGCGCTGCAGTCGCTGATCAGCCATTTCGAGCCTTTCGGAATCGGGAATCCGTCGCCGGTCTTTCTCTCGCGCGGAGTGCGGCTCAAGTCGCCGCCGCGAACGCTCAAGCATGAGGGCCTGAAGCTGTACCTGGACGCAGGGGGGACCGTGCTGGAGGCGATCGGCTGGGGCTTCGCCGACCGCGCGGGCGAAATAAAGACCGGCGGCGAGATAGACGTCGTGTACCGCATCGAGCGGGACGAGTATCAGGGCACCAGCCGGCTCCAGGCGCGGCTGCTCGACTTCGCGCCGTCGCATTAGATGAGGATCGTCGCCGGGCGGTGGCGCGGGCGGCGAATCGCGGCGCCGCCCGGAAAGGACGTTCGTCCGACGCTCGACCGCGTGCGCGAAGCGTGGATGAGCATCGTGCAGCCGTACCTCGTCGGCGCGAAAGTCGTGGATCTGTTCGCCGGCTCGGGCGCCTTGGGGCTGGAAGCGCTGTCGCGCGGCGCGGCAGTCGCGCACTTCGTGGAGCGACACGCCAAAACGTTCGCCGTGCTCCAGCAGAATGTCGAAACGCTCGGCGCCGGCAGCTGGGCCGTGCTGTACCGGCAGGACGTGTTTACGTTTCTGCGCGGAGCGGGGGAGGGGCACTGTGAATACGACGTCGCCTTCGCCGATCCGCCGTACGGCGGCGACGACGCTGCGAAGCTCGCGGCGTGCTGGCTGGAAAAGCCGTTTGCGAAACTGCTCGGGATAGAGCACGATTCCCGCGTCGCGCTGCCGGGCAATCCGGACGCGCGAAGGTACGGAACGACCGCGATTTCGTTCTTTCGGCAGGTCGACCTGTAACGGGATCGGGCAAGAGGCGGTGTGTGCCCGGCAGCGCCGTGTTAGCGAGCGTAGTTTGCGAGCGTAGGCGCAGCCGGGCATGCACCGACTCGCGCCCGATCCCACGGAGCGAACAATGGCGAAAATTGCGATTTACGCGGGCTCGTTCGACCCCATAACGCGCGGGCACGAGGACCTGGTCGTGCGCAGCCTGGAGTTCGTGGACCGGCTGGTGGTCGCGGTCGCGAACAACTCGGCGAAGGAGCCGCTGTTCGATCTGCAGGAGCGCAAGCGGCTGATTCGGGCCGCCGTCGGCGACGACGCGCGGATCGACGTGCGCGACTTCACCGGCCTGCTGGTGGATTTCGCCCTCGAGGTCGAAGCGTCGCTGATCATCCGGGGCCTGCGCGCCGTCAGCGATTTCGAGTACGAGTTCCAGATGGCGCTGATGAACCGGCACCTCTCTCCCGGCCTGGAGACGGTGTTCATGGTGCCCTCGCTCGACACGACATACATCAGCTCCAGCATAGTCCGAGA
>JBPPMH010000183.1:0-8278 GCA_051305945.1 Gemmatimonadaceae bacterium
GCAGCCCGACGCGCTCGTCCAGGCCGAGCAGGATATTGGCGTTCTGCACTGCCTGGCCGGCGGCTCCCTTCAGCAGGTTGTCGATGGCGGCGATGATCACGAGCGTCGGCTGCCGCACGTTGGCCGCGGGATGCACGCTCAGCTGCACGACGTTGCGGTGCACGACGTCGCGCAGCGACGGCGGCGAGTCTGCGATCTCGACGAACGGCTCGCCGGCGTAGAACCCGCGCCAGAGGGCGCTCGCGTGCGCAAGTTCCGTGGTAAGCGGAACTGTGATCGTCGCGAGAATGCCGCGCGCCACGGGAAGGAGGTGTGGCGTGAACAGGATGTCGTTGTCGCCGCCCAACTCGCGGACCATCGCGTTCATCTCCGCGAGATGCCGATGCTCGTTACCCGGCGCGTACGCCCGGAAGTCTTCCGCGACTTCGGCGAACATCAGCTCCTGCTTCGGGGCGAAGCCGGCGCCCGTAACTCCGCTGGCGGCGTTGACGTTGATCGTCGCGCCCGCGCGCACGAGCCCGCGCGAGAGAAGGGGGGCAAGACCGATCAGCACCGCCGTGGGATAGCAGCCCGGGTTCGCGACCAGCTCAGCTCCCGCGAGCGCGTCGCGCATGATCTCGGTCAGCCCGTACGGCGCGGCCGCGGCGCTGTTGCCTGGGCGGAAGTCGGACGACAGGTCGATCACGCGCGCGCCGGCGCCGCGGGCCGCATCCACCCACTCGGCGGACGCCCCGTGCGGCAGCGCGCTGAACACCATCTGTGCGTCGTCGAGCTTGACGTCGTCGGGTGCGAGGAAGGTTATCTCGCTCGCACCGAAGCGCGCGCGCTGCCCCCGCTGGCCGTTGGCCGCGGCGAACGCCAGCTCCATCCCCGGGTGGCGCGCGACGAGTCCGCACAGCTCCCTGCCGGCGTAGCCGCTCGCGCCCAGGATTCCGACCGCAACCTTATGCATTCCTAATGCATAATCTTGCAGTGCAGCTATGTCAACGTTTACCTGCCCCGATTTATTGTGGTGGAATCCAAGTGTGTGAGTTACCAGCTGTCCAGCAGGCCAGAGACCGAGTGCGCACCGGTCTTGACTGGCTATCTCTCTAGCTGGCCGAGCTGGTTACTCACTCAACTTGGCCTCTCGAAGAGTCAGCCCTTTTCGCCGATCTCCCGGATCCGCTGCAGCAGCTTTTGCCTTCCACCCGCCGAGCGGCAGATGATCAAAACGGTGTCATCCCCTCCGACCGTGCCGAGTACCTCCGGCCACCCCTGCGAGTCGAGCGCGACGGCGGCGGATTGGGCGCCTCCGGGAATCGTCCGCACGACTATCAGCTCGCCCACCCCGTCAGCTCGCAGGAAGAGCTGCGGCAGGATGGACTCGATCGCCAGCGCCGGCACCGCCCCGTGGTCCGGAGCCGAATACCGCGGCCCGTCCGGGCTCGGCACCCGCGCGACGCGGAGATCTCGCAGGTCCCGGGACAGCGTCGCCTGCGTCACGTCCCACCCCCGGCTCCGCAGCAGCCGCCGCAGCTCCTCCTGACTGGAGACCCGGCGGGAGCCGATGATGTCGAGAATAGCAGATTGCCGGTCGGACTTATTGGCCATTAACTGAAAGCGCTGTTGGCTGTTGGCTCTTGGCTGTTGGTTACAGCCCCCATTCCAGGCTCAAGCTCCATGGCTGAAAATATACTTGACTGGGAGGCCTGAAGTGTATTTATTCATCATTCATGCATAATTACACGGTCGTTGTAGTGACTAGTCACTAGTCACTAGTCACTAGTCACCAGTCACCAGTCACCAATTCCCCGCCATGTCCACCATTGTCCTCGCCTACTCCGGCGGCCTCGACACCTCTATCATCGTGCCGTGGCTCAAGGAGCACTACGACGCCAAAGTCATCTGCGTCGCCGCCGACGTCGGGCAGGGCGACGAACTGGAAGGAGTGCGCGCCAAGGCCATCGCGTCCGGCGCGGACGAGTGCTTCGTGGAAGACCTGCGCGAGGAGTTCGTCACCGATTACATCTGGCCCACGCTCCGCGCAGGCGCGACGTACGGCAGAAAGTATCTGCTCGGCACCTCCATGGCGCGGCCGCTGATCGCCAAGAAGCAGGTGGAGATCGCGCGTCAGGTCGGCGCGACCGCGCTCGCTCACGGCTGCACCGGCAAGGGCAACGATCAGGTGCGCTTCGAGCTCACGTACGCGGCGTTCGCGCCCGATCTCCCCGTAATCGCGCCCTGGCGCTGCTGGGACATCCGCAGCCGCGAGGACGCGATCGCGTACGCGCAGGCGCACGGCGTCCCCATCACCGCGACGAAGGAGAAGATCTATTCCCGGGACCGTAACATCTGGCACATCTCCCACGAGGGCGGGGTGCTCGAGGATCCCGCGGCCTCTCCGCCGGCGGATCTATTCATGCTCAGCACGTCGCCGGAGGACGCGCCCGACGAAGCCGAGGAAGTCACGATCGCCTTCGACAAGGGCACTCCGGTCGCGGTTAACGGTCGCGCGCTTGGCGCGGTCGCGCTGCTGTCCACGCTGAACGCGATCGGCGGGCGCCACGGCGTCGGCCGGATCGATCTCGTTGAAGACAGGCTCGTCGGAATGAAGTCGCGCGGCGTATACGAGACGCCGGGCGGATCGCTGCTGTACGCCGCGCACAGCGAGCTTGAGCAGCTCGTGCTCGACAGGCGTACGCTCGCGGCCAAGGACCTGATCGCGAACAGCTACGGCGAGCTGGTGTACGACGGCCGCTGGTGGAGCACGGAGCGCGACGCGTACGACGCGTTTGTCAACGTCACGCAGGAGCGCGTCTCCGGCGAAGTGACGCTGCGGTTGTTCAAGGGCTCGATCATCGTCGCCGGCCGCTCGAGTGAGTTCGCGCTGTACGACGAAAACTTCGTCACCTTCGGCGCCGACGACGTCTACAACCAGGCGGACGCGGCCGGATTCATCCGGCTGTACGGGCTGTCCACGAAGGTGCAGGCGCTCCGCGACCAGGCACGCTTGGACGCGGCTCAGTCGGGAAAGCGGGCCATAGCGTGACGCAGTCGTCGCCACCCGGGGACTCTGCCCGGGGCGACGGCTTCGGCCAGGCCCACAAGCTCTGGGGTGGCCGCTTCAAGGCCGGCCCGGCTGCCGCGCTCACCGCGGTCAACCGTTCCATAGAAGTCGACTTCCGGCTGTGGCCGTTCGACGTCTGGGCGTCCCAGGCGTGGGCCGGCGCGCTCGCCAGCGCCGGCGTGCTCACCGCCGACGAGAGCTCGACCATTCAGAATGGCCTCGCGCAGGTCGGGAAGCGGTTCGAGGGCGGCGAGCTGCCGGTGGATTCGGACGAAGACGTCCACACGATGATCGACCGGCTGCTGCACGACGAGATCGGTGACGTCGCCTCCAAGCTGCACACGGGCCGGAGCCGCAACGACCAGGTGTCTACGGCTACACGGCTGCTGGTCATGGTCGCGACCGATTCCCTCGAGACGGAAGTGCGCGCGCTCCAGGCTGTGATGCTGAAGCACGCCGAGTCGCTCGTGGACGCGGTGATGCCGGCATACACGCATTTGCAGCGGGCGCAGCCCGTCTCAGCCGCGCACTGGATGCTGTCGCATTTCTGGCCGCTCGAGCGCGACTGCAACCGAATTGCCATGGCTTCGATAGCGGCCTCCTCCCTGCCGCTCGGCTCCGGCGCGATCGCGGGGTCCGCGTACCAAGTTCCGCGCGAGGAGCTGAGGAAGCAGCTCAGGTTCATGCGCCTGTCCGAGAACAGCATAGACGCCGTCGGCGACCGTGACTTCGTCGCCGATCTGCTGTACGCCATCTCGCTGCTCGGCGTGCACCTGTCGCGACTCGCCGAAGACATGATTCTGTTCGGGTCGTCGGAGTTCGGCTTCGTCCGCTTCGGCGATTCGTTCACGACCGGTTCGAGCATGATGCCGCAGAAGCGAAATCCCGACGCGATGGAAATTGCTCGCGGATTCGCGGCCCGCTCGCTCGGCGGAATTACTTCGATGTTGGCGACGATGAAAGGATTGCCGAGCGGGTACAACAAGGATCTGCAGGACGACAAGCGGATTTTGTTCGACGCCGTAGACAGCGCGCTGCTCGTGCTGCCGGCGGTGACAGGGGCTCTGGCCGAGTGCACGTTTCAGGTCGAAGTGATGGAGCGCGCGGTGTCGAGCGGAATGATGGCGACGGACCTCGCCGATTACCTCGTGGGCAAGGGCGTGAGCTTCCGCGACGCGCACGGCGCGGTCGGAAGTCTCGTGAGTGCCGCGGAGGAAGCAGGATGCGAGCTGAGTGAGCTGCCACCGGAGCGATTCACGAGCGCGCACGCGTCGTTCGGCGCCGACACGCGGGAATGGTTGGACGCACGAGCGTCGATTGCGCGGAGAGATGTCGCGGGTGGAACGGGGCCGAATGCCGTGCGAGAACAAATCGAGGCGGCAAGAGCGTTACTCGACACGTCCAATATGTCCGTTGCCTGAGAGCGGACAGCTAACAGCTCGCTGCTCACGGCCTGGATTCCAGTGAGCCCCTCTCGTAGGTAGCTAAACAAAGAAGCCCCCGCGTCTCCGCGAGGGCTTCTTATTACAGAATTGCAGCCTTCTTAGAACTCAATTCCGAACGTGATCGGAACGAACTGCAGCTGTGGGTCCCCGCTGATCGTGTGCAGCCTGGCTTCGACGAACGTGCCGAGCCCGGACAGCTGGAACTTGGCGCCGACGCCGGCGTTGATGCCGAAGTCGGTCCGCGACTCGCCACCATCAGCCTTCACGTTGTACGAGCCCACACCACCGATCACGTACGGGCGCATGCCAATGCCGCCGAACGCGTACGTGATGTTGACGTTACCGCCCGCGACGCGAAGATCCGGTACGGAGCCGATCGTTAGGTCCTGTCCGGCGAACTTGTTGTAGAAGCCTTCGAGCCGGAAGCCGACGGGCGAGTTCGGCATGTTGATGCCGAGGTGGGCCGCGCCGTTGTAGCCGACCTTGTGGCTGTCGCTCAGATCAGAGAACGGAATGGACGCGCCGGCCGACAGACCGACCGTAAAGGGACGCTGTGCTTCCGCGCTCGAGGCGCCGACCACCAGGGCCGCGCCGACTACAAAAGCAGACAAAATTCTACGCATTTTCGAGATCCTTTTTATCTGGGTTCAGTCGCGCGCATTCTTGCCTAATTTGCCTTCGCGCGACAGGTAGCATTGGTACCCCCCGTCGCGCCAAAGTTCGACCATTTCAACAGTTTCTATTGTACGGCCAGCAGTCAACTCCCACGGCCATTGCGCTAATATTCCTAGTTATATAGGTTATTTTTTAATGAGAGGTTATTCCGTTGCTACTGCTGCACTTGCGCTAGGGATAGAAAGCAAATGGCTCGACAACCTGCTGTCGCATAACCGCGTGGACGGGGTCACCCAGGCGAGGCAGGGAGTATCGCGGCGACTCGGGCCCGGCGCGCTGCACGTGATCGCCACGGTACACCGTCTGAACCGGGAGCTTCAGATTCCCGTGGGGGCCGCGCTCCGGCTGGCGCACGAGCTCTGGCGGTCCCCTCGCAATGCCGATCCGGCCGACATCGCCACGGTTCGCAGTGGCGAGCTCGAGCTGCACCTCGACCGCGCAGGAGTTCGAGCTCATGTCGCGGCGGCTGTGGCCGAAGCCCTGGAGATGGCGCCGCGGCCGAAGCGCGGGAGGCCGCCGAAAAAGGGCTAGCACCCATAAAAAAGCGCCCTCCTTTCAGAGGGCGCTTCTTCATTTCTGACTGGTCAGCTCGCGCCGGCCCGGGTCACGTTCTCTGCCGCGGGGCCCTTCTGCCCCTGCACCACGTCGAACTCGACAGCGTCGCCTTCTGCCAGCGACTTGAAGCCACTGCCACTGATCGCGCTGTAATGGACGAAGCAATCCTTCGTGCCATCATCAGGGGTGATGAAGCCAAACCCTTTCGCGTCATTGAACCACTTCACCTTTCCGGTCGTGCGCATTCCTACTCCTGCAATTGGTAACGTGACGCCGCGGAGCGAGCTTTGACTACTCCTGCCATCGGCTTTTGACGGGACCGAATCGACCCCCCGCCCTGGATCCATGCCGCGGAGTTGCATCGCACCCCCGCCGCACAGCGCAAAAAGTAAGTAGGCCGGGTGCCTTCGACAATACCGCCACCTTCGAGCGCAATCGTTTCGCCTCTAACCGTACGGTTCAGGGCTCCTCTACCCGGACCCCGGTCACGAAGTGATCGCTCTTGCCGAAGCACGACGTCGGGACGTTCCTGTGTTCCTCGTATAGCAGGGCGACCCGCTTGCCGATGCTCGCCTGTACGTCGGCGGCGACGGCGTTGTCACGCACGCTGAAACGAAAGGCCGCCGGCGCGATGCCCGGCACGTTGGTCTCCGCCAGCTCTCCCTCCCAGGTCGCGCATACCACGCCCTGCTTGGCGAACGCCTGCACGTAGCCGTATCGCTCGCCCCTCTCGTATACGACGTTCAGCGTGACCGCGGCCCACACCGCGAAGATCAGCAGCGGCACGATGATGAGCGCCGCGAGCACGCGCGTGGACCAGCGCTTGTGCCACGGCTTCTCCACGACGACCGGCTTGGCGACGGGCGGCGGAACCGCCGGGTCCGGAGATCGCTCGCGCTCCACGTCTTCAGCGGGCAACGGCGGCCCGGGCGGCGGAGCGTCGGCTGGATCGGGAATGCCGGGATCGTCAGGGTCGTGGGGGGATCTGGGCTCTGTCATCTCAGCGTCCGGTTGAATTCGGTCAACATTTGGTTCTCGACGGCTGTCTTCCTTGAACTGCATCGCCGGGGCCAGCGCCTTAGCTTTCGCTACTAATCATATGTCGCTTCACACCGTAAATCCGAGCGCCATCCTGCCGCGCCGGCAGACCGTGACGGTCTCCGTCGGCGGCGTTCCGGTCGGCTCCGGTCATCCGATTGTGGTCCAGTCGATGACCAATACCGACACCGCGAACGCCGAAGCCACCGCCCAACAGGTAGCGGCGCTCTCCGCGGCGGGATCCCAGCTGGTCCGGATCACCGTCAACAACGAGGACGCGGCGGCCGCGGTCGCCGAGATCGCCGCGCGGCTCGCCGACCTCGGCTGTTCCGTCCCGCTGATCGGCGACTTCCACTACAACGGCCACCTGCTGCTCGCGCGCTTCACCGACTGCGCCCGAATTCTCGCGAAGTACCGCATCAACCCGGGCAACGTCGGCACCAAGCGCCGCGACGAGAACTTCCAGACAATCGTTCGCATCGCCGCCGACAACGGCAAGCCGGTACGCATCGGCGTGAACTGGGGCTCGCTCGATCAGGATCTGCTCACCCAGATGATGGACGCCAATGCGCTCGCGGCCGAGCCCGCCGATGCGCGCGACGTGTACATCGAGGCGATGCTCGCCAGCGCGCTCCGCTCCGCCGAGCTCGCGGAAGCGACGGGATTCGGCCACGACCGGATCATCATCTCCGCGAAGGTCTCGGCGGTGCAGGACCTGCTCGACGTATACCGCCGCCTCGCAGCGCGCTGCGACTTCCCGCTGCACCTCGGCCTCACCGAAGCCGGACTCGGTAGCAAGGGAATCATCGCGAGCACCGCCGCGCTCTCGATCCTGCTGGCCGAAGGAATCGGCGACACGATCAGGGTCTCGCTCACTCCGCGCCCCGGCGGCGACCGCACCGAGGAAGTACAAGTCGCGCAGCAGATCCTACAATCGCTGGGCCTCCGCAGCTTCGCGCCGCAGGTGAGCGCCTGCCCCGGCTGCGGCCGCACGACCTCCACGTTCTTTCAGCAGATGGCCGAGGACATCCAGGACTATCTGCGCGAGCAGATGCCCGCCTGGCGCGCGCTCTATCCCGGCGTCGAGGACATGCGCGTCGCCGTTATGGGGTGCGTCGTGAACGGCCCCGGCGAATCCAAGCACGCCGACATCGGCATCTCCTTGCCCGGCACGTTCGAGGACCCGGTCGCGCCCGTGTACGTGGACGGCAAGCTCGCCGTCACCCTCCGCGGCGACGACATCGTCCCCGAGTTCCTGCGTCTGCTTGAGGACTACGTGGTCCGACGGTACGCACGGACGTTTGATGTTGCCTCGGAGGCTCGGGTCTAGCTCATCCTCGCCACCTACGCTCGCAAACTACGCTCGCTAACACGGTGGCTCGAACGAGCTAGACCCGAGCCTCCGTGTACGGTGCGTCCGCAGTTCGCGCTGCGCCGCGACGAATTGCGGCAGGAACGGGTGTCGTTGCTGGCGGGCGGTGTGGCGGGGTGCCGCACCGGCCCCGTGTTAGCGAGC
>JBPPMH010000184.1:0-23601 GCA_051305945.1 Gemmatimonadaceae bacterium
CACCTGCGCCATCCCCGTCCCATGCCCGAACCCCCCGCCGTAAACGCGGAAGGATCCCGGTACCGCAGCCCCGTTCTGCTCCACCGGCTCGATGAAGAACAGCGCGCTCGGCAGGTTCACGAAAGCGCCCGACGGGTTCACGTACTTGAGCGCTGAGCGAATCACGCCCATGGACGCCTGGACCGCGCCGGAATCAGTTACGAACTGGATCGAGATGATGCGCCCCGACGGCCCCCGCTGGATCACCTCGATCTCGCGCACCAGTCCCACGTTCCGCTTGGCAAAGGTGGAGATCATCGACGTCAACTCACTCGGCGACCACTCGACCATCCAGCGGTGATACCGCGGCCGGTCCGGATCGAAAGGCGCCGGCGGCTTGCGGAAGTCCGTGATGTACGGCACCGACTTGAACGCGTCGATGCTCGCAACGTACGTCGCTCCGGCGGTCGGCGGCATGTCGGAGACGCCGCGCATGTACGGGATCGGATTCTCCGCGAACGATTCCTCGTTGTCCGCCGTATGTCCGCCCGACGTGGATGAGTACCGCGCGATGATGAGCTTGCCGCCGTGGCGCATGACGATGCCGCGAGTCGCATCCACCGCGGCCGTGGACACGGGATGCTCGGCGGAGCGGCCGCCGTACACCTGATCGTCCACGGTCGCGCGCAGGTCGTAGCCGTCCGCCGACCTGCGGCCGAGGTACGCGACGGTGTAGGTGCGCGCGGCTATCGCCTGGACCTTCTGGGCTTCGATCTCGGGGAACACGTTGGGGCCGAGCTCGCGCGGGACGACGCCGTACAGGTACTGCTCCACCGGTACTTCGTTGATCCCCGCCAGCGTTCCCGCAGAGTTGACGCCGACTTCCGCGCTGCCGCGGTACTGCTGACCGTTGATGGTGACGCCCGACGCGGACGTCACGCGCACCGGATTGGCGGACTCGGCGACAACGTTGCCCAGCCTCACCTGGTATCCCGCCGCCCCACCCGGAGCGCGCGTCACGATCGCGGCCGCGTTCGAGCCAGACGCGAGCACGCGGCCGGTGCCGCGCTCCGTCACCGTGAAGGCACCAGTGCTGCCGACGGCCACGCTGTCCGCCGCCTGCACGACCCCAATCCGCACGTCGCGCTCGACGTCGGGCAGAGGCGCGACGGGCGGACTCGGGTCGGGCAGCGGCGCGACGGGGCCGCGCGCGGAGCAGGCGAGAGATCCAAGTGCGAGCGAGAAACCGATCCAGCTGGAAAAGCGAACCATCAGGCGCACCTCGTTGTGGCGGCGGGAAATACTCGACGGCGGTTTTTCGATGACGCATACGGCACGGTCCGTACCGACAGTGCGGAATGGCGGCGGGCGTAAAAGATCTCAAGCTGTGGCAGGAGGCCGTCGCGCTTGCGGGCGAGACGCTCCGGGTCGCGCGGCAGCACGGCCGCAAGGAGCTGCCCTGGTTCGTGGACGCGCTCGCCGCGGCCGCTACCTCGGTCGCTAGCGGGATCGCCGACGGGTACGGCCGCGGCGACGCCCTGGATCAACAGCGGGTGTTTGAGCAGGCCCGCCGCTCGCTCACGGCTTTCGAGACTCATCTTGCCATCGCCAGGCATTCCGCGGCTCTCCCGCAGGAAGCACTGTCGGCGCTCACCGCGCGCGCGGCGGCGGTGACCCGCCTGCTCGCGGGCTTCCTGACCTTTATCGAGCGGCAAAAAAACGCGGAGATCGAGGAAGGCACCCGCAGGATCTCACCGGCGGCTGCGTCCTCGCCCCTGCGAAAAGCGCTCGACGAGATCTACTGTGCGTAGCCGCGACAGCGACGCGGGCCGCGACCCGACGATCCGCTGCGATGTGCTCGACAGGTGCGACGAGGAAGCGAAGCCGAGCACCGCCGCTACGTCGCGCACGTCGTAACCCGGGTTCTTCGCGAGCTCCGCGGCCGCGATCAGGCGCACGAGATCGATCACCCGCTTGAGGTTGGGCGCGCCGGAGCTGGAGAAGACGCGGCTCAGGTGCTCGCGGCTCAGCCCCATCGCGTCGGCGATGTCGGCGGTACGCACGGGACGGCCGGCCTGTCCCACGATGATCCGCCAGACGGCGCGCTGTCGCTCGTCGGTGATCCCTACGGGTGGGGGCGGAACGGAGAGCGCCTCGGCGAACCGCGCCGAGAACGTTCTCGGATGGACCAACTCGCGCGCCATGGAGTCGTCCACTCCTTCCACCAACACGTCGGCGAACTCGAGCGCAGCCGCGCGCGCCAGCGCGGGCCCGTCGGCCGACCGCAGAGGCAGGATCCCGAAAAACGGAGCGCTCGGATACTCGAGCGAGAGCCCGGCCACCTTCCACAAGTCGTCCGCGCCGGAGCTCAGGTCCACGAGCGCCGCGTCCACCAGGTTCTGGCGGAAGGCATTCTCCATCTCGCCCGGCGTGCGCACCGCCAGCACGCGCGTCCGCCGCCTGGGGAACACCGAGCGCACGAGCGAGCGGGCGCGGTCGCGCACGGCGTACGCGACCACGGTCGGAGAGAGTGCCGCGGGGGCCAGCATCAGACTCCGAGCTGCGCCGAGTCCGGAGCCGGCCTGCCTTCGATGAACTGGCGGACGATGGGGTCCGTGCTCTCCTGGATCTCCGTCACGGTTCCCACCTGACGGATTCGGCCCTGATGCAGCATCGCGATGCGCGAGCCGACGGCGTACGCGCTCTTCATGTCGTGGGTGATGACGAGACTCGTCACGGCCAGCCGTTCGCGCAGCCGAATCATGAGCTGGTCAATCACGGACGCGGTCACCGGGTCGAGCCCCGTGGTGGGCTCGTCGTACAGCATGTACTTCGGCTTCCGCGCGATGGCGCGGGCGATCCCGACGCGCTTCCGCATGCCGCCGCTCAGCTCGGCCGGATACCTGTCCTCGATGTTGAGGAGATCCACGAGCGCCAGCGCTTCGCTCACGCGGCTCCTTACCTCGGCGGGCGAGAGATGGGTGAGCTTTTTCAGTCCCATCGCTACGTTCTGGGCTACGGTGAGCGAGTCGAACAGCGCGGCGAACTGAAAGACGTAGCCGATGTGCGCCCGGAGCTTGTACACCTCGTTGCGGGAGAGCTCGGGGACCTCCTGCCCGTCCACGAACACCGTCCCCTCGTCCGGCTCGAGCAGTCCTACGATGTGCTTGATGGCGACGGATTTACCGGTACCCGACCCGCCGATGACCACCATGGTCTCGCCCTCGGCCACGTCCAGCGAGAACCCGCGCAGGACGTGCTTGGTGCCGAAGGATTTGTGGACGTTGACGAGACGAATCACTGAAAACGGTGACTAGTGACTGGTGACTAGTGACTGGTGAACTACAACTGCTATCACAAAACTGGCTTCGGGGGGCCGCAGAGGCTACCGGCCAAATCCCAAAGCAAAAAAAGAAGGGGCGAGCTTTTCGGCTCGCCCCTTTTCCAGCAGTCAGCAGTTCCTAGTCACTAGTCACCAGTTAGGCCGCGAAGCTACCCAGCGCACGTCCAACTTCGCCTTCCCGGAGCCGCTTAAGCGCCCGGTCCCGCAGCTGCCGCACGCGCTCGCGCGTGACGCCCAGCATCGAGCCGATCTCTTCGAGGGTGTGCTCGCGTCCGCCTTCCAGGCCGAAGTAGAGCCGCAGCACCTTCGCGTCCCGCGGGGGGAGCGTCGAAAGGGCCGCCTCGATCTCGTCGTTCAGGAAGCGGCTCATCGCCTCTTCCTCGGTGTCCGGCATCTCGTCGGCGACGAACCGCTCGATGAGCGAGCGATCGCCTTCCGGGTCCATCGGCGCGTCGAGCCGTACGTCGCCCGTGTTGAGGGCGGCGAGCGACTGCACCACGTCCACCGACAGGCCGGTGAGCTGCGCCAGCTCGTTGGGAGTGGGCTCGCGGCGCATCTTCTGTCGGAGGATCTCCGACGCCTTGATGATGCGCGACAGGTCCGCCGTCCGGTTGAGCGGCACGCGCACCGTCCGTCCCTGGCGCGCCAGCGACGACAGGATGGCCTGCCGGATCCACCACACCGCGTACGAGATGAACTTCACGCCCTGGTCCGGATCGAACTTCCGGGCGGCCGTGAGCAGCCCGACGTTCCCTTCACCGATAAGATCGATGAGCGGAAGGCCGCGGTTCTGGTACTTCTTCGCCACGGAGATGACGAAGCGCAGGTTACGCTTGACCAGCTCCTGGAGGGCGTCCTGATCCCCCGCGCGGATCAGGCGCGCGAGATCGAGCTCCTCCGTCCCCTTCAGGAGGGGATAAGTGCTCACTTCGTATAGATACTGGTCGAGGATGTCCCTGTCCGGCTCGGTGGTCCCGATCCCTGCCGGTGTGGTAGTCCTGCGACGCCGCTTCACTTCCGCCATTTCGAATATTTCCTCGGATAGACTGCTCGGAGAGGGATTTCCCGCCCCGCGATTAAATCTGCGAAACCTGACGCCCGGCCGTAATACTCCCTCGCTGCCGCAACTACTGCACCTGATCAGCGCGCGAAGCAGGACCGCCTTATGTCGGGCAATACCAAACGGCTGCAAAATACCTGCCGGGTGGAATCCCGCTAGACCCGTTTCGTTGACTTCCATACTACGTCTGGATATCCTTTAAGGTTCCCAAACGGACGTGTGTTAACGACTTACGTTGGGTGCCGCTGTCGGGGGGCGTAGCTCAGTTGGGAGAGCGCTTGAATGGCATTCAAGAGGTCAGGGGTTCGATTCCCCTCGCCTCCATTTTTTTGGGCAGCGGCCGCTGATATGTTACGAAGAGTTGGTACGACGCGGGAATAGCTCAGTTGGTAGAGCACAACCTTGCCAAGGTTGGGGTCGCGGGTTCGAGTCCCGTTTCCCGCTCTGAAGGGCGGTGACTAGTGACTAGTGACGAGTGACTGGTGACTGGTGACTGGTGACCGTGGAAAGGGAAGCGGCCGCCGCGGGCGGCCGTTTCTGTCGGAGGGTGTAGGGCGGTTAGCTCAGTTGGTTAGAGCGCCACGTTGACATCGTGGAGGTCACAAGTTCGAGTCTTGTACCGCCCATGCAGTGACTAATCACTAGTCACTAGTCACTAGTCACTAGTCACTAGTCACTTTTTTTGCGCCCGTAGCTCAATTGGATAGAGCATCTGACTACGGATCAGAAGGTTGGGGATTCGAGTTCCTCCGGGCGCGTTTGATTCCTTGTTTTCTGCTGCATTCGACTCGCATCGCAGCCCTCGCGTACCTTGTTCAGGGCGCGTGCGCTCCGACCACCGCCGGATTCCCCGCCCGGCCCGCTGACTCCGTGGTCCGCTCCACCGTCTCGCTGCTGCCGGACTCGGCAATCGCGGCGATACTCCGCCAGCGAGTGGAATCCGGGAAAACACCGGGCATCGTCGTCGGAATTCTGGACGCGGCCGGCGCGCGCTTCGTTAGCCACGGCACCGGCGCGCCGGGTGCAGCCGTGCTCGACGGCGCGACGCTGTTCGAGATCGGCTCGATCACGAAGACCTTCACCAGCACCATCCTGGCGGACATGGCCGTGCGCGGCGAAGTCGCGCTCGACGACCCGGTCGCCAAGCTCCTCCCCGCGGGCACGCGCGTGCCCGCGAGCGGCGAGCGCGTGATCACGCTGGTCGATCTCGCGACGCACTTCTCCGGGTTGCCGCGGCTGCCGAACAACCTGTCACCGCGCGACATCAACAACCCCTACGTCGACTACACGCCGGAAAAGCTGTACGCCTTCCTCGCGGCGCACGAGCTGGCCCGTGCACCGGGGGCGCGTTTCGAGTACTCGAACCTCGGCGCGGGCCTGCTCGGACACGCGCTCGCCCTCCGGGCGGGAACGGACTATGAGACGCTCGTACGGACGCGAGTGCTCGGCCCGCTCGGGATGAGCGACACGAAGATCACGCTGGCGCCGGTGGACAGCGCGCGGCTCGCCGCCGGCCACAACGCGGGCGGACAGGTGGTGCCCGTGTGGGATCTCGCTTCGCTACAGGGCGCGGGCGCGCTCCGCTCATCGGCCGCGGACATGCTCCGCTACCTGGGCGCCAACATCGCGGCGCATGTGGACTCCGCGTCGAGCCGGCCGCTCGCGGCGGCGCTGCGGCTGACGCACGAGCCGCGGTACAGTCTCGGCGGTAGCGCGGACATGGGGCTCGGTTGGATAGGCGCCACCACGCAGAGCGGCGCGCGGATCTTCTCCCACGACGGTGGGACGGGCGGGCATCGCTCGTTCGCCGCGTTCGATCCGGCGCGGCGCGTCGCGGTGATCGTGCTGTCCGCATTGTCCGCGGACGTCAACGACATCGGACGGCACCTGCTGGACGACTCGTACCCGCTGGTGCGCGAGCGCGTGGCGGTCACCCTCCCGCCCGAGACGCTCGACGGTCTCGTGGGCGAGTACGCGCTGACGCCCGAGTTCCACATCACCATCACGCGCGAAGGCTCCCAGATGTATCTCCAGGCTACGGGACAGCCGCGCTTCCCGCTGTACGCCGAATCGGAGGACAACTTCTTTCTGCGAATCGTGGAGGCGCAGGTCGCCTTCACGCGGGGCCCGGACGGGAAGGCAACGATGCTCACCCTCCATCAGGGCGGCGCGAGCACTCCGGGGCAGCGCGTCAAGTAGTCCGGTCCGGCGGTGCGCCGATGTAGGTTTGCTTGGCATGCGCCCGTAGCTCAATTGGATAGAGCATCAGACTTCGGATCTGAGGGTTGGGGGTTCGAGCCCCTCCGGGCGCATCCGACATCAACCATTGGCGCCGCTACATGAGCAGTGGTCTCATCCTGGTACTGCTGGTTGCGTCCGCGTTCGTGGCGGCGCACTTCGCCTTCGAGCGACTCGGGAAGCGCTTCCTGATCGTGTCGGGCGCGGAGTATCTCGCGCTCGGCATCCTGCTCGGCCCGCAGATCTCGGGCATCTTTACACCCGCGCTGCTGGATAGCCTCGCGGCGTTCCCCGCGCTGGCGCTCGGCTGGATGGGCGCGATCATCGGGATGCGACTGTATCTGCCCGCGCTGATACGAATTTCCGGGTTCACCTACCGCATCGCGCTCGCGGAGTCGCTGCTCACCGTCGTCGTCGTGTTCGCGCTCGAGGCATTCGCGTTCATGTGGCTGTTCGACATCTCACTGCTGCTCGCGACGCCCCCGGCACTCGCGCTGGCCGCGATCGGGGTGTCGTCCTCGCGCGAGACGTACGAGATCGTATCGAAACACCTCGGCGAAGGGAGGTTCGTCACGCAGCTCGACGTCTCCACGACGATCAACAATTTCGTCGCCGTGTTCACGTTCGGCTGCCTGCTGGCCGCGTTCCACGCCAACCCGACGGGAGAGGTTCGCCCGCTCACCGCCACCGAGTGGGTCGTGCTCACAGCGGGGATCGGGCTGATCGGCGGCGCGCTCTTCCATCTCTTCCTCGGGGCGGAGCAGAACATCGACCGGCTGTTCGTGGCGCTTGCCGGCGCGCTGATACTCGTTTCCGGCGCGGCCGCCTACCTCGGGCTGTCGCCGCTGCTGGCGGCTCTGTTCTTCGGCTTCATGCTCGTCAACACGTCGAGGAACCGGACCGAGATCGCCGCGGCTCTGACGCGCGTCGAGCGCCCTCTCTACTTCGTGCTACTGATCTTCGCCGGCGCCACGTGGCAGCCGAGCCTGCGCGCGTGGGTCGCGCCGGTGGTGCTGTTCATATTCGCGCGGGCCGCGGCCAAGATCGGCGCCTCGCGGCTCAGCGCCAGGATGGAGGGGGACCTGCCGACGCTCGGTCCAAATTGGGGGTTGGCGATGCTCGGCCAGGGCGGCGTGGCCGTGGCGCTCGGGATCGACTACTTGCAGCAGGATCACTTCGCGTTCACGCACGTCGTCTTCACCGCGGTAGTGGCGTCGGTGCTGCTGACCGACATGAGCTCGGCGCGGATCGCGCGGAACGTCTTCTCGACCGTGCCGGACGCGGAGCGCGCCTAATGAGACGCGCGCTGATCCTGGTTCTGCTGATGGGAGGAGTGCAGCTGGTGCTGCCCCTCGGCAACGGGGAGAAGGCGCCGTACGCGCTGCTGACGCTCGGATTCCTCATGCTCGCGGCGTACACGGTCGCCGAGATTGCTATCGCCTCCAAGCTGCCCCGCGTCGTGGGTTATCTGCTCGCGGGCATGCTGTTCGGCCCGTCGCTCATGAACATCGTGACGGTAGAGGCGTCGGCGACGCTCGCGCCGGTGACGTCGCTGGCCATCTCGCTGATCGCGTTTCTCGCGGGCGCGGAGCTGCGCTGGAGCGAGGTCCGCGACAGGATCGGCGGCATACTGAAAATTCTCGTGTCGGAGCTGTCGCTCACGCTGGTGCTGGTGTTCGCGACTCTCGTCGCGCTGCGAAATTTCGTTCCATTTCTGCAGGGCACGACCTGGACCGAGACCTTCGTGTTCTCGCTGCTGTTCGCGACGATCGCGATCGTGCATTCCCCGGCCGTGACGCTCGCGATCCTGTCGGAGACTAAGGCCCGCGGTCCCCTGGCGCGAACCGTTCTCGGCACGGTTCTGATTTCGGACGTGGCCGTAGTGCTCGCCTTCAGCACCGCGCTCGCGATAGCGCAGGCGGTGGCGCCGCCGGCCGGGTTCGGCGCCGCCGTAACCGCCGGTACGGTAGCATGGGAGCTGCTCGGCGCGATCGTAGTCGGCGCTGCCCTGGGCGGCGCGGTATCGCTCTACCTCCGCTTCGTCCAGAAGGAGCTGTTCCTCTTCGCCCTGCTCGTGACGTTTCTCGGAAGCGAGGTAGCGCGCATGCTGCACGTCGAAGGGCTGCTGACGCTGCTCACTGCGGGCTTCGTCACCGAGAATCTCAGCAAGGAGAAGCTCGGGCTGGCGCTGCGGCACGCGATGGAGCGGGCGGCCGATCCGGTGTTCGTCGTTTTCTTCGCGCTCGCCGGGGCCTCCATACGACTCGAGGGCCTCGTGCAGATGTGGATGCTGGTCGTGCCGCTCGTGCTCGTGCGCGCGGCCGGGATCAAGTTCGGCTCGGACATCGGCGGGAGGTGGGCGAAGCTACCCGAGGTAGAGCGGCGCAACGTGTGGACCGGGCTGGTCGCGCAGGCGGGCGTGGCCATCGGGCTCGCCGCCGTCGTCGCCGAGGTTTACCCGAACCGCGGCGCGGCGCTCAGCACCCTGTTTCTCGCGGTGATGGCTGTGAACCAGCTGCTCGGACCGATCCTCTTCAAGCGCGGGCTGGCGAAGGCCGGTGAGCTCGAGGCCGCGCCCGACGCGGCGCCGCCTGACGCGGCAGCGGAAGGCGCGGCTACTTGATTCCGAACATGGAGCCGAGGAATCCGCCGCTCTTGTCGCGGGGGACCTGCTGCAGCATCTCCAGCTCTCCCTTGTCGAGCCAGACCCCACCGCACTGCGCGCACTCGTCGATCTTCACGTGATGGTACTCGCGCTCCTTCAGGTCAACGCAGCACCTGGGGCATTTGTTCTGCTGCTCTGACATGCGCGCATTCTCGCGCTCCGCGTCGAGCGCCGCGCGCCGGCTCTTGATCAGCTCGGCATCTACCTTCGCCCAATATTCGTCTTCGTTGCGGCTCGGCTTCTCGTCAATCGGCACGCGATCTCCTTGCGGTAACGGTGTGGATGATTTGGAAAAGTAATGTGCAACGCTCGAATCGCTTCCATTACGTCGCCGGAGCCGATAACTTTTAAGGTTCGGGGCGTAGCGTAGCCCGGTAGCGCGCCTGCTTCGGGAGCAGGAGGTCGCTGGTTCAAATCCAGTCGCCCCGACTCCAGCAAATTGAGCCTCTGCAACGACGGTCGTTGCAGAGGTTTTTTTCTTAGAACCCCTGTCCGATCCGGCCCGTGAACTTCCACGGACCATGTCTGTCTATCGGCCGCGTCACGCCCACGGCCAGCGCACCGCTGAAAAACGTCACGAGAAACTCCGCCGACGCGCGCACGCCGTCGGTCGTGCGCGACAGCGGCACCAGCGCGCCGGTGATGGAATCGGTCGTCGCGCCCAGCTCCAGCAGCGCGGCTGCCGCCGCCGGGCCGGACACGTCGGTCCAGCCGGCGTGGATTCCCGCGGCGATGCCGGGCGCGATGCCCGGGATAATCAGGCGACCGGGCAGCCGAATGGGCGCGCGAAGCAACGGCAGCGTGTACCCGACCACCGCGCGGCCGAGCGCGGCGCGGTCGCCGGCGAATTCCTTGTAACCATACGAGCGCAGCCCTTCGCTGCGCCCGATCTCGAACATCGCCTGCGGCACGGGGTCGCCGATCAGCGTGCCGGCGTCGGCCCGCGCGTACAGCTGAAACGGTCCGATCTCGCGGCGCGCGGCGCCGCCCACCTCGACCCGCTGCCAGCGGAGATCGCCGTCGGCGCGGTCGTAGCTCAAGCGGCCGCCGATCCCACGGTCCACGAAGAGCCCGCTCACGTCCGGATTCAGCTCGAGCGCCGCGGTCGTCCGGACGTAGTTGCCTTCCCTGATTCCGCGGTTCGGCCTGAATCCCTCGCCGTCGGCTACGAACAATCCGCGTGAGATGTTCTGCTCCACCGCGCGGTCGGACCCGGGCCCCACCTCCAGCCGGAGCACCGATCGCCGCTTGAGTCCGAGAGTGCGGCTCACGAACAGCGTCGCGCTGCGCCGGTCGAGATAGTCGTAGTCGTCTGTGCTGCCGAGCAGCGCGGCCATCGTCGCGCCCCAGGAGAGCGGCGGCTGGAAGTCGTTGGTGTGCGCCAGCGCGCGCTCGAGCCGGAGCCCGGTCGTGGTCGCGCCGCGCGCGCGATGCACGCCCAGCATTCCGCGCGCGGTCTGCTCGGACCACGCCCACCCCACGGAGCCACGGACCGTCAGTCCCGAAGCCGCCTCGCCAAAGTCCTTCGCGAGCGCGATCCCGGTGAACAGTCCTTCGATGCGGTTGAAGCGAAACACCTCGCCCAGCGATCGTGGCGCGAATCTGATTCCTGATGACCGGCCGCTCGTGGCCCACTCCACCGGCGCGACGTCGTCGAACTCCGAGAAGTACACGTCGGTGCTCGCGGCGCCGATCGGCTGCGTCCAGCCCCGATACCGCTGCTGCGCCGCGGAGGACGCGAACGTCAGGTTGTGGCGAACGCCTGGCGCCGCTTCGGGACCCGTCCACGTCGAATCGTTGGGACGGTAGTCGTGAAATCGCGACACAATGCGCACGATCGTGCGCAGTCCGCCGAACGGTCCGATCCGCGCCTGCAGCTCGGTGCGCTGGTACGCGGGCAGCCAGTAGGAGCCTTCGACTTCCACGTTGACCAACTCGACGAACGACGCTCCGCTCACGCCCGGTATGCGGCTGCCGGATTTGATCGTGACCTTTCCGTCGCGTACTTCCACCAGCCGGCCGCGGATCCGCACGACCTGCTTCCGCGCGACGTCTATGTACATCTCGCCCGAGAGCAGGATGGCGTCGCCTGGAGCGTCCGGCCGGGGCGTGACCTGCACGCGCGCGATCGGGATGCGCTGCTGGCCGGAGAAGAAAGTCACCGCGGTGTCGCCGCCCGAGAACAGGTAGTACTCGTCGCGGTTTGTCGCGAGCGGATGGATCGCGAGCGACGCGGAGCTCTCGTTGAAGGTCCGGTTGGAAGCGTTCGCCGACGTGACGCCGAGCCGCAGCCGGTTGCCATACAGCGTGGGCGTGGTCCAGCCACCGAAGATGCTCATCAGCGAGAACGTCGGCCCGATCGCCTGGTTGCGATAGCCGATCACGCGCTGGTCGTACCGGTCGGGCGCGCGCCAGCGAACGTCGCTCGCGACCTGCTCGAGCTGGGCGGTTCGCTCCCGGCCGCCGGAGTCCACGATCACGAGCGACATCTCGGTCTCGAGCCGCGCGCGGTACGCCCGCAGGCGCTCGGGGACGCTCGCGTTGACGAGCGCCGCCTCAGCTATGAGCGCGGTGAGGCCGGGCGACAAATCCACGGGCGCCGGCGCGGCAACCTGTGCCGGCGCGGTCCGCGCGAAGCTGGACAGCAGCAGCGCGACGGCAAAAACGCGAGCGAATGACAAGGTTCCTCCGATGAGCTGGCCGGCGATCTATCCTTAGAGCGTACACCGAGTCGCACGATTTGCGCCGCGACAGGGCCTTTTCGGCCCCACCGCGGCGCAGCGCTCCTCAGACCGGCCAGCCGCTACGGTGGCGCTACTTGCGGAATACCGCAGTCGAGCCACCGTCGCTGAACGTCAGCGTGTTGCCCTCCAGCGTCGCGCTGTCGGTATCCCCGTCGGAATACGTGAAGTTCACCGTGGATCCGGTTACCGCGTACGTACCGGTATACGACTCGCTCTCTGTCGTGACCGCGCTGTCCTCGGTGATCCGGAACACGACGGTCGTAGTGAACGATCCGTTCGCGTTCAGGACGAAATTTCCGGAAACGATCTCCACCTTGAAGCCGGACGCGTCGAACACGACCACGGGCGGAGCCTGACCGTCGAGCGTCTGGAGAATGTACGTGCCCGCGATCGAAGCCGGCTCGTTGATCCCGTCGTCGCCGCCGCCACACGCCGCAACGAGCCCAACCGCCGCGATCGCCGCCATCTTCATGAACTTTCGCATACTTCCTCCGTAAGTGGGTTTGGTTCACCTCTTTCGACGGGAAGGGTGCGGTAACGGCCGCCTGAATCCGATACGCATGATGACGTATGCACGCCTCGAGCCGTACTGGACCACACCCCCGGCATGACGGTCCGCCGGAGCTACGTCAATCCTCCCCGCCTACTACGTAGCTCGGCGCATTCAGCCGCGCTGCGCCGACAGCGATGTTGTCGTTCGATCATCCACGGGAGAATCGAATGGAGTTGCCGGGCACCACGGAAACGGGATTGCGCGCGGGCTGGTCGGTTGGATCCGCCATGGACTGGGGTACGGTCGATCTCGCCGCGGCCAGGCGCGACTCCGAAGTGCTGCTGCTGGCGCGGCGCGCCGCTCTCAGGGCAGCGCGCCGGACGGTGGGTCTCAGCCACTTGCTCTCGGCCCTGGCGGGAGATTCCGTCGCCTCGGCGCTCCTCTCCCGCGAGCTGCACGACAGCTGGAAGCACTTTCACGCGCTGCGATCGTACCTGGAAATAGCCGAGTATTCCCCCGCGATCGCGGAAGCCGAGCTCGATCAGCACCGCCGCTCGGCGCCGGAGGGAGTGCTCAGGCGGCCGGAGGACGCCGCGGACCGGATCGCGCGGCTGCTCGACGATGCCGCGCGCGACGGCGCGGTGTTCGGGCTGATCAACTCCAGGGCGCTCGATCCCGCGCTGGCCCGGCTCGCGGACCGGATCGGCCGCGACCGCCAGCAGCATTTGCTGGCGCTGACGAGATACCTGGCCCTCCGGTCGGCGTCGTCCAACGAAAAGTCCGCCTAGTGAAGCGCTATAGCAGTCCCTTTTCCCGGACGTAGTCGGCCAGCTCACCGCGCGATTCCACGTCGAGCTTGGAGAAGATATTGGACAAGTGGGTGCTGACCGTTCGCGCGGAGATCTCGAGAGCCGCGCCGATCTCCTTGTTCGCCTTCCGCGCCGCGACCATCCGCGCGATCTCGATCTCGCGGGCGGTGAGGCCCGCGGCTCCATCGCCCACCGTCCTGGCGGGAGGCCGGAACCCAAGCGTGCGCAGCTGCTCGCGCGTGGCATCCAGCTCGGCGGCGGCGCCGAGCCGCGCGAACAGATCGTGCGCCCGCCGCAGCTCGCGCGCCGACTGCTCGCGATCCCCTGCTTCGGCCAGCGCACGCGCGAGCTGCCGCCGCATCCTCGCCCCGAAGTGCGGGTACTGCAGCGATTCCAGCTGCTCCGCGGCGCGCCGCAACTCGCCGGCCGCGCGCGCCGGATCGCGATCGCGCAGCAGCGTCAGCAGCCCCTCGCCGGCCTCGGCGCACGCGGCGGCCAGCCGGTGATTCAGCCGCTTCGACTCGCTGCGCAGGCGAGCGCAATGCTTCTCGGCGGTGGCGAAGTCGGCGTTGTACAGCGCCGCTTCGGTGATGAGCGGCAGCAGCCACTGGACGGCCCACACGACGTGCCCCGCGCGGTCGGCAATAGCGAGTCCCGCCTCGCCGACCTGCACCGCCTCAGCATAGCTGCGCGTCGCGAGGTGGTACGCCGCCATGCCGAGGTGCGCGGGAACGACCGACGGAACGTCCACCGCGCGCTCGGCCCCGCGCGCCGCGCCCGACGTCTTCCATGCCTCCTCGAACATCTCGAGCGAGCGCGCGTGCTCGCCGCGCCAGAGGTGAATCGTGCCGGTCCAGACGAGCAGCCGCGGCAGCAAGGCTCTCTGCGCCAGCGCGCGCGCCTGGGCGATCGCGCGCTCACCTGTTGCGATTCCGGTCTCCCAGTTGCCGACACCGGACGCGTACTGCACCGAGAGCTCGGCGGTCCACAGCGGAAGCAGCGGCGAGCGCAGCTCGTCGGCGAGCCGCGACGCCGCGCCGATGTGTTCCACCACGCCGTCCGCGTCGCTGTCGAGCCCCGCCAGCATCGCCATACCCCAATGAGCCGACCACGCGAGCACTTTCTGCCCGCTCTCTTCCGCCAACGCGACGGCTTTGCGGCCGTGCTCCCTCGCCCGTCCGACCTCGCCGGTCCAGGCGTGCAGCAACAGGAGCGCGCGGTGCACACGCGCGGTCAGTGCCCGGCTCCCTGTGCGCTCCGCCTCGGCGAGCGCCGCGTTCACGTCGGCCGCGGCGTCGGAGAACCGCCCCGCGTCCTGCGCGCAGATGCTGCGCCCCAGGCGAATGCGCACGACCATGGCTGTGTCGGCGACCTCCGTCGCCGCGTCCAGCGCCGCCGCGTAATGCTCGAGCGCTTTCTCCGACCGGCCGGTCCAGTAACACGCGAGCCCCATGCGGTGCCGCACCGAAGCGGCCAGGGCGCGATCGCTCCGCCGCTCCGCGTCCGCGAGCGCGCGGGACCAGAGGTCCATCGCTTCATCGTACTGGCCGAGGCGCTGGCGGGCGCGGGCGAGGGTGGTAATTAGCTCGCTGGCCGAATCGGCGCTCCCCTGCCGGTCCTGCTGCTCGAGCGCGGCGGCGAGGTAATCGGCCGCCTCGCGATTAGCGTATTTCTCCAGCGCGGTGCGGCCGGCAGCGGTCAGATACTTCACCGCCTTGGGCGCGAGCTCGGGTGACATCGCGCGCGCGTAGTGAAAGGCCAGCTCGTCGGCGTGCGCCGGTGCGGTCGGGCCGTACAGCGATTCGAGAGACTGCGCGACCTGCGCATGCAGCAGACGGGCGCGGGCTCCGCCGAGCGCGGCGTACAGGACCTCGCGCAGCATGGGGTGCGCGAAGTCGTAGGCCAGCTCTTCGCCTCGCGCGGCCTCAACGAGCACGCGGGCGGAGCAGAGCTCGTCGAGCGCGCCCACCAACTCCGCGTCCGCGAGACCGCTCACCGCGCGCAGGACATCATAGCCGGCCCGGGTGCCGACCACGGCGACGAGATTCGCTATTGTCTTCCCGTGCGGCGATAGCCGGTCGAGCCGCGCGCCGAGCGCCTCGCGAACAGTCGGGGGCAGGTCGAGCGACTGCGTCTCCCAACCGCTCCACTTGCCATCCCGCTCGACGAGTAGCTCCCGGTCGATAAGCGACTTGAGCGTCTCCTGAATGAAGAACGGATTGCCGCGAGTCCAGTCGTACAACAACCGGGTGAAGTTGGCAGTCTGCGCCGGCGCCGTGCCGAACGTCTCCGCCAACAGCTCCGACACCTGCGCCTCATTCAGCGGATCCAGGTGGTACACGCTGATCGCGCCGAGCCGGGCGAGCGATTGCTCGGTCGTCCGCAATACGTCGTTGGCATCGCGCTGCGACTCGTTGTACGTGCCGATCAGGACGATGCGCGCGCCTTCTCGTGGCTGCCGCGCGAGAAAATGCAGCAGCTCCAGTGAGGAGGCGTCCGCCCATTGGAGATTCTCCAGCACGAGCAGGACCGGCTTCTTGGCGGCGAAGCGGATGAGGAACTGGCTGAAGTTCCAGAGCAGGCGCGCCTTGAGCTCCGAGGGGTCGGCGCCGGCGTTGGCGCGGGAGCCGTCGCCATCGGAGCCCAGACTCGGAAAAAGGTGGCGCAGCTCGGCGGCTCCGCCGCGTGAGAGCACGGTGAGCTGCGAGGGCTCCATCGCTTGCAGCACGGGCACGAGCGCGTCGGCAAATGCCGCGTAGGGCACGCCGGTCTCGACCGGATACGCGCGGCCCATGGCGACGGTGAACCCCATCTTGGACGCGCGATCTGCCACGGCTTCGACGAGCCGGGTCTTGCCGACGCCGCCCTCGCCGGCGACGAACACCGCGCTGGCCTGTCCGTCCGCGGCGGCCTTTAGCAACGCACTCAACGCGGCCAGATCGGCCGCTCTCCCGACCATGGGCATCGCGTCGCTGCTGAGGCGTGGGGGCATCTACCCGTAAACAGAAGCTTCGGTGCCGGGCAAGGTCAAGCAATTCGTCATCTTGACGGCCTCGAACCGCCAGCGAAAAACGGTGCGGCGGTTCATTTTATGCTTCACCATGGACGCATGCCGATGCCCCACGATATGGATACCGGACTGACGGCAACGCGGGAAGTGGTTGCCGCGCTATTTGGCCCTCCCGCCGAGCGGATGTTCGACGTCCGCTACTGGGATGGCTCGAGTGAAGCCTCCGGGCTCGCGGATGGGCCGCGGTTCACGCTCGTGATCGCGCGGCGCGGCGCGTTGCGGCGAATGCTCTTCCCGCCCAACGAGCTGGCGATCGTCGAGGCGTACATCTCCGGCGATCTCGACGTCGAGGGGAGCTTGGAGGCCGCGGTCGCTTTAGGCGACGAGGTAGCCAGGCGAATTCGCGCCGGCCGGACCATCGCGCAGCTCGCCCGAAAAATCCTCCAGCTCCCGGTTGATGATGATCCCGACCTCATGAAGTCACGGTTCCAACGCGTCGCCGGCTCGCTTGCGCGGCGGCGGCGCGGCGACGCGCAGGCCATCGAGTTCCACTACGGCGTGAGCAACGAGTTTTACGCCCTCTGGCTCGACCCGATGATGTTGTACACCTGCGCGTACTTCAGGACCGGCGACGAGAGCATCGAGCTCGCCCAGCTCGACAAGCTCGAGCATATCTGCCGTAAGCTGCGGCTGAAGCGGGGCGACCGGTTGCTGGACATCGGCTGCGGCTGGGGCGGTCTCGTGCGGTACGCGGCGAAGAATTACGGCGTCGAAGCTCTGGGGATCACGCTCAGCGAATCGCAGGCGGCGTGGGGGCGGGAGCGCGTCCGCATGGAAGGACTAGCGGGCCAATGCAGAGTAGAAGTCCGCGACTACCGCGATCTCACCGCCTGTGAGACGTTCGACAAGATCACTTCCGTCGGCGTGACCGAGCACGTCCCAGCGGACGAGCAGCCCGCGTACTTCGCCCGGGCGAATGCGCTGCTCAGGCCCGGGGGAGTGTTTCTGAACCATTGCGAGGTGAGCGTGGATCAGGCGCGTGGGGAGCCGATCGCGTCGAGGATCGCCGCCAGGCTATGGAAGCGCGGCGAGTTCATTCAGCGGTATGTCTTCCCGGATGCGCGGCTCGTGCCCGCGGCGCACGTGATCGCGAGCGCGGAGCAGAGCGGATTCGAGGTGCGCGACGTCGAGAGTCTGCGCGAGCACTACACGCTGACGCTCCGGCACTGGATCCGCGAGCTGGAGAGCAACCGCGAGGCCGCGATCGACCTCGTCGGCGAGCGAACCTACCGGGTGTGGCGCCTGTACATGTCGGCCGGCGCCCACCGTTTCCACGCGGCAAAGCTCAACATCATTCAGACGCTGCTGTCGAAGCCACGCGAGGACGGCGAGTCGGAGCTGCCGTGGACTCGCGAGGACATCTACGAAGCGCCGTACCCGAGCGAGCTGGCGAGAAAGCTGGAGTTGCGTACCTCGGCCTAGCTCACAGCGCCGGCCGCTGGAGGTGAAAAGCCGTAGCGCGCTGGTACTCCCGCGCTACGGTGAGCAGCTTCGCCTCGCCGAACAACGCGCCGAGGAAGGTCAGCGAGACCGGGGTGCCGTCCGCGCGGAAGCCGTGCGGCAGAATCACGGCCGGGTGCCCCGTGAGGTTCGTGGCCACGAGCTGGGGGAATCCCGCGACCGACGTCGGCGTGACGATCACGTCCACGATCGCGAACAGTTTGTCCCACTCGGTGATCGCGCGGGCGCGCAGCCGGTTGGCGTTGATGTAATCCACCGCGGGAATGAAGCGCGCGACGCGAAACGTGTTGGCCCAGTCGTTCCGGCTCTGCTGCACCAGCTCGTCGTCGCGGTTCGACCGCGTCAATGAGTCGAACGCCGCCGCGGCTTCGGCCGTCAGGGTGAGTCGCATGGCGTCGTACGCTAGCTGCGGCATCTCGACCGGCACGAGACCTATTCCGATTCCCCGAAGGACGTCGAGCGCTGCGTCGTCGAACGGCTTGGTCGAATGGAGCGTACGCTCGGGATTTGCGCTGTCTCGCTCCGGCACGTCAAACGCGCCCTTGAAGTAACCGATCCGGATGTCGCGCGCGCGCAGCCGCCAATCAGGAACGAACTGGGGAGCGATCGCGCTCGCGTCCGCTCCATCAGCGCCGCTGATCGCCTCCAGCACGAGAGCGCAGTCCTCCGCGCTGCGGCAGATCGGCCCGAGCTTGTCCATCGTCCACGACAGCGCCATCGCGCCCGTCTTCGGCACGCGGCCGTAGGTCGGGCGGAGACCGGTCACTCCACACCGCGTGGATGGCGAGGATATGGATCCCAGCGTCTCGCTGCCCATCGAGAACGCGACGAGCCCCGCGGCCGTGGCCGCGGCTGGCCCCGCCGACGACCCGCTCGACCCCTGGTCCAGCTTCCATGGATTCCGCGTCATCCCGCCGAACCACACGTCGCCCTGCGCCAGCTCGCCGAGCGACAGCTTCGCGAGCAGCACGGCTCCCGCCGCGTCGAGCCGCTGCACGACAGTCGCGTCGTGATCGATCACCTGCTCGCGATACGGACCCGCGCCCCACGTGGTCTTGTAGCCGCGCACCGCGAGCAGATCCTTAGCGCCCCATGGAATCCCGTGCAGCGGGCCACGGTAGCGGCCCCGCGCAATCTCCTGGTCGGCGGCGAGCGCCTGCGCGCGCGCCCGCTCCTCCGTGAGCGTGATCACCGCGTGCAGCGACGGATCCAACCGCTTGATCCGCGCGAGATACATCTCGGTGAGCTGCGTCGACGTCACGCGCCGCGCGCGCACGAGCGCACCGAGCTCGGCGACCGAAGCGAACGCCAGCTCCTCGAGGTCGCGCGGGATCGCGCCCGGTCTCATGCTCGGCCGCTCCACGCGCCGCGGCTCGGCGGGAACGCTCTTTCCGGCGGGCAGCGGATTGAACGTGAGCGCCGGCGCCTCCGAGTTCGCGAGCTCTATGGCGTGCAGCGAGCGGATGCGCGCTTCCTGGCTCCGGAGACCGGCGACCATCATCTCGCGCTCGTCGTCGGCCAGACCGAGCCCCGCGATCTCCTCGGCGCATTTCACGGTCGCCGCGGTGATCTCCGCGCCGGCCGCGACCTGCGACCAGAGCACTCCCGGCAGCAGCGTCGAGCCGAGTCCCGCGGAGGCGAAGTACTCCATGAAGGCGCGCCGGTCGTAAATGTGCCTGGTCACATGTGATCCTCCGTTGAGGATTTACTACCACATAGCAGTTTTCACTGCCGAATCATCTCCACGTGCGGAATCTCGTCTTCGATGTACTCGTGCCCGGTGCTCTCAAATCCGAGCGAGCGATAGAAGCTCTCGGCCCAGCGTTGCGCGCCGATGCGGATCGCCGAGCCGGGATAATATCGCTCGGCGCCGCGCAGTCCTTCCGCCATCAGCTCGCGCCCGAGCCCGGTCCGCCGCACGCTCGGGTGTGTGATCACGCGGCCGATCGACGGCTCAGCGTATTTCAACCCCGGTTCGAGGAGCCTCAGGTACGCGACCATCAGTCCGGACGTGTCCCGCGCGTAGAGATGGCGTGATTTGCGGTCCCACCCGTCGGCGTCGAGGTACGCGCAATTCTGCTCGACGACGAACACCGTCTGCCGCAGCACGAATATGTCATACAGCTCGTCGGCGGTTAGCTCGGGAAAAGAGCGCCAGACCCAGTCCGGCATCGCGCGCTACGCCTGGCCGGCGGACTTGCTGAACGCGTCCTCGCCGTCGAACTGCTGCAGCTTCTCCACGTGCATCCAGCTCAGGTCGCCGGCGAGACGCTGGAGCAGATCGATCAGCTGCGCGTCGCCGACGTCCTTGCCGTCGGCGCGCGCCACGAACCTGCAGCGATAGTGGTCCACCAGTCCGACCTTGGCTTCCACCTCGGGATAGACGGCCGTGCCGCGGTTGGCGATCCCGGCGAGCTTGAGCGAGCTGTCCGCCACGAGCGCCTCGACCTTTCTCCCGAGCTCACCCGGCTGTAGCAGCGATTCGACGAAGACGTCGGCGCCGACGACGCGGCGCGTCTTCGGCTTCACGAACTCCACGGACTCGACCAGCGGGGGAACCTTGAAGTGGCCGTGCTTGCGCTGCGTGCTGATGGACGAGCGCTTGCCGAGGTTGGCGATGACCGCGTCCGCGAAGCCGGTGGTGGACACGGGATTCCCCGTGCCGAGCATGTCGCCGGTGTGGACGCCCTGCTCGAAGGTGTAGACCACCGCGTGCTCGATCGCCGTGGCCGCCTTCCCCTCGTCGATGTGGCGCAGCATCATCGCGGCGCTGAAGATGAGCGCTGTCGGGTTGGCGACGTTTTTCCCCGCGATGTCGGGGGCGGAGCCATGCACCGCCTCGAAGATGGACACGCGGCTGCCGATGTTCGCCGACGGCGCGAATCCGAGCCCGCCGGTGAGCCCCGAGGTGAGATCGCTGAGGATGTCGCCGTTCATGTTCGTCGTCACGATGATGTCGAACTGCTCCGGCCGCATCGCGAGCTGGTGGGCGCAGTTGTCCACCAGGATGTGCTTTGCCTCGATCGCCGGATACTTCGGCGCGATGTCCTCGAAGGCGTGCTGCAGCATGCCCTCGGTAAACTTCATGATGTTCGCCTTCGTGGCGCAGTGGATGACATGCCGTCCCTCCGCCAGCGCGAACTCGAACGCGAGCTTCACGATCTTCTCGCAGCCGTTGCGCGAGATCAGCTTGAGGCACTGCGCGACGCCGGGCGTCTGCATGTGCTCGACGCCGGAGTACAGGTCCTCGACGTTCTCGCGCACGATCACGATGTCGAGGTTCCGGTCGCTGTAGGGCGTCTTCACGCCCGGGAGCGTCCGCACGGGGCGGATGTTGCCGAAGGTCTCGAACAGCTTCCGGAGAGTGACGTTCGCGCTCTTGGCCCCGTAACCGATGGGCGTCTCGAGCGGCCCCTTGAGGAGGACGCAGGTGCGCGTCACGGAGTCGATCGTCTCCTGCGGCACTCCAGTGGCGTTCCCGGCGGCGAACACCTTGGCCCCGGCCACGCATTCGTCCAGCTCCAGGTCCACTCCCGCGGCCTCTACGACGCGGAGGGCCGCCCTTACGACTTCCGGGCCGATCCCGTCGCCCCGTATGACCGTGATGTGTTTGCGCTTGGCTGCGTGCATGCGGCAAACTTAATCGTGGCACGCGCGTTGATTCCACGTCCAACAACCGCTAGAATGAGAGTTCCTTCCCGTCCGATCTTCGCGCGCGTAGCTCAGTTGGATAGAGCGTCTGCCTCCGGAGCAGAAGGTCGTGGGTTCGAGTCCCGCCGCGCGCATTTGGAGCCAACCGCCAGCAGCCATCAGCGAGCAGCCAGGTGCTGCCGTAGACTTCGAGCGCTCGCTCTCGGGGCCGCCCTTGTTTCGCCAGTCGCTGCCGGCGCCCAGGCGCAGCCTTCGGCTTTCCGGCCCGACACGGCCGCGCTCCGGCACACACTGGACTCGCTGGTCGCCGCGCACCACGGCACCGTCGGCTACGCCGTCATCGACGTCGAGACCGGCGCCCGCCTGAGCGCGCGCGGCGACGAGACCTTCCCCACCGCCAGTCTCATCAAGGTTCCGATCCTCGTCACCGTTTACGACTTGTACGCCGGCGGACGGCTGTCGCCGGACGACCGGCTTACCGTCCTGCGGATCGACAAGGTGCCGGGCACCGGCGTTCTTCAGCACCTGCACGACGGGATGGTCATCACCGTCGCGGACGCGGCGTGGCTGATGGCGACGATCAGCGACAACACCGCGACCAATCTCCTGCTCGACCGCGTCATCATCCGGCGCGTGTGGGACAAGATGGAAGCGCTCGGGCTGCGCAACACCAAAGTCCATTCCAAGTCGTTCCTGCGGAGCTCGAGCGTCGCCATGGACAGCTCGGTGAAGTACGGGCTCGGCGTGACCACGCCGAACGAGATGGCGCGGCTGTTCCAGCTTCTGGCCGAGGGGAAGGCGGTCAGCCCCGCGGCGGATTCCGCCATGCTGCGCATTCTCGAGAACGGCGACGATTACCGCACACTCCAGCGCTTTGCCGGGAACGCGCGCTCGGCGCGCAAGACCGGGCTTGGCGACACCGTGCGGACGGAGTGTTCGCTCTTCTACCTGCGCCACCGCGTCGTCGCGTGCGTGCTCACGAAGGACAATGCCGACAGGAGATGGATCCTGGACAACGAGCCGAACCTGACGATGGCGCGGATGGGTGAGGCGATAGTGGCTGCATGGCCGAAGTAACCCGCTGGAGGGAGCTCGGGATCGGCCTGATCGGGCTCGGCGCGGTCGTGGCCATCGTCGTCGGCGTGCTCATGTTCGCCGAGGTCGGCGGCATCCGCGGCAAGAAGGTGACGCTGTACGTCGCGGCGGACGAGACGGGCGGCCTTCTGAAAGGCGGCGACGTCTATCTGGCCGGCAAAAGAGTGGGCAAGATCGAGAGCGTCGTCTTCCGCCCGCCCTCGACAGACACCACCGAGCGGCTCCTGATCAAGGCCGCCGTGCTCGAGCGCGCGATGCCGCTCATCCGCAGGGACTCGCCGGTACAGATCGCTCCGCTCGGCACGTTTCTCGGAGCGCCGGTGCTCGGGATCGGCGCTGGGTCGACCACCTCCCCGCAGGCGCAACCGGGCGACACGCTGTACGCGGGCGCCTACCGCCAGGCCGAAGGGGTGATGGCGCAACTCGCCTCCGTAGGGCGGGATTTCGGCGCGCTGAAGGAAGAGGTGAGCGCGGTCGTGGAAGACATGAAGACCGCGCGCGGCACGTTCGGCGCGATGGCAGTCGAGGGACCGCGCGACATCGGCCGCGTGGGCGCGAATTTCTCCCGCTTTACCGCGCGGCTCACGCGCGGCGGCGGGACCGCCGCCATGATCATGAACGATCCGAAATTCGGCGCCCGCTTCGGCGCTATCCGGTCGAACGTTGACTCGCTGCGGCTGCTCATCACGTCCGAGCGCGGCACGGTCGGCAAGTTCCGCCGCGATACTACCCTCGGCGCGTCGGTGCAGGGCCTGCGCGACGAAGTCGCGTCACTGCAGCGCTCGCTCGACGATGCCCGTGGAACCGCGGGCCGGGCGATGAACGACAAGGCCGTGCAGGAAGAGCTCGCGGAGCTGCGCCGGCAGCTGGACGAGCTGATCGCGGACATCAAGAAGAATCCATTTCGCTACATCCGGCTGTAGCTTGACCCCGACGCCGGGCTGACGTAGGTTCGGCGCTTCGGAGGCACTGAACCTGCTTCCTCCCCTGGTA